>DASQLD010000106.1:0-32073 GCA_035630195.1 Bryobacteraceae bacterium
GACAAGCCCTCCAGCCGGTCAAGTGACCATTCCGTGATGCTGCTCATCGTGTGATCTTTGCTTTTCCAGTGCAGCGTTAATTGCACACGCTCGCCCTCTCGCGCCCTCAGGCTCCACTCTCCAATAATTTCGAGGTGTGCGGCGTGGCCTGGCGCGGTTCCCAGGAATAGTAAGCCGATTGCAAACACACCAGTCGCGTACCCTCGGATACGAATCATAGGGTGGTCCTTTTCTGTACTGATAGCGAACCTAGTTGGTTTCCTTGGAATCCAAGATCCCGAAGTGTTTGAGCTGAATATACTGCTCAAGTTGAAGATCGCGGAGGCCGCTCTTGCGCGCTTCGCTGATGAAATCCGGCGTGACTCCAGCGATACGCAAGCTGAGCAGATCCTTGGCGGAGACCTTATTGAATCCGAGCATTTTTAATGGCTCCAGTTGCGATGGATCGGCCCCGTGGATCTTCAGCGCAATCAGATCATCGAAATCGAGGCCGGTTAGACCTTGCTGTTTCCAGGAGCCGGCGAACTCGGAAGTCACCCCGTGAATGCGCGCAGCCACTGCCTGATCGGGATCTAGGGGGTAACCCATGGCGCGCAACTCTTTGACAGTTTCGGCGTTTACCCCGTGAATTCGAAACGCCACCAACTGGTCCGGATTGGGCGACCATCCAAGAGATTTGATTTCCGCAATGTAGTTGGCATCCACGCCGTGAATCTTCATGGCGATCAACTGATCTACCGTCACATCACGAAAACCCGCGTTGCGGATCTGGTCGATAAAGCTTCCCTGATTTTTCTCAGCCAGTACGGGCTTCGCGGTCGCGGGGGCAACTGGCGTCGTGGTTTGCGACGTCGATGTTTGGGGCGCTGCCCAGATAAAGACTGCGGCGCTTGCCACAGTGAGCGCTGTGATTCCAAAAGGAGCGACCGGCCGAACCATTCGCCTAGGCGCGATCAATCGTTCGATTCGATTCAGCAACGATCCACCGTTGGCGGCCATTCTCAGTTCGGGCATGTTACTGCGAAACTGTTCGAGGTCGGCCAGCGCACGCGCATAGACGATCGGGTCGCCACATACCGAAACGGCGAGATCATCACAGCAGTTCTCGCGTTCCTCGCGCATTCTTCGGCCCACCCACCATACGCCAGGATGATAGAAAAACAGCGTCTCCACCGAACTCTGCAACAAATTAATCAAATAGTCATGCCGCCGCACGTGAGCCAGTTCGTGCGCGATCAACGCTTCAATCTGGCCGGGTCCGAGTTGCAGAAGAGCATTGGCGGGCACGAGGACAACAGGCCGCAGCCAACCGACTACCGAAGGCACGTCGGCGATGGCCGATTCGTAAATGTGGACCGCACGCCTGAGATGCAACCGAGCCACAACTGCGTCGATCCTTTGCTGCCAGGCGCTGTCCAGTTTTCGAATCGAATGACGGCGGCAACGCTCCACCATCACCCACTGCACGATCAGCCGCGTCGACAATGCTGTTACTCCAGTGATCCAGACATAGACTAGCCAAGGCAGATAGCTCGTTAGAGGCAGATACGCTTGGATCGCCGAAGCGCCCGTTACTGACGAAGGCGATGGCATCGAAGCCGTGGCCGTCAATAGTGTCTGCTGATGAGCAACTGGTGTACTCACGAGACGGGCGAAAGTCATGACGGCGCAGCTAAGCATCAGCAGCATCGCAACAGAAGCGAGGGAGTATCGAATTCGGGCCGATGCGCGACGAGCCGCAGCGTCAGCTATGGCGAATACTACGAAGATGATCGCGCCCTCCCATAGGAAGTGAATTAGAGTCCACCCGGTCGCATCGAGCAGTGTCATTTCGTTTTCCCCTCGCAGTCGTCGAGCATTTTCCGAATCTGGGCGAGTTCGTCCGCGCTGGCGCGATCAGTCGCAAGGGCTCGCATCGCTAATTGCAGCGGGGAGCCACCGAATGCTCTCGCAGCCAAGTCGCGAATCAACTGGCTTTGTGTTGTCTCCTGTGGCAGTGCGGCCTCGTAGACGTGCACGCGATGAACCTCGTCGCGTTGCACAAGGCCTTTTTCCACCATGATCTGTAAGAACTTGAGGACGGTTGTGTAACCCGTGGGTCTTCTCAGATTCAGTTCGTCGTGTACTTCGCGGACTGTCGATCGACCGCGTTCCCAAAGGACGCTGAGAATTTCCAACTCGGCATCAGTGGGTCGAACGTTGTTGCCGCGTGACATGGATTGAGTCTAAACGAATCTTTTCGTAGGTCAACGAATTTTTTCGTAGACAACACGGTTACTTGGCTTCTATTCGCGGCGAACTCTTTTGGGTCCGGCTACGTATTCTACGACGAGGAGAGTGTATTCATGTTTTGTACGAATTGCGGCGTACAACTAGAGGAAAGAGATAGTTACTGTTTTGAATGCGGGACAGCGACGAGCCGAGCGAAGGCGCCTCAAAGCCAGAAGCCGCTGTTTCGCTCGATCTCCAACAAGAAGGTAGCGGGTATCTGCGGCGGTCTGGCTGAATATTTGAACATGGACTCGACTGTCGTCCGCCTCCTGTGGGTGGTATTTTCGCTTGCCATTCCGCCTGCGGGATTACTCGGGTACATCATTGCGTGGATAGTGATACCGAAGGAACCGTATCCGGTGGGATTCACGACGGCAAGTGTGCCGCAGACGTAGTTCTAGGAATCCCGTGGATCTGTCCGCAGCGATCTCCGCAACTTCAGCCCGATGAGGCTCGCCGCGCCGATCGCCATCATTGTCAGCCCATTCGGTTCGGGAACTTCATCCGCTCGGATAAAGCCGGCTCCGTCATCACTGACAAGGGTGTTTACGCTGTAAGCCACAACTGAGCTTTCGATGGTGTGCAGGCCGGGACTTACGAAGGCGGTTCCACGGCTTAAATGAGGATCGGCCCAGACAGTTTCGAAGGAGAACGTCCCGGTTTCATCGGAGGCACCGGGCACGGGAATGTGGGTGAGATACGGCACACCGTCTACGATGAACTGAAACTCATCACCTTCATACCCCATATCCACGACGCGGATGGTGCTGGGACCGGCGGCCAGGTACTCGTAAATGGGAATCACCGTGGGCGTGTTGTCGTTGGGAGCCCCAAAAGTGAACATGGATGCCACACCGGGGGTCAAGGTGGCTGCGCAAAGAGTAGGTTGCGCAGCAAGAAACAAGGCCACTGCAACGATCACACGACGTTTCATGATTCGACTCCGTAAGGATTCTAGTCGGCGCCCTTATGCAAGTCAATCCAAGAAAAGAATTCTTTTGCGGTTTTTTGAAGGACTTTTCTTAGTTCGGCGAAGACGCGTGAGTGTCCATACAGACGAATACGGGATGCAATACAAACATAGTCGGCGGCATGATTTGGGAGAATGCGTTCATGACGCTCGCATTGTTGCTTCTATTCGCTTTCGCGCAGAGGGACTCATTTTGAGGAGCTTGCAAGGCGGTTCGAAAACGATCGCAATCAGGCCGCGGATGAAAGGATTAGACCGATAGACGGGCGGGCGGGGGTTCCCATGTTCGAGTACTCGTTCACAAGTCCAGTTGGCGGTCGAGTTCCCGGAATCCTTGTGACGCCGCTGGGGAGTGGCCCATATCCTTTTACCTTTACGGACATTGGATGATGAAAGGCTCCGCCCTGCGAAACATAGAGAGTTCCTTGATGTAGCGACAGTTATGGTGCGAGCGGGATCGGTGTGTCTTCTGCTCGATTCGCCACTGGTCCGACCGGGAGTCGAAGAAGACTTCGACCCCGGAGTGGCCAAGGCCCGATGGCGGCACTAAGATGGCGCGAGAATGGAGATGCGCTATTGATTTGATGCTTGTACGGAAAGACGTGGATGCGGCTCGCGTGGCTTATGTCGGGCACAGCTTTGGCGCAGGTGTCGGAGCGAAATTGACAGGAGTCGAGAAGCGCATTCAATCGTTGGTCCTGATGGAAACATGTACTCGCTACGTGGGTATATTTACGACGATCAGAACGCGGAGATGGAGGCTGAGCGCGAAAAGTTGGGCGAGGAATGGATTCGGGATACTTTCACGACTCTTTCGTGGGACGATTCGAAGTCATTCGTTCAACGGTCGGAGCCAGCGGCAGTGTTCCTGCAGAATGGCCGCTTCGAGAAGCCTATAACCGGAGCGCATTGTCAGACGAAGCTTCGCATATTTCCCGGAGCCGAAGAGGCTGGACTTACGACGCCGGTCACGAAATGAACGCTACCGGCCGCCGGAAACGGGCCGAATGGCTGCAAAAGCGACTGCGGCTTGGAGACCTCGACAACGACGCGTTGGATGCCATTCCACAACTCAAGTAAGGAACTGCGTTACGTTGATTGAGAATGAAATTCGCATTGCTTATGCTCGCGGCGTTCGGGCTGGCTCAGGCTGCTGACACGGCATATATCGTCGGAATGTATTCGTCGAAAGATACGCGTGGTCTGGGCGGGTGGTTCCTGATGAAGGTGGATGGGAAGAAGGTCGCTAGCCTTCGCTTTCCGACTTACTACCGGCTGGAGGTACCGCCGGGAGTTTATAACATCACGATGGACGATAAGGACCGGCCGCCGATTCTCTGCCATTTGATAGCGGGAGAGAGTTGCTACGTCCGCGCGAAGTTGGTGGGACGTGAGAATTCTCCGGAAGTGCATTTGATGTCCCCACATGAAGCGGCTGTTGAGTTGCAGCGACTGCTTCCGATCGAACAAGAGAAGATCTATATGAAAGTTTGGAAATAAGCTTATGAATCGTCGCTCTTTCCTGAGTAACTCAACGCTTGCAGCCGCGGGCTTAGCCGTTCCGCAGATTGCGCTCTCGCGCGATGCGAAAAAGCCGAATGTCATCCTCATTATGTCGGACGATCTTGGATACGAATGCCTTGGATGCAATGGCGGCACGTCGTATAAGACGCCTCACCTTGATGCGCTGGCCGCTTCGGGCATTCGATTTCGCCACGCTTACGCTCAGCCGCTATGCGCGCCTACGCGGCTGCAGTTGATGACCGGACAGTACAATTTTCGGAACTATGAAGCGTTTGGGATTCTGAACCCGAAAGAGAAAACGTTTGGACATCTGATGCAAGGCGCCGGCTACAAGACGTGCATCGCTGGGAAATGGCAGATGTACAGCTATAACCCGCCCGATTATCAGCCGGAATGGCGAGGCAAGGGCATGCTGCCGAAGGACAGCGGCTTTGATCAGTATTGCCTTTGGCACGCAGGTCATACAGAAGACAAAGGCTCACGTTATGCCGACCCTATGGTCATGCAAAATGGGGCGCTTCGGACGGTGCAGGGCGCGTACGGGGAAGATGTGTTCGTCTCGTTCCTATCGGAATTTATGAAGCGGGAGAAAGAGCATCCTTTCTTTGTCTACTATCCGATGGCGTTGACCCATGCGCCATTCACGGCGACGCCGCGCAGCCGTGAGTGGGCCAGGGGTGACAGACAGAAAGCGGATCCGAAGTTCTTCGGCGATATGGTCGCGTACATGGACGAATGTGTCGGGCGTGTCGTTCAGCAAGTGGATCAGCTCGGCCTGCGCGAGAACACGATCATTCTTTTCTTTAGCGATAACGGGAGTCCGCGCGAGATTACATCGCGTATGGGAGAGCATGTTATTCGCGGCGGGAAAGGCGACACGACGAACGCCGGAACGCATGTGCCGATGATCGCGAATTGGAAAGGGACCGCTCCGAGCGACAAGGTTTCGGATGATCTGATCGATTCGACCGACTTCCTTCCAACGCTCGCTGCGATCGCAGGTTCGAAGATCCCTGGCAATTTTATCGCTGACGGCCGCAGCTTTTATTCGCAATTGCGCGGTCAGAAAGGATCTGCGCGGGAGTGGATCTATTGCCATTACGATCCGCGGCCGGGCTGGGATAAAGATAAATTCTCACTCAAGATCTTTGCTCGCGACCAACAGTACAAGCTGTACAGCACTGGCGAGTTGTTCGACGTCGCCGCGGACGAGTCAGAAAAACATCCTTTGCCCGAGCAAGGTGAGACGAGCGCCGTCAAGAGTGCTCGTCTGCGCCTGGGTCGAGTACTTCGCGACATGAATGGCAAACTGCGGAAGTCAGAACTGAATCCGCAACGCGAACCGGAAGATGCGCTCGTCGGTGCGAGCGCTGGTGATCGACATGAAGTTGCCGAGATCGGTAATGGTCCCGTTGGCGCTTAGCCGCATATTCGATACATTGGCGCCGGGATTGTTGAAGTGCGGTGTGTTCGAAGCGTTGAATGCTTCGGCGCGGAACTGAAGCTGGAACCGCTCGCGGATCGGGAAGGTCCGGAATAGCGACAGGTCCGTGTTGATCACCCCGGGTCCACGGAGAATGTTGCGTCCGGAGCTTCCGTATCGTCTATCGGTCACAGCGCGGAAGGCCAGTGGATCGAAGAAGGCGACGTTGCGGCCGATACCGCCTAACTTCTCGACCTCTGGCAGAACCTGATCGGCGGTCTGCGCGTTGCCTGGGGCGTTCAAGGAAGTCCCTGCGGACGTGACGGTGAAGGGTGTCCCGCTATATGCGCTGAAGTTCCCATTGACCTGCCAGTCGCGGGTGAGCATCGAAACGAATCCACCGTTGGCCCATTTCTTTCCAGGGCCGAAAGGCATTTCATATACCCAGCCGAGTTGCAAGATGTGCGTTCGATCGTATCCGGCAAGCGCTCGATTGCGATCGAGCACTTCAGGATGGTTCCACATAACGTTGGCCCAACCATCTTCGTCCGTAGAGTTGATGGCCTTCGAGAACGTGTAGGCGCCCTTTAGAGTCAAGCCGCCCATATTACGGTTCACCGAGAATTGCGCGGAATGATAATTCGCGCTCAGCCAACCATCCCACATGGAAGTGACGGCGGTACGTCGGAATTGAGGGTACAGAGGCTTTCCAGTGTTGCCTCCGCCAACCGGGGCTGCGTTGATATCGCGATCGGCAAGCTGATTTGTGGTCTGCGTTCCCACATACCCGGCGGATACAACTGTTTCGCCCGGCAGTCGACGTTCCAAGATGAAATTCCAGGACTGGATGTATCCACGGTTCAGAGTCCCAGCCCATGGGCTACGCGTGTCGACAGTCACTGGGAGTGGGGCAAAACCCGGAGTGAGATCGGGTCCGGTGAAGGGCGGAATTCCCTGCTCCAGCGGTCCGAATGGCGCAAACGTGTTTGAGCCGACGAATGTTTGCGAGATGGTTGCAGGATACGGCCCACGCAGAGGACGCGAGAACGGCAGCGGATCATATGTGATGCCGTAGCCCGAGCGAATCACGGTATCTGCTCCGAGGCGATACGCGAATCCGACTCGGGGGGCGAACATTGTCTTGCTGACATTGATCCCGACGTTATCGGGATTATCGCCGCGGCGACCGAATAAAACGAGGTTTGTTGTCGGGTCGTAGCGTTCGAGACCGCGATCGGCGCGCGTCATCAGCGGATAGTATTCGTAGCGAAGACCAAGGGAAAGCGTGAGATTCTGCGTGGCCTGCCAGCGATCGCGTATGTATGTTCCGAATTGCCACTCTCTTCCGCTCATCGTGAGATGCTGCAGGCTCTTGCCCATGCTGATGGGTGAACCAAGAAGAAACGCAGCATATGCGTTGAACTGATTTGGAGCGGCGGCTCCAGTCGCATTGAGCGCTGTTTCTCCACCGCTGAAGGTGAACAAGCCGCGCGGATTGTTGAGCTCGGGCTGCCAGTGATTTAGTTGATGACGCACAACGTCGAGGCCAACGCGCAGATCGTGCTTACCGGCGAGGATTCCGACGTTGTTATTGATAGTGAAGCTTTGGTCGGCATAGGTATTCGGACGAGGATTGTCGCTATTGCCAAGGGTTGTGTACCCGTTGATCGCGAATGCGGGCATTCCACTTTGGCGCGGATCGGGTCCGTTGGTGCCGGGAATGCCGAGAACGTCGAGGCCGAAGTTGGTCCCGAAGTCCGGATTCGTTCCACGCTGCTCCAATCGTGTCCAGCCGACATTTCCGTCGACGACAATCTGCGGCGAAACCGTGAAGGTATGACCGATGGTCGCAATCTGCACTAATGTGTTTGCGGTTCCTGGAGAGCTGCCCGTGCAGACGGCCGATCCGCCTGCTTCGCCAAGAGAAAACGGACACGAACCTACTGCGTCCATCGCGCTGTATTTTGCGAATAGGGCGTGACGATCCGAGCGATTCCAGTTCACCTTGGCATCGTAGTTCTGACGATCGAACACGAGGGTACCCGCGCTAAAGTAGTTCGCCGTCGTGCCGGGAAGGTTGGGTTGTGGGATCAGATCCTGCATCTTTCGCGAGATGGCGCTCTGCCGGTTCAACGGAATGATGTTGTTGGGAAAAGGCGTACGACCGGCGCCGTTGGCGTCTCCGGTGGCCGGGTCGTAAATGGTGGAGTAAGCAGTGAAATCCCCTCTGCGGATGTCGTCGGTCGGCACTGTGAAAAAGCCATTGGCTGCTGTGCGTTCCCACATGCCTTCCCAACCGCCGAAGAAGAACAACTTGTTGCGCAGGATTGGTCCGCCAAAAGTGGCGCCATCCATGTTGCGGCTGCTGCGTGGCTGTTCGCCGACCTGGAAGAAGTTTCTGGCCTTGAGGTGGTTGTTCGTGTGATAGCCGAAGGCGGAACCATGAAACTCATTAGTTCCGGACTTGGTCACGACAGTGATCGCTGCCCCGCCCGCCAAGCCTTGCTCGGCGTCGAAGTTATTGGTCGCGATGCTTACCGTCTCCACGGTTTCCTGCGGCGCCACATACGCTACATGATGAGGCAGCCACAGATAGACATTTACCGCGCCATCGAGGCGAGTGCTGTTGTTGTTTTTAGCGGTCCCGTTGATGTTGGTAGCGAGGCCGCGCGCAGGAGCGCCCTGAATGCTGTTCTGCGTATCGGCAGGTGTGGCGCCGGGAACGAGGTTAATGAGACTTTGGTAGTTCCGATATGCGCCAGTCGGGAGATCCATCACTTCTTTCGTCGTGAGTTCAGAGTGGACGTCGGCTTTATCGCTTTGGAGCAGCGCGGCCGACGCTGATACAGTTATCTGCTCCGTGGTCGCGCCGACTTCGAGTCGAATATCGGTGCGCGTGACGGAATTGACGGTGGCGATAACGCCGGTTTGGGTTACCGGGCGAAAGCCCGACTGCGAGACTTCCAAGTCATACGTACCGGCAAGCACGTTCGGAAACGTGTATAAGCCGGCTTCATTCGATGTTGTTTCCCGGACAACGCCAGTGCTCTTGTTCGTGATGCGAACCGTGGCCCCTTGAACCAAACTGCCTGAAGCGTCCTGTATGGATCCGAGTAGGGATCCATATAAAACCTGGGCGTTGATGCGCTGGATGGCGAATCCGGAAGTTAGTACGACAAGCAGCGTTAGGATTGAAACGCCGCGGAGGATTCGTTGCGCGTGCATGAGATCCCTCCCACTGAAGTATCAACATTACGACGCAGTAAATGTTTTGAATATATCATGCACGCATGCGCGTTACTGGAGAAAACTACTCGACGATGACGGCTGTTCCGCTGACGCTGACCATGAGCATGCCGTTGTTTTGACCAAGAACTTCATAGTCAATGTCGACTCCTACGATCGCGTTGGCCCCTACTTCTTTTGCGCTGGCAGTTAGCTCGGAGAATGCAAGGTCGCGCGCGTTTCGGAGTTCCTTTTCGTATGCCGCTGAGCGGCCACCGACGATGTCACGGAGACCCGCAAACAGGTCTTTGAAGATGTTGGCGCCGAGGATCGCCTCGCCGGTAACGATGCCTCGATAGTCGCGGATGCTTTTGCCATCAATAGCCGGTGTAGTGGTGATGATCATATGCTCCTTTATACGCGGTTCGAACTGTAATGTTCGATTAAGCAATTCTTTTCATGACCCAGGTTGTCATTGAACGTTGGTTCTGAACAACGGTTGTCTTGAGGGGGTCGATTAATTGTCCACCGAGTTGTTCGGCTAGTGTTTCAAGGAGCGCCGCGTCGACCAAATAGCGCTCAGAGCCGTCGGGCAGGTTGTACCGACGGCCGGAGACCTGATCTATTTGATGTTCGATTCCGATGGATGACGCGAGGCGGCAGAAGAAAAGGCCGCCGCGCTTCAAGGCGCGCCATGAGCCTTGGAGCATCGCATAAAAATGATCGTCGTCGCGCGCGAAGTGCAGGACGGCGCTGTTGATGACGACATCGGCGAAATGCTCCGGGAAGGACATCTGCTCAACGGGTTCGATGCGGAAGTTGTCGGAAGGAATCGTAGGCGCTAGGACCGCGGCGATGCGACGGACTTCGGCAATCGCTCGTGGATCGAAGTCCGCGCCGAAGACTTCGTATCCCTCCCGAAGCAGGTAGATCAAGTTGCGTCCGGCTCCGCAGCCGGCATCGAGGATTCGCATTCCCGGAGCAATTTTGCCACGCAGGAGTTGGTCGAATAGATAAATATCAACCTGGCCGAACTGCGCTTGAAGGTTGGACATGAAGCTGTCCTGATGATACGAGACAATCTGCAGATGGGCCCACGAGTTGCGGCGGTACTACTATCGATGATGCTAACGACTGCGGGCCGGACCCAGTCAACACCAGAAGCCAGAGGGAAGGATGTCTTTCGCGCGTGCGGCGGCTGTCATAACGTACTGACGGATGCTCGGCGGGCAGGTCCATCGCTGCGGACGCTGTTCGGGAAAGTTCGCTTGATCAATGGCAAGCGAGCTCTCGAGCAGAACGTGCGGGAACTGGTGACGGAAGGCTATAACGGGATGCCTTCGTACAAGAATCTATTGCGTCCTCAAGATTGGGAAGATCTGATGGCCTATTTGAAAACGTTGCGGGGACGACCCGAGATCAACGCCGTTCTGCGTCCCATCCGGGGCGCGGATGACGAAGTGCTTAGCAACGGCAAAAAGGTCTACTTGGAACAGTGTGGAGCGTGCCACGCTCAACCGGCGAATAGGACACCGGAGATTCTGACGGTATATAAACGATCGCAACTCGCTAATGGCGATTCAGTTCAGGAAGCGACTATCCTTCGACGCATCCGCGAGGGACATGGAGGCATGCCGACCAGGCCCCTCGAGGATGCGGTGTTGTTCTCGCTCATTGCGTATTTGAAAGCGCAATAGACGTTATGCCCAGAACTGTTCACCGTCCACTAGCTGCGACCGCAGGTACTCGTCGTTCGGCTCGAAGCCGAGTCCGGGGGCGTCCGGTACTTTTAATTGTCCATTGCGAACTTCCGGCGGCCTTGTCGATGACATCTGCTCGACGTGTCGTGTGGGTCGGCCGAGAGCGCTCTCGCTCCGATAGAAGTTGTGAATTGCGGACCCAAAATGCGCTGACGCGTAGCAGAGCACGAGACTCCCGACGTTGTGCAGAGCTACGGGTGTCTTGGTGATCATGGCGTAGTCCGCGATCTTTCTGGCTCCGGTGATTCCGCCTGCGAACGCCAGGTCGGGGTGAATGATGTCTGCAGTCTGCCTATCGAGAAACGGCTTGAACCCGGTGACGAGCTCAAGCTTTTCGCCCGCGAGGATTGGAATTCGTGTCGACCGGCGAAGAGCGTCCCAGCCCTCGGAGAAGCTCACGGGCATGGGGTCTTCGAGGAAGAGAGGATTGATCGGCTCGACTGCTTTCGCGATCTGGATGGAGCTTAATGTATCGAACTCGTTGTGGCAGTGAACGGCGATGTCGATGGAATCGCCGACGGCTTCGCGAACGTTGGCGTATGCTTTGCCCACAGTGCGAATCTGACTGCTGTCGAGCGACGAAGCAAATCGACCCATCGGCAGCCCGATGAGACCGTGGATATCGATTTTGAATGCGGTAAAACCCTCGGGAGCCGCTTTCACTCTAGCCGCCCATTCCTTGCATGAGGCCGGGTCCAGAGGCTTCAAGCCACCGCCGTGTGAGTAGAGCTTGATCGCGTCCCGAAATGGTCCGCCGAGCAGGACGTTCACCGGTTGCCCCGTGATCTTGCCTGCCAGGTCCCAGAGTGCGATGTCGATACCACTGACCGTGGGAACGTGCGCCATGTAGGGATGCATGAACGACATCATGTTCGAAAAGTGCCGTTCGATGGAAAGCGGGTCCTGGCCGACGAGAACTTGTTTGAACTGTTCGATGCGACTGCGGGCCATCGGACCCGAGGCTCCGGCCTCTCCATAGCCGACCAACCCGGCATCGGTATTGATTCGGATGAGGCAATTGCCGGCAATGTTTTTGACCTGCATCGCCTTCACATCGGTGATCTTGACCTTGCCACGCTGCGCCTGAGCCAAGGCTCGGTAGCGCGGGAAGGAGGTCGTGGCCGATGCAGTCATCAAGGCGCGCAATAACGTTCGTCTTGTCATGTCGGATATATTATCTTGACTATGCGCGTCTGGCGTTATCTCCTGCTATTTGCTTCGATTCTGACCGCGGCTGACAAGCCAATAGTGATTGCACATCGCGGCGGCGCCGCATTGTGGCCCGAGAATACTATCGCAGCCTTTCATCATGCGGTGACGCTGGGAGTCGACATGTTGGAGTTCGACATGAACGTCACGGCTGATAACCGGATTGTGATCCATCATGACTCGACTGTGAACTCGGAGGTTTGCCGGCCCTCGGCGGGGTCGCAAGTGAAGCCAGGTCCAATCCACCTGCTGACGCTGAATGACATCCTTCGATTCGATTGTGGATCGTCGGAGCGTCCGAACTCACCCAACTATAAGACTTCGCCGGCGCAGAAAATGCCGACGCTCGATTTGTTCCTGTCAGCGGTGAAGGCAAGTAACCTGCCACTGCTGGGAGAGACTAAGATGCCGCCGGCGGGAACCGAATCTGTTACTCCGGAGAAGTTCGTTGAGCTTATAGACACGATTGTTCGAAAGCACAATGTCGAGGATCGTTTTATTTTGCAGTCGAGCGACTATCGTACTACTGATGCGATGAAGAAGAGGAACCCGAAGATCAAGATTTGTCTTTTAAACGCCCGGCGGTTCAAGCCAGGTTATCTGGAACTGGCGCGCCGCCATGGCGCTACACATCTGATGCTCCGAGCCGATGACGCGACTGCGGACGAGATACGACAGCTTCAATCCGCCGGTATAAAAATTCTGTCCGGTACTGCAAATGCAGTGGACCAGTGGAAGAAATATGTCGAGTTGGGAATGGACGGCATCCTGACTGATGATCCTCTCGGATTGATGCAGTTTCTGGGACGAAGGATCGGCAAGTAACTACTTCGGCATCCAGAACGGTTCGACCGCGGGGACGAACGCGACCTTGGTGTCTTTCATGAACGTCTTCAGCCACGTGGCGCAATTTTCCATACCGGCTTGCTCGGAAGGAATGTGTCCCATCAAAATGAGCGCCTTTCGTTTGCCCTGAGCCGCGGCGTCACTGACATACTCGATCGTTTCCCATTCCGGCACTTCGCCAATCACGAGCACCTCGACGTCATCACGCTGCAGCATCCTGCGATGCGCCGCTGGGCCGGACGCGCCGGGGACCATGGCTACCTTTGTGATCTTCATATCGCGCGAACCTACTACGCGAAGAACCTTGATCTTCAATTTGCTGCGAATGTCGGCTGCCAGGCTTTCCAGGGTGGTCTCAGGCATTGTGTACAGGGACGGCGTCTCTGCGTTCTGATACTTCTGCCAGCCCAGGGCATTTTTCATCCCTTCCATAATCCCGTCCGGACGGCGCATATGCCAGTGGTCGTGAAAGCGAAAGACGACAAGCTTGTGCTCCCGAATGAACTTCTCTTTAGCAGCCCACACGGCGTCGTTGTCCTTCCGCAGAGTGTCGACGTTATCCTGGTGGCTGTAGAACGTGGGTTCGTGCGTGATGATGAAGTTGTGACCGGAGGCGGCGGCCCGTTCGAGCACGTCGTACGTCGCCATGACCGTGGTCGCGATACCGGTCACGGGCGTTTCCGGATCGCCGGCCTTGATGGTATCGACGGTCTGCTCGCGCCAAGGCACGCCTACGTGGGCCTTGATGCTATCCACAATCTCACGAGCTGTCTGCTGGGCAGACGCGATACCGAGCGGTGCGACGGCTATACAGAGTAAACGGGCGGCGATCATCATTGTGGTCCATGGTATCCGATGAGGCTGCTTGCGCCGGACTCAGAATAGTGGCTTTAAGTCTGCCGCGGGCAGACTGATGCCGAGCCCCTTTGCAAGAGTCGGACCGACGCTTCGGATATCGATCTCTCCTAATGCCTTGCCTTTTGGAATACCCGGACCCGTGATGAAAAATGAAGCGCGCATTTCCTGGTGTGTCGGAGCATAGCCGTGCGTACCGCGCACAGGAACGTCTCTGGTTAAAGCACCCGCAGGCGCGGATCCGATGGCAAAGCCAGGTTTGAGATCTACCCAGAAGGCGACGTTCGGCGCTCCTCCCAGTTCAGCAACGGCCCTTCGGTCGAGAATCGCAGCAATGCCATTCTTAGGATCGGACGCGAGATCTTTCAGCAAGCGGTCGACCTGCTTTAAGGTTTCCGTGTCATTGGCATCTTTCAAGATGATTGCGGCTGAGCCCCCGGCAGACCAGGGCTGCGCTTTCCAGTCTGCAATCGCTGGGGCTTTAGGGGCTTTCGGCTCAACGGCCGGCCTGATCAGGCCGGCTTTCACGAACGCGCCTCAAAGATTTAATTCATGTTCGACGCGCGCCATGCCATGATCGGAGACGATACAAATTGAGGCATCGGGAGCAACCGATCGCATCGCCTGCTCAAGCACGCCTACCATCTTGTCGATCTCTTCAAGCGCGGCGAATGCGGGGGCGGTTATGGGCCCGGTATCGTGCTCAATGTGGTCGAGAGAAGCCATGTGGAGTGTCAGGACGCGCGCACGCTTCTCCTTGATGATGGACGCGGCATACTTCGTGCGCATCCAGTCACCGGGGGTAGCATCGTCGAGATCGATGATGTACTTTCCGTGCACTGGCTCAAATGCAGACAGCAGACCTGGAGAGGATAGGGATCGAAGCAGCTTCAAATCGTCCGAGGTGGTCATCGCTCGCCAGTATTCGGGGATCAGGTGGCTGACACCTTTCGCGCCCACGCTTACCGGCCAGGCCACACTTCCAACGGTGTATCCCGCCTTTGCCGCCATTTCCCACAAGGTGGGAACGCGAACGTCCTCCGCGTACCAATACCAGCCTCCGAGATTGGTCTGCAGCGGATCGAATGTCACGTTGTTATAGATGCCGTGCTTGGCGGGCCACACTCCGGTGAGCATCGTGGTGTGCGTCGGATATGTCACGGTGGGGAGAACTCCACGGACACCGCTGGCGTGGGCGCCGTCGCGCAAGATACGCCGAAGGTTCGGAATCTTTAGCCCGTACTTGTCAGCCTGAATCACGTATTGCGGATTCAGTCCATCGATCGAAATCATCAACAAGCCACTTCTGTCGGAGGGCGCAGCGACAGTCGCCGACAGAAGCCCGAGGAAGACGCAAAAAAGTTTTCTCAAAATGATAACCGCAAAGCAAGTTGAACGGCCCGAGGATCGAACGTGGAACCGACGCGCCCGAAGTTGGCGCTGCGGAAATCGGTGGTCGGGGCTGTGAAATTTGTCGTGTTGAACAAGTTGAAGAACTCTCCACGGAACGTGAGGCGCGACTCTTCATTGATGAACGGCATCGCAAAGTTTTTCTGCATCATGAGGTTAACTTGATACAGAGCGTAGCCGTACACGGCGTTCCTGCCGATATTCCCAAAGGGACTGGAAGCCGGCGGAATCGCGATGTTGGTCCGATTGAAGTAATTCTCGTGATTGCGTTGATCGTCAGGAGCCAGAATCCCTGCTGACGGATTCAGCACATTTGGCCGGAGCGCAACATTGCCGAGAAAATCGGCCTGTCCGTCGGATAAGCGTCCATCGGTATCTCCATACCGCAAGTTGAGTGGTTGCCCGCTTTGAAGGTTGATGATTGTCGAAGCTTCCCAGCCCCCTGCAATCGCGTCAACTACGCCAGGCGTGTCGGAGCCGAAGCGCTTCCCGCGGCCGAAGGGCAGGCTGTAAACCACACTGGTTGTGTTGTTGAAACGCTGATCGAAACTCGATGGACCTTTGTCGTTGTTGGGATTGTAAAAGTCCTGCGGGTTCGGGGAACCGCCGTTGGTTCCTTCAAGTACCTGACCTACATTATCGATAGCCTTCGCGTACGTGAAGGAATTCAATAAAGTCAGATCGCCACCGCGATGTTCGAACCGGACTTGCAGGGCATTATAGTTCGAGAAGCCGGTCGGGACGACCGCCGTGATGTTGCCGTATCCGGGGATCGGACGCCGCGCCTGCAGAGTAGAGAGAGGAGTGCCGCCGGTAGCCGCAAGTTCGGCGTCCGTAACCGGTCGAGCTTGATTCAAATCTCCGAGCAATGGCAATTTGACGCCCTTGTTTCCCACATAGGCGACGTCGATGAGTGTACTTGGCGAGAGAGATTGTTGAATGGTGAAGTGCCAGTTTTGGATATAACTCCAGGGCATCTCCTGTTGCATGTAGAGAATCACATTGCTGGGAAGATTGGACGGGTATCCTTGCCATGTGGTGCGGAAGCAATTCTCGAAAGCATTTCCCGAGCAGAGGCTGCCAATATTCAGGACACTGTTTGTTCGAGAGAACCGCGTCACGAACGGCGCGTTCGTGCCCAGCACTTCGGCAGACGCCATGCGATTCCAATAGTTGTATCCGATTCCATAGCCGCTGCGGACAACGGTGTTCTTCGTTAGCTGGTAAGCGAATCCAACACGGGGAGCAAAGTTGTTCCAATCCATTTTGCGCAACGAACGTTCTTCGAGTGATCCGTCTTTGGCGAGCACAAGCTGGCGGGTCGCGAGGTCAAAGTTGGCGAGTTCGTTGTTCGCCTCATACATAGGGGTCGTGATCTCATACCGGACTCCGAGATTCAGAGTAAGCCGATCATTTACTTTCCAATCGTCCTGGATGTAGAACCAATTCGCCCACTGCCGCACGTCGGCAATTTTCTGCGTCGCGAGTTGGTAGCTGCTGCGAGCGCCGAAGTAGAAATCGGCCAGAGAGTAGACGACGTTGGTCGCTCCGGCCGTCAAACGCGAGTAGCCTCCACCGTAGGCATCGATTCCATAGAGCGGGTTCGTATCATCTACAGCGATGCTGAGATCGAGCCATTCGTGACCCGTTTTAAGGTTATGGCGGCCGATGATCTTGTTGTAGTTGAATCGCGAGTTGAGCGTGCGCGGAAACTGCGCTTGCGGGCTAGTGGATTGGCGGCCGATACGCGCGAATCCGTTGATGTCCTGCGGGGTGACGCCACCTTGAATACGCGGCCCTTCGGGGAGTCCTGGAATACCGAAGAGTTCTTGCATGCTTGGCCCGCCAACGGACATCGGCAACCTGTCCATGCCGAGGCGGGTGACTGCAAACCGGTACTCAATTACAGAGGAGGAGGTCGCGGTGAATGTCAAGCCGCCAATTCCCTGCTGATTGTAGGTGTCAAGCAAACCTGTGGCGTTACCGCCGGAAAAGCCGGTGATCAGTCCAGGCTGCTCGATCGACTGATGGCGATGCGAGTACCGCGCGAATGCGGAGAGACGATCGCTGACACGATGGTCGATCTTGATTGCGCCCTTGTCTTCGAACAACTGATTTCGAGAGAAACCGCCGAAGTTGTTGGCAATTCCGAACGCTCCGCCACCGGGCCGATTTGGCGCGGGAAGTTCGGCAAGCACGCGGCGCGCAAAGCCGGTCATGGGGACCGGTTGTCCTGCGGGAATTGTAGTGCCGGCCGGGATGGTTCTGCCGTCGCTCGCCGTAAAGGCGAATGGAACGCGGACATCCGCAGTGAGAATACCCTCTCGATGAGCGAGTGACGGAATGGAGGTAAGACTGAAAGGATTCTGGATCCAGCGCGAACCTTCGTAGTCGGCGAAGAAGAACGTGCGATCGCGAATCAGCCGCCCACCGAAAACGAATCCGAATTGGTTGCGGTTGGTAACCGGCTTGCGATTCTCGGCAGGCTTGAAGAACCCGGTTGCGTTGAGCGCCGTGTTTTGAAAGTAATTCCATAGGGCGCCGTGATACTCATTCGAGCCGGATCGCGAAGAGACGTTCATCACCGCTCCACCGGTTCGACCGTACTCTGCTGAATAGGCGTTGACGGACATTCGGAACTCGGCGACGGAATCTGGAGAGGGTTGGGCGGCCTGGTTTGAGTAGCCCTGATTGGTGGTTCCGTAGAAGTTATTATCGACCCCGTCGAGAAGGAAGTTGTTGTAGACGCTACGCAGTCCGTTGACGTTGTAGGATCCTTCGCGGCGAGTCGTGATGTCGCCGGAATTTCCGGACTGCGACTCACGAACGCCAGGAACCAGCAGCGCCAGCGAGGAATATGTTCGTCCGCGGATAGGCAGATTTACGATCTGACGTTGATTGATGACTTGCCCCTTGGAACTCGATTCGGTTTCGAGTAGTGGAGTGCTTTCGACAACGTTAACGACTTCGGTTACCTGTCCCACTTGTAGCGTGAGATCGACGCGCTGACGAGCATTGACCGTGATATTCACATTTTCGACAACCGCGGCCGAGAAACCCGGCGCTTCGGCGCGAACCTCATACATGCCGATTTTGACCGCAGGAAAGATGTAATCTCCTTGCGCATCTGTGTTGGTGGTGTTTGCAATGCCGGTGGCGGTGTTGCGCACAGTGACTTTGGCGCTGGCGATCATTCCGCCTTTGGCATCTTTCACAGTGCCGAGTACCGCTGCAGTATCGAATTGAGCAAGGGCCACGACCGGGGTGAGCCACAGAAGCAACGTCTTCATAACCACAGATCGTAACACCGCTAGTGTTATCAGAGTATGTCTACTGAGTTACTCCGCCGACATATGGATGCGGTGGCTTCGATATGATGTTGCTCACGGAGGAGAACTCGTGATGACGTCTCGCTGCTTGTTGATGTGCGGTGTGGTCCTGGCTATAGGCCAGATCCAGGCGGCTCCGCAGGAAATCGTTCTGCGCGCGGATCTACCGGCCGGCGAAGAATGGTATACACCGCCGGCAACCAACGAACACGTCAAGAGTCCTACCGAGAAATGGGTTCGAAAGGTAACTCGGCCCGTGATGGAAGTGTACCTAGCGGCAAAGCCCAATGGCGTTGCCGTTGTGGTGGCCCCGGGCGGAGGATTTTCAATTCTTGCCATTGAGCATGAGGGGCGAGATGTCGCGCGGTGGTTGAATGAGCGTGGCGTTTCCGCCTTTGTACTGCGGTATCGTGTCGGTCTCGAAAGCAGGGAAGTCAGTCAAAAAGCAGCCATCGAAGATGGATTGCTGGCTCTCAAGACCGTGCGCGAAAGGGCGGCGGAGTGGAAGCTTGATCCGACGCGCATCGGAGTAATGGGGTTTTCTGCCGGTGGTTACCTGACGGTCGGCGCCGCGACGCAATACACGAAGGAAAGCCGCCCCGACTTTGCGATTTCCATCTATGCGGTCGCTCCGGAAGGGTACCAAGTTCCGACTGACGCGCCGCCGCTTTTCATCGCGGTTGCTTACGACGACAATCCGAGAATGACAACCACTGCGACCGGGCTGATGGACAACTGGAAGAAAGCGAAGCAGCCCGCGGAGCTGCATGTGTTCCGAGACGGTGGGCACGGGTTCGGCATGAATAAGAAGGGCAAGTCGTGTGACATCTGGACGGACTTGTTGGCGCGCTGGATGACGGAGTTGGGATTCATCGCCAAGTCTTGAATGATCGCGAAGATTTCATAGCGAAGCTACGCGAACATAAACGGCAATGTATCATGCGCCTGTCACTGTTGGGCTTTACGGCAAGAGGTGAAGCCGCGAGGAAAGCGCACTACAAAACCTCGATCTTGATGTCAGTCGAAGAGAAAGCGCTTCCAGTTGGTTTGCGGCAGATCGTGCGATGCGAGGTACGCGCGTTGGCGGCGGATCTCCTCAGGCGAGCGCTGCAGCCGGTCGGCGGCATGACTCGAAAAATCCTGTTCGCCTCGCGGATTGTACATAACGACCTCCTCGGTGGCGAGATCCGTTGAAGGATGCTCGAAGTAGAGGTTGTAGGCCTCCCCCGCTCGGCTCGTAACGGTACCGCTCGATGCCGATGATACCTGCCTGATAGTCGGGCCATAAAGAACCGATCGCGACCGGATAGGCTCCGGTACGCTGGTGGAAACGTTCGATGTCCGCGATGATCTCCGTCGAATTCGCGATCGCCCGGTCGTGGCTCCACGACGCGACAGCTCCTATAATCATCATTCGCGTTGCTGTCACTGCCAGTGGAATTAGTATTAGCGCGATCGGTATCGCTCGCGATAGTTTCACGCCGTTCATCTTCGCTGCGCAGAGACGTCGCCAGAGATGGACGAGCCATGTCAACCATAACGCCAGAATAGCCGCTCCAGCTGCCGCGCTACCCTTTGACACCATGGTCAGAGTCGCGAATGCGACGACCAGCGTCGCCACAACGAACCCCGACTTCGCCAGAGCATATCCGCGATTGTAGATCAGCCACGCGATTCCAACCGGCGCGAGTAGGAGACTTCCGAAAGCCGCCACGGTCGCGCAGGCAGATACGCTGGTGGCGAGAGGATCGTAGCGACCGGAAAGGAATGGAAGCAACATCGCGCTCACGAGAAGTAGAATCCAGAGCGCGGTATGGATAGCATGCATCGCGAGTGCCTGTGGAAACTTTCGTGGGCCCCTGTAGGATTTGAGCCGACAACTAAGGTTTAGAATCCATTCGAAAAGACCATCACGTTAACAGCTGTTTATGCAGTTATATGTGTTCTCGAATGAGGAAGCGTTGGGTTGAGAAATTGGCACCGTACTCGTCAATAAGATCGAGAAGGATCTTGGTCTGAAAAAGGATCTTGGTGTGAAAGGGCAGGAAACGCGCTCCTTTCAAGGGGGAGAGAGGTCTATGTACGAATACGCGGTATCACTACAGCATGATGACAATGGAACGATCTTGCTAACCGCTCCAGATATTCCTGAAGTCACGACATTCGGTGACGATGAGGACGAGGCCATGGACCCGAGCGGTCGATGCCATTGAAACCGCTTTAATGATGTACATGTCGAATCGAGAATCCATCCCGGCGCCTTCGAAACCAAAACGGGGGCAAAGGACGGTGAGCCTTCCAGCACTCACGCAGGCAAAGCTATCTCTCTATGCGGCTATGGTCGAAAACGGTATCGGAAAGGCCGAGCTATCACGACGGCTGAACTGCCACATGCCTCAAGTCGATCGGCTTCTCGACCTCGGGCATGCGTCGCGACTCGACCAACTTGAGGCTGCGATCCGCGCTGTCGGCAAGAAACTCACTCTGGTGGTGGCGGTCGAGTGAGCCAGTAGCGTGCGTGGTGGTGAAGAATGGTGAGCCGGCCGGGACTCGAACCCGGGACCATCGCATTAAAAGTGCGGCTCACTTGCGTCCTTACTTTGAGTTAACAGATTTGATATCAGTCGATTACAGATTGACAGGAAAAGTTAAGACCCTGATTAAGACCTCCTTCAGGCACAGGGCAACTGTTGAAAAGACCCCAAGTAACGGGGTCTTTTTCTGTCTCTGGATGAGGGGGGTAGATCTAGCTGCCGGAGGGGTTAGTGTCGGGGATTGTCTGACTGGTCATGTACGAGTTCGCGGGCTGGTTCGCTGACTTATGGTGAATTGAGGAAAACGCTTCGGTCGTGAGACTGTGCTCTCTTGATGTTTCATTTCATCTGGTAAAGACTTGATCGCACGACTTTCACATGTGGTAGGCCGTGATCGTTGAGTTCTGTTTGAATAACGTCTTGCACCCAAGGCTCGGAGTGTGGTGATAAGAAGACGCTCTCAACTAGATCCGATAAATCAACCGTCAGGGAAATACCGTCGCTATCATTTTTGTCGTGTACGAAGGCTCGGATCTCACGCTCATGTTCGAAGCTATTGCGCTTGAAATACGGTATCCATTCGAGGTTACCCGGATTGTCTATCATTTCAACCAGTGAGCCGTCAGCAAAATCTTCGTATAAAACTTCGCCTATAGAGACTGCTTCTGTACATGAACGTAGTGCGCTTTTTAGTCGTCCGACAGTTGTGCGTACCGCCAAACCAGAGTTGTCGGAATAGAGTGACCACATCGCCGCCGATTCAACTGGTCCTTTGTGCCAACAGCAGACACATTGAGTTGCACGAAACAGCCGAAACAATTCCCGGATTCTGGTCGTAAGCGTATCATCGAGAGTCAGGGGACGACTCCTTGCAAGCTTCTCGAACGCCCAATCCGGCACTTCGCACTCATAGGGATCGTTGACCTTGCTAAGACGAATGAAAAAGAGCTTCGTAGTTTGCAAAAGCGATAGGAAGCTAGGTAAGCGCATGAAACGCCAGATGACCAGTGCGTCATCAGGTTCCCTAACGAAGTCGTTGATCAACGGAGAATACACAATCAGATTTTCCCATCTGAGTCTCTTGCGTTAAGGATGACTATCATTTCGGGAATCGTAGCACGAGTTTCAGCCCTCGCAGACGGCTCAAGCTGCTGTTCCGTAACGATGGTTCTATTCAATCTGACTCTGTTGGGTGCCGGAGGATCAAGACACGATCCAGGAATCCACCTGTTCCGGATTTGAAGAATGCAGTTGTGGGAGACGAGTTCGCTGGATCGTCAGCCGATCTCTGGTAGATCTCGGTCATCCTACCTCAACTCCATCCAGGATCTCGGTATGAGTTTCGCCCACACCTTAGTAAACCAATCGCTCACTCCTTCAATAACGAAGCCATACCCCACGAGAAAGACCAAGGTGGCCGTCCACTTCTCGAACCCCGACCACCCAATCAGCCAGCGACAGCACCAAAGCGAGCCCAGCAGTACCGCCGCCCAGGCAGCGACACCCAACAGCTTCCAGTGGCCAATTCGATCCTGCCGGTCGCGCATCTTTGCGTACTCCCGCACCTCTTCGGTCATGATCATCTGCTCGACCCCCCGCCCAACTGTAGCGCTTGAGCCGTCTCGTCCCCAGCCCAAGCAAAGTATTCAGCAGCACAGTATATCCGAGCCTGAGACGGGACGACAATGGTATCGAACAACATCTAGTTTGGGTGGCCACCGTGAGAGAATGCGCGAATGACACTGACGCCCGATCCTCTGCTGACCGAGATAGACGCGCTGCTTGAGACAGCCAACGAGAAGACGAGATTTGGGAACACCGGACTGATGCATGTTCAAGCCGTTAACGACCTGCGGATTCGGTACATATCCAAGCAGATCGGCGAGAGCGATGCTCGCAACGAATTGTCCAATCTGAAAAGAGACGTTGACGCATTCCAGCCATGAAGCTCAATCTGATGCTGGCGAGCCCCGGGACGTCATGCGACAATGGAAACGTTCGTGACTCGGTAGCTCAGTTGGTAGAGCATCTGACTTTTAATTAGGTGGTCGCGGGTTCGAGTCCCGCCCGAGTCACCAACTCGTCAGAAGAACGTTGTCCTTCAAGCCTGTCCAGGCATCCTCCAAGACCTAGTTAAGACCCAATTAAGACCCTTTCGGGGGTCCAAATGAGTACCTTGGGTCTTAAACCCATTTTTCTAAGTTGTTGATAATACTGGAAGGCAGGGGTCTGGAAGGTACTGGCTGGAACTACGAATAGGATTAAAAGTGCGGTGCTCTACCAACTGAGCTACCGGCTCGAGACACAGCGCTTTGTCTTTGTCAGGATAGCATGGGGGTGATGCCGGAACCCATATTTCTCATAGCCAGCGGTGATCTTCGACCTGCTGCCAATCGCCTCTGTTGGCCCGCTCAAAAGGCAGTGGAGGAGGCGGTCTCCGAGTGCGTTCGCATGCTCGGCAGAGAGATCCGGCGAGGGCATCCGATCGATCCTGAAAAGGGCCATGGATTCATCGACAGTCAGCGGTACGGAATGGAGGTATTCCGTCAGATACCGGACAACGCTCCACTGATAGTAGTTGAAGCGGTCTGGCAATACAGCCACCACGTTCTTGCAGGATTATTCAGTCACAAAGGACCGATCCTCACTGTGGCGAATTGGAGCGGACAATGGCCGGGGCTGGTCGGCATGCTCAACCTGAACGGTTCGCTCACAAAGGCTGGAGTTAAGTACAGCACGCTCTGGAGCGCCGATTTCACCGATTCCTTCTTTCGGAATGGCTTGCAGCGCTGGCTCTCGGGAGAGTCCCTTAGACACGACACAAATCACGTGCGCCCGCTTAATGGATTGAAAATTCCCCCTTCTGCAGAAGCTGTGGGGACTGAGCTGGCGTCAGAATTGCGTCGTGACAAAGCCATTATGGGCATCTTCGACGAAGGATGCATGGGAATGTACAACGCCATTATTCCCGATGAACTTCTTCACCCTACCGGCATCTTCAAGGAACGCCTAAGCCAGTCGACGCTGTTCGCTTCGATGAAGCAAGTCTCCGATGCCGAGGCGCAGTCGGTGCGCGATTGGGTCGTCGCGAAGGGACTCGAGTTCAAGACCGGGACTGCGCCTGGGACGGAGTTAACCGACGAGCAGATTCTTGACCAGTGCCGTATGTATATCGCTGCTGTGCGGCTGGCCGATGAGTTTGGATGTTCCACGATCGGGATTCAATACCAGCAGGGGCTGAAGGATCTTGCCGCTGCATCGGACCTTGCCGAGGGGCTGTTGAACAACGTGGACCGGCCTCCTGTCAGCGTAAATGGCCGGGTCCTGTATGAGGGTGAGGCGCTACCGCACTTCAATGAAGTGGACGAATGCGCTGGCCTCGACGGCCTGGTGACGAATCGAGTGTGGCGCAAGCTCGGCTTTGCCCCTGAGAACACGTTGCACGACCTTCGCTACGGCGAGGATTTCAATGGCGAATTTGTATGGGTGTTTGAAATATCGGGAGCGGCCCCTCCAGAGCACTTTATTGGCGGCTACAAGGGCGCCGTCAGCGAGCGACAGCCACCTATGTACTTTCCGGCGGGTGGCGGATCGCTCAAGGGCGTCAGCAAGCCCGGCGAGATCGTTTGGAGCCGGGTCTATGTCGAGGATAGTCGATTGAAGGCCGATTTGGGGCGCGCAAAAGTGGTTGAGCTGCCACGCGCCGAAACGGAGAGACGCTGGCAGATGACGACGCCTCAATGGCCCATCATGCATGCGGTGCTTTACGGTGTCTCCCGCGACCAGATGATGGGACGGCACAAGGCGAATCATATCCAGGTCGCCTATGGTCCTGATGCCACCGGCGCCGATCTTGCGCTGGCGGCGAAAGCAGCGATGCTGCGCGATCTCGGCATCGAAGTTTTCATCTGCGGCGATCGCAACGGCCTCGTCTGACCGGGCTGATATACTTGCGTTTCAGCCCCATCTACCGGCCGTCCTTAAATGCATTTTCGGCGGCCCACACCCGGAGGAACCCTTGCGAGTCGGAATCATCGGTACAGGAGCGATCTCATGGAAGCATGCCGAGGCATATAAGAAGATCGGGTATGAGATCACGGTTTGTACCGACATCAGTGAGTCGAGCGGTCGGAAATTCGCTGACGCCAATGGCGGCGAGTTCGTTCGTACCTACGAGGAAGTGTGCCGACATCCAAAGGTGGACTACGTAGACGTTTGCACCTTCCCCGACTTTCGTCTGCAGCCAATTCAAATCTGCGCCGAGACCAAGAAGCATGTCCAGGTTCAGAAACCGATCGCGACGAACCTGGAGACGGCTCGGAAGATGATCGAGGTCGCTAAGAAGGCGGGGATCGTTTTGGGTGTAGTGAGTCAGCACCGGTTTGACGATTCGAGTCAGTTTCTGAAGAAGGCTATTGCCGACGGGCGGCTGGGAAAGATTCTTCAGGCCGACGCCTACGTGAAGTGGTTCCGCTCGACCGAGTATTACAGCCGTCCGATCAAGGGCAGTTGGTCCACAGAAGGCGGCGGAGCATTGATCAACCAAGCCGTTCACCAAGTTGATGTTCTTTTGTGGCTTGTGGGTCCGGTGAAGGAACTGTTCGCCTACTGGCAACTCGCGGCGCGTCACAAGATCGAGTCCGAGGATGTGATCGCGAGTCTGCTCCGATATCAGAATGGCGCGACGGGTGTGATCCAGGCTTCGACGGCGTTCTGGCCGGGATACTCGGAGCGTTTGGAGATCCACGGAACGAAGGGAACTGCCGTGATCACGGGGGATAAGTTGACCACCTGGGATGTCGAGAATGACTCCGGCGACACTCCTCCTTTGGCTGTCGATGTCGCTTCGGGCGCCTCCGATCCCATGGCCATTTCCCTGGAGCCGTTTGAACGCCAGTTCCGCGATTTCGGAGAAGCCTGCAAAACGGGCCGCCAACCTCTGGTATCGGGTGAAGAAGGATATCGCGCGCTCGAAGTAGTTATGTCCGCGTACGAATCGTGCAGACGGGGCGAGAAAATCACCATCGAGAAACACACCATCGGGTAGGAATGTTTACTACCATTCGTATTCCGGCATCCAGCGCTAATCTCGGTCCGGGCTTCGATGCTCTGGGATTGGCGGTGGGTATCTATCTCGAGTGTCGTTTCCGACCGAGCGAGACTTTGCGGATTACGGTTACGGGGCGTGACTGCGACTCCATACCGAGTACGGAACAGAACCTGATCTGGCAAACCGCCCTAGCGGTAGGGCGAGATTTGGGCGAAACGCTGTCTCCGGTCGAACTTCATATTCAGAATGATATTCCGCTGGGAAAGGGGCTCGGCTCCAGCGCTGCGGCATTGACTGCAGGGGTCGTAATTGCCGATTCTCTGCTGGGATTGCATTGGAAGAAACTTCGAATTCTCGATGAGGCCGCAAAGATTGAAGGTCATCCGGATAACGTAGCGGCCTGTGTGCTCGGCTCGATCGTGACGAGCGCTATTGATTCGGGGGGTGTCGCTCATGCCGTGCGGCTTGAATTGCATGAACGGTATGATGTCGGGATCGTAGTTCCCGACGCCGTTCTCCCGACAAGCAAAGCTCGTTCGGTGCTGCCGGATTGTTACTCGAAAGAAGACACAATCTTCAATGTTCAGCGCGCAGCGTTGCTGGTCGCGGCTCTCACGACGGGCGCGACATCGGCATTTCCCACCGCTCTCGAGGATCGTTTGCATCAGCCTTACAGAGCCGAGCTGGTTCCTGGGCTGGAAGAAGCGTTGCGATTGCGAGCGCCCGGATTACTGGGATGCGCGTTGAGTGGAGCCGGTCCTTCGATCGTGGTTTTTTATGAACGCGGGTACGAAGAGGTCTGCGATCTGGTACGTCAGATCTTCGCGCTACACGGACGAAAATCGGAAGTTATCCAGGGACGCATCGCGCGCGATGGCTACACCTTGGAAGCAGCTGCGTAGTTGTTGAAGGGTTAGACGCCGCGCTTATCGCCCCAGATGTCGATATGAAGACGGGGGCAATAGCGGTATCCGAAATTCTTACACACTTCGACGAGCCATTGCGCGCGCTCGCTTACTACCTCTCGCGTTTTACCCTCGGGCATTAGCAAGACTCGATTTCGCTCGGCGCCAATTTCCTGAACCATCTTGCGCGCTTCGTGAACGTCGTCGATCGTTGAGATCACGAATTTCAACTGATAGTTGTATTCGGCGATGAGCTGCTTCAAAACGTCTGGCTGATATCGCAGTTCTTCGTGCCGCGCGGCAAATGCTCCTTCGTCACGATCGTGCGGGGTCGAGTTGGAAAGCTTTGGGCTTATGCTCATGAGATCGCAGCGTAACTTTTGATACATTGTTCCGGCGGTCTCAATAGTGATGTGATGATCGATGTCTTTGATCTTTTCGGTGAGTTCGACAACCTCCGGGAGGATCATCGGTTCGCCGCCAGTGATGACGACATACCCACACCAGTGACGCCGAATTTCTGTGAGCATTGGACCGTACATCATCTGGTAGCCCTCAGGCTTCCATGATGTGTAAGGAGTATCACACCACGTGCAGCGCAGGTTACATCCGGAAGTACGAATGAAGACGGAAGGAACGCCGGCGAGCACGCCCTCGCCTTGAATGGAGTAGAAAATCTCAGAAATCTTCAGAAGCTCGCCCTCTATCTAGCTGACTATAGACAACAGTAGCACTCGCGCGAACTCGTGTAGTCCGGTACCGGTACTCCTTCCGATCATTGATTATTTGAAAGGATCATGGGCAATCTTCGATGCAAGCCGGCCCGTCCTATTCGACCTCGCATGACATTTCTGAAAACACAGTAAATGTGGTGATGTTCAAAGAAAAAGGGCCGGTCAAAATGACCGGCCCTTTTTCTTTCCGACTTGTTTTACTTTCGGGTATCACCCACCAGGTCGATCAACCGATCTACAACATCACGCATTACCTCGGACTGCTTGGCCATGCTGTGGCTGACCGACGCGCTTTCTTCGGCGCTTGAGGCGTTCTGTTGAGTGACCTGCTCGAGCTGGGTCAAAGCAGTGGCAATGTGATCCACGCCGCGCGCTTGTTCCTGGCTGCTCGTGTTCAGCTCGTCGACGAGTTGCTTGACTCGATTGGTGCTGGTTGTGATTCGAATCACAGCATCCGAAACATGATTCAGCTTGGCGCTACCTTCACTCGACTTTCCGATCGATTCTTCGATGAGTGCCGCGGTGTCCTTGGCTGCCTGGGCGCAGCGTTGGGCCAGACGTCGGACTTCGTCGGCGACAACCGCAAAGCCCATCCCGGCATCACCGGCCCGAGCCGCTTCGACCGCTGCGTTCAGAGCCAGAATATTGGTCTGGAATGAAATCTCATCAATTACCTTGATGATCTTAGCGATCTTTTCGCTCGACGCATTGATCTCGGCCATGCTCGACTTCATCTGCTCGAGAGTCTGGTTCGCGCCTTGCACTTCTCGATCAACTTCCGACATGACCTCCGCGGCGCGGCGGGAGTTATCGGCGTTGGTTTGCGTCATCGAACTCATTTCCTGGCTTGAGGCCGATGTTTCTTCGAGCGAACTCGCCTGCCGTGATGCGCCGACCGACAGTGACTGGCTGGCATCGGAGATCTGCTTGGACGCCTCGGAAACCTCTTTGGCGCAGACATTGACCTCGCCGGTGAGCCCGCGTAGAGCCGTTGTCCCGTTGCGCAGAGTGATCAGAACCAGAACTCCGGAAAGCACTCCAAGCGCCAGAAGCGAGATCATGATGAGGTTGGTTGTCGCCTTTTCCTGCCGCGCAGCCGCCGACATGCGCTCGAGGTCCTGCGACTGCGTCTCAATCATGCGTTTGGCTGCCGTGGCAATGTTCTGGAGACGAGGCGCTACTTCGGACTCGAACTTTTGAAGGGCCAAGTCCATTTGCTGATTGGAGAGGAGTTTTAGCATCTGGGCGTGAGCCGACATGGCCGCTTGATGAGCCTTTTCGAGTTCGTGAATGCTGTTTTTCGCGCTTTCGGAATTGCTGAGTCGGTCGAGCTCACGCATATCGCTGCTTGCCAGACTTGCCGCTTCGGAAAACTGTCGCTCCAACGTTTCCATCTTGTTCGCCTGAGCAAGTACCGCGCTGAAGGCAATGCCTCGCTCAAGAGAGGTCATATCTGCAGCCGCCGTGCTGACGCGTCCAGCAAGCAATTGTTTGCGCGCAACAACATCGACCGCCGTCTGCAGTTCCTGGCTGAGCCGGGTACCGTACAGGAATGCCAAGCCACCCACGACAAGAGTCAATCCAATAATCGCCGCAAAACTGGTCTGTAGCTTTGCGATTAAAGTCCATTTCTTTTGCATACAAGCTCCTAGTAGGTTCCTGGCGCTATATAACTTTTTGGTTAGGGACGGAAATCAAATCCGAGGGTGACGATCGCCTTGGTCGGCTCACCATTGGCGGTAAAAGGAGTGAATTTCCATTTTTCGACAGCGGAAATGGCCGGCTGCGTCAACATGGGGTTACCACTTAACGCTTTGGCGCTGGCAACTGAACCATCGGTTCCAACTACGGCTTCAATCTCGACGTGACCTGCAATCTTCATCTGGCGAGCGACAGCCGGGTACTGCGGTTGGACCTTGCTGGTCGCGGCCTTAATGGCATCAGTAGCTCCCACGCGAACATCGGCCATCAGGCTGAGGGCCGTCGCGCAAACTGCGAGTGTTGCAAACAAAGGTAATCTTGTCATTGTCGAAATCTCCTTGGGTGTAGTGGAGTGTGTCTCCAACAATGCATATCGGTGATTGGAAACAGGATTTTAGGAAATTTTCGAAGATAGGCGGCTAGACAGAAATGGGACCCGGGATGGAATCGCTGTGCAGTAGGTCACTGATGGGATTATCGACAAAAAAAGATCATCACTGTGACTATCTTGCCTCGCACATTAAAATTAGATTATTGTGACAGTGCGAGTAGCGTTATCGTATTGTAATTCGGTGAGCAAACGGTTTATAGCGTTAAATAACGCATACTTGCTCTTCACTGAGAATTAACGCGCATTGCAGTTCCCTCCAAGCGCAATGAACACTAAGGCCGCCCGTAATTCTCACGGGGCGGCTTTTTTCTGATAGACTAAGGACCCGAATGGGAAACCCAGCCGATCCAAAAATCAGGTTTACACTTTCCAGTACGGAACTTCGTGCCCTCGCCACTCTCGTCGAAGATCAGTTATTTCGGCTGAAATTCATTGACCCGAAAATTCCGGGCCATAAGAATGATCCTGAACAGATGCGAGCGGCGGAATCGGCGCTCGCAACGTTGAAGGAATCGTTGCAGGCTAAAAAAGCAATCGTTTCCACGTTCCATTCGCCGTTGGTCCGGAAGCCATCCTAATAAGAAGAAGGCCAGGCTTCGTGGCCTGGCCCTCGTTCGTCCTATTCGTTAGAAAAGCAGCTTCATTCCAAGCTGAATGTTGCGCGGGTCGCGAGTGCTGGTTACCTGACCGGCGTTACCGCGCGTTGCCTGCGTCAGAATCGCGCCGGGGTTAGGCGCATTGATCGACGTATTGATCGCGTCCCACTGCGTATGGTTGAAGGTATTAAACGTCTCGAAGCGGAACTGAACATTCACGCGCTCAGCGATCCGAGTGTTTTTGAACAGTGAGATATCCCAGTTATTTACCCCTGGGCCTCGTAGACTATTGCGACCCACATTGCCTAGAGTACCCTCTGCCGGGCGGGCGAACGCGAAGATATTGAAATAGTTAAACCGGTCCTTCTCCTCTAGTTCGATGTTCCCCCCAACGTAATCGGGACGAACTCCGCCACCCAGTGTGCCAGGGTTGGCGTTAGAAGTGAGAGTGAAAGGACGGCCGCTCCACATGCGGGTGATGCCCGAGATCTGCCACCCATTGAGCACCGTCTTGACGAAGCCGTTGCCGTTTGCAAGCTGTGGGAACTCGTACACATAATCGAAGGTCATGACGTGCGTCCGGTCGAATCCGGCGGGCGCGTACTCCCGCCGACGGTCGTATGCGTACCCGATCGTGTCGCCGTCCCCATCCGTCTCGTCCATGGCCTTGGACCAGGTGTAGTTCACGTTGGCGGTGAAACTTCTGGCGAACCGGCGGCTCAGGCGAGTCTGCAGCGAATGGTAGTTGCTGATAGCGCCGAATTCGTTGAAAGTGATGCCCGTGTAGCCCTTATAGGGACGGAGAGCATCGTTGCGATTGTTGACGCTTGCCAGGACGCCTGGGGTGGTCGTGGTTCCTAACGGCAGAGTGTTGATATCACGACGATACATCAGGTGCCTGCCAGCGTTACCAACATAGGCGATATCAAAGGATGTCCTCCCGCCTAATTCCCGTTGAATGCCGAGAGACCAGGTGTTGATGGTCGGAATCTGGCCTTCTGCGTCCCACGCCGTCAGGCCGACTGGGAACCGCACGCCGCTCGCTACAAGCGCCGGAGAGACGTTGTCGATGTTTCCAGCCGCGACACGAGGATTGTAGGTCAGCGGCGGATTGCCCTGTACTCCGAAGTTTGTGTTGTTCTGACGAATGCGCTCGTAGAAGATCCCAGCGCCGCCGCGAATGGAGGTCTTGCCGTCGCCGAACGGATCCCATGCGAAGCCGAGACGAGGCGACCAGTTGTTGTAACGGTGCTTTGAGAAGCCCTTCGGAACATCAGCGTCGCCTTCCATTACGATGCCGTTGATCACGTTGCCGCTGTTCGGTATGATGCTGCCGAACT
>DASQLD010000107.1:0-11160 GCA_035630195.1 Bryobacteraceae bacterium
CCATCCGGCCAGACTACCTCGATGCGCTGCACAGTCTTGGCGGTCCCAAGTCCGAAATGCAGATCAAAGGAATTATGTGAGTAGAAGCCGCCGCCGCTCAAGACCGGCTGCATTTGGGTATGACCGTTCGTTGCGATAGAAACTCGGGCGCCAATGGTTTGCTTACCCTTCAGCACGATGGAGACAAAGTTCCCGATTGGCCCTGTATTCTTCAGAACGGTCGGCGTTGCATTCATGTTTGAAATGATGATTTCTGGCCGTCCATCACCGTCGAGATCCCCTATCGCGAGGCCGCGCGAGACACGAGAGGTTTGGAAGGGGGCTCCTGCCTGTTTCGTGATGTCAGTGAATTTGCCCTTCCCGAGATTGCGATAAAGAAGAGTCGACTGCGCATAGGTCTCTCCCGTTTTGGCGCGCTCGATCTCAGGGTAGACATGACCGTTCGCCAAGATGATATCGGCCCAACTATCTTCATCGACGTCGACGAATGCGGCGCCCCATCCAAGAAGCTGATTGGCTCCCAGCCCAGCTTGGCGAGCCACGTCGCTGAAGTATCGGCCATCTTCGTTCTGATACAGAGACGGCAAATCTCCCGAGAAGTTCGTCTTGACGATATCGAGAAACCCATTACCATCGAAGTCGGCTGACGCGACTCCCATACCTGCCTGTAGCTGCCCATCGAAATTGTAGGCGACGCCTGCCTCCGCTCCACGCTCGATAAACGTCCCGTCGCCTCGGTTCTGATACAGCAGGCTTGGAGTCATATCGCAAGCTACATAGATGTCTTGCCAGCCGTCATTGTTAAAGTCCGCCGCGAGTACGCCGAGACCGTAGCGTCCGCCGGGCTTAAGAATGCCTGCCTTCTCCGAGACGTCGCGAAATGTCCCATCGCCCTCATTGTGATAGAGAACATTGCGCGCAGCGGGGAGGCCACGTGGACCACACATGACATCGATGCCCTTCCACTTGCACTCCGGGCGATCACCCGGCTTCGGAGCATTGGCGAGATCGAGATCCACGTAGTTCGAGAGGAAGAGATCGAGATGTCCATCGCGATCGTAATCGACAAACGCGCAGCCTGCGCCCCAGCGGGTTCCCGTCACAGGCAGACCCGCTTGTTTCGTGACATCTAGAAACTTAGAGCCGTCACCGTTCCGATAAAGCGCGTTGTGACCATAGTAGGTGACAAGCAGGTCAAGGTGACCATCGTTGTTGTAGTCACCCGCGCAAACGGCTTGCCCCCAGCCGGTACGCGTCAATCCTGCCGATTCGGAAACATTGGTGAACTTGCCGGCGCCGTCATTGCGGTACAGCATTGAGGGCGATGCTTTGTCGCCTTGAAGTGTTGTCCCGTTAACGAAGAGAACATCATTCCGGCCATCGTTGTTGTAGTCGAATATGGCTACTCCGCTGCCAGTGGTTTCAAGTATGTACTGCTTTTTATCCAACCCGCCGTACACGTTAGGCGAGCGGAACCCGAGATCGCTCGCCACATCCACAAACCGAAGTTGCGTCGGTTGGCTTACAAGAATCATCGTCAACGTGACCAGAAGAAGCCATCTTTTGCTGCTTAACATTCTTGTCTAGATAAAAGAATTCTAAAACTAGTATGAAACAGCTATCTTTTACAGTTCCTGCCTTGCAAACGTTGTCGTTACGGGGGTATCATGCACCAGGTTTTCTCTCCTGGGAGGAGTAAGGCATGAAGTACGCTATGTTTGCGCGTTTCCTGGCCACCGTGTTGCTCGTGGCCGGTCCAGCAGTTGCCCAGCGTGACTTGGGCTCGATCCTCGGAACGATCACGGATCCTCAAGGCGCAGTCATCGCAGGCGCCAAGATTCTCATTACAGAAGACGCCACGGGTTTGAAGTACACGGCAGAGAGCGACGAGAGCGGGAACTATATCCGGTCGTTGTTAAAAGCGGGTACTTACTCGATTGAGGTCGAAGCTTCTGGCTTCAAAAAAGCTGTTCAGCGTGGAATCCTGCTGGGGGGCGGTGATCGCGTCGGCGTCAACTTACAGCTAACGGTCGGCGAAATAACTCAGTCTGTGGAAGTGGAGGCGATTGCCCCTCTTCTCCAAACGGAGAACACTACTCTCGGCGACACCATGCAGGCGAAGACAGTTAGCGAGCTGCCTTTGGGCGGTCAACGTAAGTTCACATATCTTGCTCGATTGGCGCCGGGCGTCGTCCCGTCCGAGCAGGGAGCTCGTGATGCGGCGGGCGGCGGCTTCTCCGCAAACGGCGTTCGTTCCAATGGGCAGAACAACTTTCTGCTGAACGGCGTCGACAACAACGTTAACGTTATCGATTTTATCAACCAGACCTCCTATGTCATCGGACCGTCGGTCGAGGCAATCGGCGAGATGCGAGTGATGACGAACGGTTATAGCGCCGAATATGGCCGCGGCGCCGGCGGCGTCGTCAACGTAACGATCAAGTCCGGAACAAACGACATTCATGGCACTCTGTTCGAGTTCCTGCAGAACGACAAGGTAAACGCGAACATCTGGGAGAACAACCGGGCAGGAAAGGATCGTGGCCCGTTTAAGCAGAATCAGTACGGTGTGGCGATTGGCGGACCGCTCATCAAGAACCGAACGTTCTGGTTCGCGGATTGGCAAGGGACACGCATCCGGTCGACCGGTGGCGCGGTGCCCGGACTGGGCAACACGTTCGTAAAAACCATTCCAAGACCCGAATTCAAAAACGGCGACTTCTCCAGTCTCCTCACTGGTCGGGTTGTAGGAACAGACGCCCTCGGCCGCAACATCATCGAGGGAGCGATTTACGATCCGACAAGCACTCGTTTGGCCCCGAATGGGCAGTACGTACGTGACGCATTTCCTGGCAACGTTATTCCAGCAAACCGGTTCGATCCGGCGGCCAAACGCTTGATTGATTTGTACCCAACTCCAAACCAGAACCTTGCGGATCGGATCCCGGGCAACAATTTCATCAACGTAACGACAGGAGCCCAGGACAACGATCAGTTCGATGTCCGCATCGACCATCGCTTAACGGACAAAGACATGTTGTTCGGTAGCTTGAGCTGGTCGAACGAAAACAAGGCGAATACTCAGCCTTTTCCCGGAGCGCTGGACGGAACCGACTTCGGTGGACGGGAAGAAATGAATCTCGGCCGAAACGCCATGTTGAGCTACACGCGAGTTTGGACGCCAACGTTCCTGACAGAGACGCGATTGGCGTTCTCGCGTCTTGTAACCGAGCGCGTTCAAGCCAATTCCGATCAGGATCTGTTCACGGAATACGGAATCGGTGGTCTGAACCCGACTGGACCTCTGAATGGTGGTTTGCCCAACATTCAACCTGAGGGTTATTCGAATGTCGGTGGCGCGGAATGGCTGCCGACAAAAGAGTACTCAAACGTTTGGGACTTCATTCAGAATGTCTCGATTAACAAGGGAACGAATTCATTGAAGTTCGGCTATGAGTATCGGCCGATTGAATTTCCCTTCTACCAGGTGCCAACCCCGCGCGGAACATTTCGGTTTCAGCGGAATCGAACGAATGTTCAGGAAGCGCCGGGCCTGACTGGCGACGGTATTGCCAGTTGGTTACTCGGCTATCCGGGTGATTCGACGATTACAACCCAGAACTTTATCTCTTCAGAAAAGGTCGCGCACGCCTTTTACTTCCAGGATGACTGGCGCATCAACTCGAAACTAACCATCAATCTCGGAGTTCGCTATGAACTGTTTTCGCCGATTAGTGAAAAGTTCGGACGACAATCCACTTATGACTGGGATCGGCACGTCTTAGTAATCCCCGAAGGGAAGGATCAGGATGCGCCGCTACCTCCGAATTTCGCCACCTCTTTCCCGGATATCGCCGTCGAACGAGGGCTTGTTTCCAAGTATCTTGTGCCGTGGGACAAGACCAATATCGGACCTCGCATTGGAATCGCATACCGGCCCTTTGACAGGAGCGTATTCAGAATCGGCTACGGAATCTTCTACGGTGGTGAGGAGAATCAAGGTGGAAACCCGAATCGCGGGGAAGGCGTACCGTTCAACCAGACACAAAACCTGAATCTGGAGAATCAGTGGACGTTGAATCCGTTTTTGACCACTTTCACGCAAGGCTGGCCTACGAACGTATTCAATCTTCCGGCGAACATCAGCTTCCGTACCATCGATCCAAACTTCCGCAATCCAATGGTACATAAGTGGAATTTCACTATCCAGCAGGAACTCGGGTGGAACACAGCGCTTGAAGTCGGCTATATCGGATCCCATGGGGCTCATCAGGTGATCAACTGGGACTCCAACTCGCCGACCAATGATCCCCGGCCTGGTGTCGATGTCAATTCGCGCCGGCCGCAGCCGTTCCTCCGTGGCGGCATTCAGCGCACCTCGTCTTTCGGCCGGTCCAACTATCATGGCCTAGCGACGAAGCTCGAGAAACGTTACTCGAGCGGGTTAGACTTCACTGCGTCATACACGTGGGGACACGTGCTGGCCGACACCAACACCCCGCTCTCCGGTTCCGCAGGTTTTGCGTTGCGTGACGTGAATTGCTTCGCCTGCGAGTACTCTGACGCCGCGTGGGATGTCCGCCATCGCTTCGTTTACAGTGCTGTTTACGATATTCCGTTTGGCCGCGGAAAAGCTGGGAGTTCCGGGAACGCCGTAGTGAATACGATTTTCGGAAATTGGCAGGTGAACAGCATTGTCACCTTCTCAACCGGTCAACCGTTTACTCTTCGGACACGCAATGCTGTAGGCTCGTTCCTTAGCACCCGTCCCGATGCCGTCCCCGGCAAACATCCAAATCAAGCACCTGAAGGCGGTCGCACACCGGATCAGTGGTTTGACATCACGGCGGTGACTCGACCGGTTCCCAACACGCTTGGCAATTTGGGCAATCAGACCAATCGCGGTCCCGGGATCAGAAACCTGGATCTGTCCTTGTTCAAAGATTTCCCATTCACGGAGCGGTTCAAAGTACAATTCCGCGCCGAATCCTTCAACTTGACCAACACTCCGCAGTATTCCGTTGCCGGTATTGGCAACGAGGAAGGGTCCGGTAACTTCGGCCGAGTTGCGCAAACTCTGCCGGGTACCGCGAGAAACCTGCAGTTTGCGCTCCGCTTCATGTTTTAAGCCGGAGTCACGGGGGGAGGCCGAACCTCCCCCGCGTCCTGCCATACTTTCCTTGTGTTGTGTGTGACCCTCAGCCTGTTCTTATTCGCCTTCCTGCAAACCCCATCCAGCACCCTCGATTCCGCAATCGCCGCCGTTAAGAACGAAGACTCTGCTCAGAATCGAAACCGACTCGGGAAAGCCTATGAGGCCAATGGACAGACCGACAAAGCCGTCATGGAACTACAGGAAGCCATCAAAAGGAATGAGTACGAGGAATCGTACTACTTCGACCTGGCGCACGTCCTGCTTCAACATCAGAATTTCGACGCCGCAATCCAAGTGCTCGAAGCGAGCCGACGCATCTTCGCAAAGAGCGCACAACTCGAGCTCGCGCTCGGCGTCGCCTATTACGGACAGCGACGTTTCCCCGAAGCAGTGGACAGCTTTCTGCGAACGATCGCGATAACGCCCGGTATCGCGCAGCCCTATGTCTTTCTGGGACGGATCCTAGAACATGCCGACAAGCGGCTCCCCGAGATTGCCGACTTATTCCAAGTCCGCGCGAAGGCGCTTCCGAAAGACTTCATGGCGCAACATCTCCTTGGGAAGGTCCTGGCCGCCCAAGGGCATCAACTCGACAAAGCCGAAGCAGCGCTACGCTCCTCGATTGAGCTTAAAGGTGATTATTGGGAATCCCATTATGAGCTGGGATTACTTCTCGAAAAGGCGCGCAAGTTCGACGAAGCCGCCAAGGAGCTCGAACGGAGCGCGACCCTGAATCCTACGGCGCCGACACCGCATTATCGTCTGGCCCGCGTATACGATCGCCTGGAGAGAGGAGACGACGCCGCGCGAGAGCGCGCCTTGCATGAGAAGCTGACAGCAGAAGAGAAAGCAGCCATGGAAAAGCACGCAGCCGGGATCAAGCGGCTTGTCTTAAAATGAACACGCCGGGAGAATTACGATGATCAACCGCCGAACCTGGCTAGCCGCCGTGGCCTCTGCGTCTCTCAACGCCCAGAACAAGAAGCTGCTTCTGCCCAGCGATCAGCCGGACGAACATCACTTTCGCCTCATGTGGTACAACCCGGTCGCGCCGGTTGATCAGGCTACTTGGCGGCTGAAGATCCGCGGCCTCGTGGAAAGGCCGGTTCAATTTTCGATTGGCGAACTTCGAAAGCTACCCCATGCATCGCAAAGCTCGCGGATGAAGTGCGTTCAGTGCTGGTCGGCGCGCACAACATGGGGGGGATTCCATTTCGTCCATCTCCTCGAGTCCGCGAAACCGAAAGCGTCTGCCAAAGCGGTACGCATCGACTGCGCCGACAAGTGGTATGAATATTTCGACATTCGCGACTTGCTGTCGGAACGGGTCCTGATGGTTACCGAGATGGCTGGTAAGCCCTTGCAGGACACACACGGCGCCCCTCTGCGGCTCATCGATCCCAGCCGTTACGGATACAAGTCGGCCAAACTGATCACATCCATCACGTTCGTCGAAGAGGGCAAAGGAAGCATGGCGTGTGACATCGGGCCGTATTATTCCGCTCATGGAACGATCCTTGCTGGTTACGATACACCACTCGATCTCGGCGGACCGAAGCGGAAAATCAAGGGTGGCGAGATCTCGGAGTATTGATGACGCGCTTCACTAAGCGTCGATTCGTGCAACTTGCCGGTCTGGGCATCGCAAACCGCGTACTCCCGGCTTGGTCATGGCAAAAACGTGAATCCGCCTCGTCCGAGGGACGAAAACTCATCATCGTGACGTTCGGTGGTGGCGTCAGATACTCGGAAACCTTCACGCCTGAAGGCGAGCGGAACATTCCGCGTCTTGTCGAGTTGCGGCCCTCGGGTTACTTCTACAAACACTGCACTAACTCAGGTGTCCTGTCACACTTCAATTCCACAGCAAGCATCGTCAGTGGGAATTGGCAGCGCGTCGACGACTTCGGTTTCCAGCCGCCGGCAGGACCCACGATTTTCGAGCTTTATCGTAAGCAGACACGAGCCAACGTCATGGATGCATGGGTGATTGCGACGAATAAGAGTTTCATGAGCATGGGCTCAGGGTCCGATCGCGATCATGGCCTGCCCTTCGGCGCAAACGTTGTTCTACCGAAGCAACTCCTTATTGAAGCGGTCCAACAGGTCGTGCGAAAGAAGGTCTCGCAAGGCGTAGCGGATCGTGAGAATGTTCAGCGACAACTTGAAAGCATCCTCAGCGAAGGCTACGAAGGCGTGGGTTGGACGATCTTCAAGGCCGACCGCCAGTTAGACTCCAAAGTTCGCGACACTCTGACACACGCGTTGGTCGAATACATCAATGGACCTGAGGCGCCGGCGTCAGGAGACGAGTTGACATACTTCATCACACGCGAAGTGATGCGTGAGTTCGCACCGCGATTGATCCTCGTCAACTTCTGGGATATGGACGTCGCACACTGGGGATCGTACTCGCTCTACCTGCAAGCGATCACACGAACCGACCGGCTCACCGGAATGCTTTGGGATGAAGTGCAGGAAAATCCGAAGTACAAAGACAAAACAACAATGCTCGTTTTGCCGGAGCTAGGTCGCGATGGCGACCAAAACACTGCGAACGGATTCCTTAACCATCGAAGTGGTGATCCTTCCTGCAGAAATACATGGTTGCTTGCTTTAGGAGGCGGCATCGCGCGAGGTGAATCGGATCGTCCAGTCGCACATGTCGATATCGCCGCGACGGCCGGAGACATCCTCGGGTTCAAAGCTCCTGAGGTGAAGGGATCTTTGTTAAGCGAGATTCTGTAACCATGTATGACGGCAAGTCAACGCTGTCGCCCAACATCCGGGCGCTTATTGACAAGGGCCTGCTCGAACGCTTACCCGTCACATTCTCAACGTTCTTCTTCGATCAAGTAAAGGATTGGGGCCTCTTATTCCCCGCCGAGAAGAGCTACTTCGAACGGCTTCTTACGCTGATCGAGCGGATCGAACCAGAAGAGGTTTCCCTCCTTTTCGGTCCCATGCGGGAGGCCGAGCGGAACATGGGAATCAACGAGCAGACGTTTCCTCGCAAAGAATTCACTCTCAACCACGTCGATTTCCTGAATCGCAATCCGTACTACCCCGAGTGGCGCAAAGCGGTGGCCCAAGTCTTCGCGAAACTCGATCCCGTGCTGGAACAGGACATCGTCCGAAGCGGAAAGCCTCGGCTGGTGATCGTCATTGCGCCCGCCGATCTGCCGGCGGGCCCGGACCGAATGTGGCTCCGTATTGCATCGCGTGGAAAACGCATCCCATTGACGGTCCCGTCTGAATCGGCGGACTATCTGGCGTTATTGCTGACGGCCTCTTCGGCAAATGCTAAAGCTCAGACTCTCGCTGATCTTTACTCCGAAGCGCACAAGGCGCCGCCATATCAGGCATGGACCATTGAATCTGGGGAGACTTTGGCCTCGATGCAGCAAGGCTCCACTACGTCGATTGCCTATGCCCGCCTCGACCAGTACCGGAAGCGGTTGATGTCGGAGGTTAACCGCATCGTGGATCAGGAGAAGATCCGGGGTCCACGGCAACTCGGAAGCCGGCTGAAGGACCTCAAAGTAGCCGCATCGGAGAGCGATGTCGCCCGCGATCCTGTAATGGCAGAGTATCTGCGTGCGGTCCTGCTCGCGGGAAATGGCACACTGCTCGTCAACAACACCTTCGTCGAGTGGGCGACCGTGCAGGCCGTCCGACGCGCCCGGCCCTCCGTCATTCAGGTCGCCTTTGGCATTCGTAATAAGGTAAAGCCGTTCAGTAGCGTCTTGATCTACACCGACCAGGAAGCGGCCAACCCTATCCCCACGCAAATGGATACCTTAGGTTCCTACGTTGATCTCGAAGTGTTTTACCAGTATGTTTGGCAGGAATTCGAGAAGTATGCCGAATACCGGAGGAACACGGTTTACCTCTTCGTTGGCGATGGCCTTGATGAGCTACTGGCCATCGCGCCCCCTGACTTCGCGCTCTTGCATGAAACGGGGCCGGTAGCGCTCGACACAGTCCATCAACACGCGAGATCGTGGCTGGGACTCTAAGGCGGCATCTAAGGTCCCACCAGAAAAAAGATTGCTAATTGCACTCCAACACGCGAAACTGGAAACTTCTGCCGCACTGCGCCTTCTAACAGGTGCTAGAATTGTGATCCTTAAATGCCCCCAATAACCGATACCAATCTGAGTGTCGGCCAGTTCGCGGAACGGCATCGCCGTGAGATGATTCCGTTGCGCAAGCCGTTTTCTTACTATTTCGCGGCTTTGCCACTCACGGAAGAAGATATCCGTGAGTATCTCGACGAGCCGATTGCGGCGCTCCCGCCGTCCGTAGTTTCGCAACTGCCGAAGATCTCCATCTTGCTCGTGCCCTATCTCGAAAAGACCAGGGAACGTGGGCAAGGCAGGTCAGGCGAGATGGTCCGACTGGATCGCCCCACCGAAAGTAAAGTGTCTTGGACCTCGTGCGTGCTCTCCAAGGAAGAAGCCGTACTTGCCTTCGCCGTGAAGGAGCAGGAGGTAGCGGACTACCATTACCGCTTCTATCATTGCCTGGCGAAGCTGGTAGCCGATCACTGGCCTGCGGAAGTCCAGCAACAGTACAGCGCATTGCTTCGTGAAGAGCTCAATGTGAAGGTAAACGGCGAAGTTGACGAGCATAGCTGGCGCTTGAAACAGGCGATCGTCCGACGCTACTCAGCCGCGAGACGGGAAACGAAGGCATTTCAGGAGTACGCGACTCAGTCGTTTGTCGACACGTTGACCTTGTACATGCATGGAATTTGTTGCGACATTGACGTCGAGACCGGACCCAGACAGTTACCTAGCCGATATCTTCGAAAACGGCTGACGTTGCTGCGCACGTTATATACTCCTCCCGATGGCTATCCGGTATTCCCTGAGGAGATTAAGGATAAATAGCCGTCTGCGGCTGCATTCGAGCCGCGTGTAGGCTCCATTCGGCCCGCGAAACTCGCCTTCTGACTTCAGATGGGGCGATTTCGGGATTCGGCGCATTACAATTAAAGCTTGTATCAAGGGTATGGTGGATACTAGGCTCAAAGGCAGAAAGCCTCTTACTACAGCCAGGCGTCGCGCACGGGAAATCGGCATGATCCTCAAGGGACTCGCGTCGACGGATCACCCGATCATGGCGCACCTCATTCCCATTCGTCGATGCAATCTGTCCTGTACGTACTGCAACGAGTACGACGATTTCTCGAAGCCAATCTCTCTTGAGACCATTCACGCGCGAATCGACAAGCTTGCCGATCTCGGCACGTCGATCGTAACGCTGAGCGGTGGCGAGCCGTTATTACACCCCGAGCTCGATGACGTAATCCGTCGGATGCGCGAGCGCGGCGTCATCGCCGGCATGATCACTAACGGTTACCTGCTGACCGCTGACCGAATCAAGCGGCTGAATGACGCGGGCCTCGATCACATGCAGATCAGCATCGACAACGTGATGCCGGATGACGTATCGAAGAAAAGCCTCAAGGTTCTCGACAAGAAACTGCAGCTTCTGTCAGAGCATTCCAACTTTCACGTCAACATCAACTCGGTACTCGGCGGCGGCATTCACAACCCGAACGACGCGCTCGTCGTCAGCAAGCGCGCTTTGGAACTCGGCTTCACGTCCACGGTCGGAATCATCCATGATCACGAGGGTCAGTTGCGGCCTTTGGGTGAGACGGAACGGAACATCTATCTCTCGATTAAGAAGCTCGAAAAATCCAATTATTCGCGCTTCAACTGGTTCCAGGAGTCGATTGCGTGGGGCAAATCCAATGACTGGAAATGCCGCGCCGGCGCCCGCTATTTGTACATCTGCGAAGAGGGCCTCGTTCATTACTGCTCGCAGCAGCGTGGCTATCCCGCCAAGCCTCTCCTCGAGTACAGTATCGAAGACATTCGCCGCGAGTATCTGACGGAAAAAGGCTGCGCTCCCTACTGCACCGTCTCCTGCGTGCACCAAGTCTCGTATCTTGATTTCTGGCGCTCTCCGCAAACCATCAAAGGTCCTGAGCC
>DASQLD010000108.1:0-4767 GCA_035630195.1 Bryobacteraceae bacterium
TTCGTCCCGCAAAGGATGGTGGACTCGAGATCCGCCCCGGCCCAAGCGATCGCTGCGTTCCTTCGAGACGGCCACTTCGCCGCCAACAAGTAATCCGACGGAAGTCGGTGCCCGACCCGCGGTAGGGGACTTACTGCCCTACACTGGAGGAGCGCACAACCTTCCGGTGACATGGCGGCAACTTGGTCTAAGTACATCACGCAACGAACGGTGCTGCGGGTCATGCAGTCCGGGTTTACGCTTGTACTTCTTCTGCTAGGCGCGGCATGCATTATCGCGGTTCGCGGAACACGCGCCATTCAGGTCCACGCCGACACGGTGGTGCGGGAAGAACTGACGATAGCGCGTTTGCTGAACGAGGTGCAGGCCGAGGAGATGACTCTGACAGCGGTGCTACATCGTTTAATCGACCGGAATGGCAACCCGGACCCACCCACACTGCTCCGCGAACTGACTGAAGCGGATCAGGCAGTGACACGCGCCGCTCAGAGTGCTCAGCATAGTCCCGAAGCGGCGCAGTGGTTGGAGTTACAGCACACTGCAAAGCAGTTTACGGCGGCTGTCAGGCAAGCGCTCGAAACCGGCGACCAATCCGACCTGACCCGGCGGGGGCTGTTTGCAATGCATCGCGATGTCGTCCGATTAGTGCAGGGTTTGGTAAGTTCCAGCTCCCAACGCGCGATTCGGGTGGATCATCTACTTGCCGGCCGATCCAAGGAACTGGCTGATGATTCTCTCATCCTGCTCGGCTTTTGCTTCCTTCTCGCGCTAGTATGTGCGTTCCTTACTATTCGGATGACACGGCAGTCGGTTCAGCAAGTGGAAGCCCAAGCAAGTGAACTCGGGCGTGTGTCCTGGCACATGCTCCAAACGCAGGAAGAAGCGGCACGTCGTTTCTCACATGAGTTGCACGATGAACTGGGTCAGAGTCTGGCGGCCATACGCGCCAATGTAGCGGCCGTAAGTCAGAGCGACTTTCAAGTTCGCCGCTCTGATTGTCTCCTTCTTGTAGACGAAGCGATAGCGAACGTCCGTGAATTATCCCAGTTGCTGCGGCCGGTAATACTGGATGACTTCGGTCTGGACGCCGCCTTACGATGGTTTACGGAGAAGTTTTCGCAAAGAACGAACATTGCTGTTCGATACGTATCCACCTTATATGTAAGGCTGGATGATCAATGCGAAACCCATCTGTTTCGCATAGCGCAGGAGGCCTTGACGAACGTCGCGCGCCATTCTCACGCTACCGTCGTCGATGTCCGGTTGCAGATTGAGAATGGCTCGATTTCTCTCACAGTAGAGGACAATGGTCGCGGATTGCCTATGGATCAACAGACTGTGCGTTCGAGTCTCGGCATGGTTGGCATGCGGGCGCGCGCCAGAGAGGCCGGGGGGGAGTTGACCCTCAACAACTCTGCGCAAGGTGGCGTCCGCGTCCAAGTCGAGATCCCGCAGACAAGGCTCATTTATGCAGCCCCATAAGAAGACGCGAATCTTGTTAGCCGATGACCATTCAGTGGTGCGTAGCGGTTTTCGAGCCTTGTTAGCCACGCAACCGGATCTGGATGTAATAGGCGAAGCCGCTGATGGATTGGACGCAGTGGAAAAGGCTGGTTCGTTGCGGCCAGACATCGTGATCATGGATGTCACTATGCCAAATCTGAACGGGATTGAAGCCACGCGAAGAATCTCTCAGGAAGCGCCGCGCGTCCGTGTGCTCGCGCTATCGATGCATAAGGACGCTGTCTATGTACGTGAGATCCTTCGCGCCGGCGCGCGCGGTTACCTGCTGAAAGATTCCTGTGAAAACGACCTACTCGATGCCGTCAGGGCTTTGGCAAGGGGCGACGCCTACATTAGTCCCGCGGTCTCAGATGCTGTCCTGTCCGACTATCGCAAACATGTCACTGACCCGATCGACTTGTTGACCTCAAGAGAGCGTGAGGTTTTGCAAAGAATTGCTGAAGGGCAGACGAACAAGGAAATCGCATTGGCCTTGAACTTGAGCGTTTACACAGTAGAGGCGCATCGCGGACGTGTAATGGAGAAATTGAACCTTCACAGCACGGGAGAATTAGTGCGATTCGCGCTACGCAGCGGAATCATCGACTGAAGCCCCCTATCGCCGTAGTTCATTTCTTAGGCGGGAAGCGCTTCAGTGCCTTCTCCAATGTTTTCTTGACGTTCTTGTCACGGTTCTTCCAATCCTTAACGTCGTCGCGACAGTACGCTCGCCACACCAACTGGCTGGACTTGGCGTCGACGATATCCAGAACGAGCACACCTTCAACGTAATTGGAAACTACGGTCGTCGACCAACCGGAATAGTATGTGCTGGGCCATTGATACCAGCCTCCCCAGCCATAACCACCGCCGATCTCGACTACATCAACGTCTTGCCGGGACTCCCCGGTGAGCAGAAATGTAATGTAGAAATCCGGGTCCAGTTGGGTGGATTCAAAACCCCGCGGCATCAGAATCTGGTTCGCGACGTTCTTGATCAAGTCAATACCAACGGAGTATTTCTCGGCAAGCTCCGGCCGCTTCTCAAAAACAGGATGAGTTCGCCAGGTATATTTCTTGTAGTTTGTAAAATCGAAGCCTGATGTGGATTCTATTTTAACTGACTGTGCGTTAACTGTGCGGGTCAGAATCAGAAATAGCAACAGAGCAAAGCGATATCGTTGGCGTTGAAAGAGCATCACGTCTCAGTTGTAGTTTCTAAGATGCACACGCCAACAGAACGGTTTATTTTGAGTAGCGAACATCTGTGGCCGGACGAGGGATTTGCGTTTCAGACGGGTTGATAGGAAGCTACTGGTAGTGCGAAGTTTGTTTTTGATCACATTGGCAGCATCGGCAGCGACTGGGCCGTTCTTTGTGGACGAAGCGCTAAAAGCCGGGTTGAAAGACATCTTCGTTTGTGGGGATGACCATCAGAAGAATTACATTGTCGAGACGCTCGGTACGGGCGTCGCCTTCCTTGATTTCGATAACGATGGCCTACTGGATATTTTGCCGTGACGGCGTCGAAGCTGAATGGCTTTGCCCCGGGAGCCGAATCTGTCAATCGTCTCTATCGCAACAAGGGCGACCGTACGTTTGAAGACGTCAGCAAGAAGGCTCGAGTCGCTAGAGCCGGCTGGGGGCAAGGCGTTTGCGCAGGCGACATCGACAACGACGGGTTCGTGGACCTCTATGTCATCTACTGGGCGAGGATGTCATGTATCGCAACTGGCAACGGGACCTTTGAGGATGTAACTCCTTCTACCATCGGATCGCGCTGGGGTACGGGTTGCGCGTTTCTCGACTACGATCGCGATGGAAAACTGGATCTGATGGTGGCGAACTACGTGAATTTCGATTTAACGAATAGGCCGCGCCCGGATGGGCCCAAGCTTTGCCAGTGGATAAATGAGAAGGTGATGTGCGGTCCGCGGGGACTTAAACCGGGAGTGAATCGGCTTTGGCATAACGAGTCGACGCCTGGAAATGTGCGCTTTGTGGACGTTTCGAAGAATGCCGGTATTGGGACGCCGGCCCGCGCTTTGGCCTATCAGTGACCACGCTCGACTATGACCACGACGGCTGGCCGGACGTATACGTAGCCGTCGACTCACAGGCTAGTCTGCTGTATCGAAATAAGCACGACGGAACCTTCGCAGAGACTGCACTAGAGAGTGGGGTCGCACCGAGCGAAGATGGTCGCCAACAGGCGGGCATGGGCACGGTCGTCGCGGACTACGATGGTGATGGCTGGCCAGATTTGGTGAAGACAAGTTTCATCGACGACCTGCCGAACCTCTACCGAAACAATGGCGATGGAAGTTTTTCTGAGACCACGTCGCAGGCCGGACTCGGCAAATACTTGCAGTTCCTCGGCTGGGGCGCTGCTTTCGTCGATTACGACAATGATGGTTGGCCTGACGTTTTCATGGTAAATGGGCACGTCTACCCCGGGCTGAAAGGGGCGAGTATCACCAGCGACGTATCCTGTATCGCAATGGCGGCGTCAGGAAGTTTATTGACGTTTCGACAGAGGCAGGCGCGGCGGTAATGGACAAAACGTCGGCACGCGGATTGGCAGTGGGAGACTATGACAACGACGGGCGATCAGACCTGTTAGTGGGCAACATGAATGACCGCCTGAGCTTGTTACGCAATACTGCGCCGGCCGGAAAGTTGCTTACCTTGAAGCTGGTTGGGCAGAAAACGATCGCAGCGCCATCGGGCTATCGCGCGAGTGACGGTTGGAAAACGAATTGTGACCAGTGAGGTGCGGTCAGGTTCAACATTCATGTCACAGAGTGACTTTCGGTTGCTGTTTGGCTTGGGTGCTGCCGGAACCGCCGACAGCGTTGAGGTGCAGTGGCCAGGTAGAGAAAATTGGCGAAAGCCCCGCCGGACAGATAGTTACGATCACGGAAGGAAGGGGCGTGACCAATCGCACGCCATACGTCGAGTGACGGCTTTGTTATTTGCCCTCGCGATGGCTCAGGCGGCTCCCGATTGCGCGAAGTATTTCGCCGCCGAAATTGAGGATTACCAACGCAAGGATCTAGGCAAAGCCCTGGTCGCCTTTGGCGCCGCAGTGCAGTGCGACCCGACAATGACCCCGGCTCACTTGGCAATTGCCGACATCTACGCAGAGCGGGGCAATGAGGGCGAGGCATTGGCTGCACTGTTGCTCGCTTTGCAAATCGAACCTAAGAACGTCATGGCATTAGGGGCGGCGGCGAACCTCTACTTGAAGAACGGTCTCCATAA
>DASQLD010000109.1:0-10872 GCA_035630195.1 Bryobacteraceae bacterium
CGGACGGGAATATAGATCGTGCGGCGTTTCAGTTCATCGGCATCGATCCGTTCGCGTTTGCCTTTTCCTGTTGGAAAGAGCGATCCGCCCATGGTGGTGTCCAGCGAAGAATCGAGGGCGAGAAGGGTATCACGAATTTGCTCGACCGACATCCGTATGCGGTTGAAGCGCGAAAAGAGGCGATTGCCTGGATCGTTCTCTCTTGCTTCCTTCGATGGTTTGCTGTTCATTTGATATGTATTCGACAGCAAAATGAGGCGATGCATCGATTTGATCGACCAGCCGCTATCGATGAATTGCGTTGCGAGGTAATCGAGCAATTCCGGATGGGTCGGCGCCTCTCCTGTTTTACCCCAGTTGTTCGGCGTACGAACCAGCGCCTCGCCGAAATGCCACTGCCAAATTCGATTCACCATCACCCGCGCGGGCAGGGGATTGGTAGGATTTGCGAGCCATTCGGCGAGTTCCATACGACCGCTTCCCTGCTTGATAGCGGGTGGATCATCTCCAGCAATCACGGAAGGGAAATGCTTGCTGACAGCCTCTCCGTGCGCGTGGAGACTACCGCGGACGAATACGTGTTGATCGATCGATGGGCCATCGCAGACAGCACTCGCGAGAGCGGGCTTCTCCGGCATCGTGTCCTGTAACTGCTTCCATTCCTGGCGCAGAAGGTGTACCCGATCGCTGTCAGTCAGCTCCATAGGTCCACCGTCGAATGTCACAGCCGCGAAGAAGGGGTCGTCCGTCGGGTCGAAAGTGGGCCGAGCAGGAATGTCGCGATCTTGCAGAGCGTCCTTAGCAAACCGTGTACGCCACTTTTCAAGACGTTCATCCCACTTCTCTGCAGTTTTGACATACGTCTCGTGGTAGCGTTGCGCAACCGCGTCGATTGTCTTATCTGTGGCTTCGACCCAAGGCTTCAAATATCCGGCGCGAGCCTTCTCGTCCCGAGAATCGATCCACTTGAGCCATCTTTCTATGAATGAATATTCGACGCTGTGCGCAGCGGATGCTTTCTCCAAAGTCTTTTGCTGGTTGCGTACTTCCCATGCGGCGATGAGAGCGCCTGATATCTTTTGACGAGCCAAGCTGTTCTCGCGATTGCTGTCTTCGGACAGCGCGTCTTCCATCTCGATTTGCTTGGACAAGGCGCGCCAGCGATGCGATTGATAACGATTGTATTCCGCATCGTCGAGTGGCGTGTAATGCATGTAAGAGATGGAACCCGGCCGGCCCTGATTGCGGAAGCTGGTTGTGCTGGCGAAGATCGAGGCAAGACCGTAGTAATCCTTCGTGGGAATGGGATCGAACTTATGATCGTGGCACCGCGCGCAGGCGACGGTCAGTCCAAGGAACGTCTTCGTAGTCGTATCAATCTGCTCGTCGACCACGTCATAGATCATCTGCAACCGATCCTGCTGCGCAAGCGGTTTGGGACCGATCGCGAGAAAACCAGTCGCCACAACATTGCGCTGCCTTTCCTTCGGATCGTTGGTTTTCAGCAGATCTCCGGCAAGCTGCTCTTTGATGAAGCGATCGAAAGGTGTGTCGCGGTTGAATGAGTCGATCACATAATCCCGATAGCGCCATGCGTGCGGGTACAGATTGTCTTCGTCCATCCCAGTGGAGTCGGCATAGCGCGCGACATCGAGCCAGTGGCGTCCCCAACGTTCACCGTAGCGCGGCGAAGCGAGCAGCCGATCGACAACTTTGGCGAAAGCGTCGGGTGATCTGTCTTCGATAAATCGGTCGAGCTCTTCCGTCGTCGGGGGGAGACCTGTGAGGTCGTACGTTACCCGTCGAAGAAGTGTGTGTTTCTCCGCAGGAGAGGGAGGCGGAATCTGGTTTGCCTCAAGTTTCGCGAGAATGAAGCGATCTATCGGAGTTTTCGGCCAACTCGTATTCTTGACGGGAGGCGGTTGGTGTTCCCGGATGGGTTGGAAGGCCCAATGCTGCCTATCTCCCGCGCTTAAACCGGATTGCCCGGTCGCTAGCGAAGGCGCGGATTGCGGGAACTTCGCACCTGCTTCGATCCATGTCCGGACTGCTGCAATCTCATCTGGCGGCAACTTACCGGTCGGAGGCATCTTCACCGTGTCTGCGTATAGCAGAGCTCGATAAAGACGGCTCTTTTCCGGCTCACTCTTGGTAATGAATCCAGCGTTCAGCGCGTCCGCGATTCCGCTTGTAGAAGACAAGCTAAGACCGCCCATCTTCACCTTGTCGCCATGGCAGCCCTGGCATTTCTGTGCGAAGAGCGGACGAATACGCTTTTCAAAGAACTCTGTATCCGGCTCTTGCGCGACGAGACCCGTAGCTACCAGAACTAAGATGACCGATTTCATGCGAAGATTCCGTCATGCACGGCGCCTGAGACATCGGTAAGCCGGAAATCCCGTCCGGCATATTTATAGGTCAGCTTGTCGTGCTGCAAGCCGAGCATATGCAGAACGGTCGCATGCAAATCGTGAATATGCATGCGATTCTCAATTGCGTGATAGCCGAACTCGTCCGTCGCGCCATAGACAAAGCCTGGCTTCACACCTGCGCCGGCCATCCAGATTGTATAGCCATACGGATTGTGATCGCGTCCATCAGCGCCCTGGGCCCAGGGCGTACGACCGAACTCACCACCCCAGATAACCAGCGTGTCCTTGAAGAGACCCCGCGCTTTCATATCCTTCAACAAACCTGCGATTGGCTTGTCGACCTCCGCTGCATTCTTGGTATGAAGTTTTACCAGGTCAACGTGTTGGTCCCATTTGTAGCTGTGCGAGCACTGAACGAACCGGACTCCGCGTTCGGAAAGCCGACGCGCGAGTAGACACTGCCATCCGAAGTCACGCGTCACTTCATTATCAAGTCCATACAGCTTCTTGGTTTCTAGCGATTCCTTGTCGACGTCGAAAGCTTCCGGTGCTTTGACCTGCATCCGAAACGCCAGTTCCAGCGCTTCTATTCGCGCCTCCAGATCAGGATCATGATCGTTCTGTTCGGCGTGCCTTCGATTCATCGCCTGAACCATGTCGAGTTCGTAGCGCTGATGTTCGTTGGGAAGGCCTTTTGAGATCAGGTACGGGACAGGTTCTTTGGCGATGTCCTCAACCTTCATGCCGGAATTACCGATCGCTGTGCCTTGATATTCTCCGGGTAGAAAGCTGGAACTCCAATTGTTGGCGCCGCCGTGTCCCAACGATGGCTTGATCGTAATGAAGCCGGGAAGATTCTGGTTCTCAGTCCCGAGGCCGTATAAGACCCAAGAGCCCATACTGGGTCGCTTGAACTGGAACATGCCGGTATGGAGTTGGAGTAGAGCTGCTCCGTGATCAACACCATCACCTACCATGGATCGCAGCATGCACAGATCATCCACACAGGTGGCGACATTCGGAAATAAATCGCTGACTGGGATGCCGCTTTGGCCGTACTGCTTGAATTGCCATGGTGATTTCATCAGACCCCGAACATCGTTTTCGCCGAATGTTAGCCCGCGCTTGAACGGCACGGGCTTGCCGTGATCCTGGTCCAGACGAGGTTTTGGATCGAAAGTATCGATACTCGAAGGTCCGCCGTGCATGAACAGGAAGATAAGGCGCTTGACCCGCGCCGGCAATTGGGGAACCTTTGGCGCAAGCGGATTCAATGTTTCCGCGAAGAGAGATTGCAGTCCAAGCAGTCCAAATCCCGCAGCCGATTGACGCAAGAGCGCACGGCGAGGCAGAGGTCGCGGGTCCACGAGCATAGATCTATCTTATATGGGTGATGGAGTTATCGCAGGGTCGTGTGTACCGAAGCGGCTGCACGCTTTGTGCCGGCCTTCCCAGGTAGTTCTTATGGACGGTTTAGCATCCCCTCGAAAGCCGCGGACAAGGGAAACGGCAAAAACCTCGCTGCACATCATTCAATCTGCGCCGCATCTGCTTGACGACCCTGCTTTGATTAACCGCTCGCCTTCCTGACTGCCGTTCTCCTCTGGTTAGCGACTCGCGGCCGAAAACTACAAAAAAGACCGCTGCGGTCCATGATCATTATGCAAGCCTCTGGCCAAATAACAATCTTAATGAAATGATCGACATATGAACTGGCCGTAACCATCGGATTCAAACTTCATGCAGAAAATTCCAAGTGATCTTAGCTTTTATTCCAGGTCGCGTTGAGATAGTCTGAATATCCATGACACAGCCGCCCTACCGGATCATTTGGGAGCGTCTGCTTCAAGGCAGAGTTATTCCTTTTTTCGGCGCCGGCGCATCCATGTCTGGACGCCCGCCATGAGTGAGTGGACGAACAAAACCTCCACTTTTCCGCCGAGCGGACGGGAGCTTTCCCGCGAGCTGGCAAAGGATGCGGAATTTCCCGCTTCGGAACCGCGCGAAGAAGAAGATCTTGCCAAAGTGAGTTCATATTATGTCGAAGCCAGCGGTCGCAAGATTCTTCGAGAGAAACTTCGCAAGGTGCTCGATCATGCCTATCCGGTAGGCTCTCTGCATAAACTGTTGGCGCAAGCGGCGAGGGCAACGCCGTTAATGATCGTCACGACAAACTATGATGCCCTAATTGAGAATGCATTAACAGCCGAGGGAGTAGATCACGACCTTGTGATCTATGACACCGATTCACTCGAGTACCAAAATTGCGTTCAGGTTCGTAAGTCACTGGCTGATGGTCGTTCGGAGTTCGAGTTCCAGCCATCAAATCGAGTGAGTCTCCCGAAGGTCGATCTCTCCGATGGCTACTGGCAGTTCGAGAAAACAGTCGTTTTCAAGATGCACGGATCGATCAGTCCGGCCAAACGAGAACTTGATAGCTTTGTGATCACAGAAGAAGATTACATCGGCTTTCTGTCGCGGTTCTCGCAAAGCTCCGCCATACCAAGCCAGTTCCTCACCTACTTTCGACAGTGCAGCTTTCTGTTTCTCGGATATGGACTTGCCGATTGGAATCTTCGTGTAGTTCTCAACAATCTGCGGTCGTATCTGCCGGAAAGCGAGGGCGGTAAGTCATGGGCAATTCAGCGTGACGTCAGTCTTCTTGAAAGTACTCTGTGGGCAAAGAGGGGAGTGAACCTGTACGAATTGGATCTGGACCAGTTCACTTCCCGCCTCGAAGGGGTTGCTCAAACATGACGAACGGCGAGTCTAGCATCGAATGCCCGTATGTCGGACTCCGGCCCTTTACGAAAGCTCACCGCAAGTATTTTCACGGGCGAGCCAATGATATTCAGCTCATCTCGTATAACTTGATAGGCACACATCTCACGATCCTATACGGAGCTTCGGGGGTTGGAAAGAGCTCCGTCTTGCAAGCCGGCGTTCTACCGGAAGTCGAGGATCGCCACGGTACTGCTTCCGTATATTGGCGGCGCTGGCAAGGCGATGAATACATTATTCAAGTTAAGAACGAATGTCTGAAAGCTCTTCAGATGGATTGGCCCGACGGAACTGCCTCGCTGAACGAGGTAGCTTTTGATGATTTTGTGCACCGAATCACGACGAGCGCGAATCGGCGATTACTTCTTGTTCTGGATCAGTTTGAAGAGTATCTCGCGCAGCATCCCGAGGCCGCACAATCCGGAGGGTTCGATTCTGCTCTGGCGCGGCTGATCAACAATCGTGACATTCGCGCAAACCTCCTGATCGGCATCCGAGAGGATGGCCTCTGGTCCCTCGATCTTCGCTTTCAATCCCGTGTTGCCGGGTTGCTCGACAATACGTTGCGGCTTGCCCATCTCAATCTCGCGGCCGCGAAAGAGGCGATTGTCGGTCCATTGAAGGTCTATTCGCAGACGGAAGCTCCGTCCGGTGCGGTTTCCATCGAGCCGACACTAGTCGATGAGATTCTGGCGCAAGTGACGCCACATGAGAAGAATCCCCTTGAACACGAAGATCGCGTTGAGGCTCCTTACCTGCAACTGATTCTGACGCGCTTGTGGTTTGCCGATAAAGCCAAGCGCGAGATGAAGCTCGAGACCTTTCGAAAGATCGGTGGGGCAGGCGACATTGTTCTCGGTCACCTGACGAATGTCTTGAACCGACTCAGCCGGAGTGACAAGAACATCTGCTCTCGTATCTTTCCGCATATGGTTACACCCTCCGGCTTCAAGATTCCGCAGCGGCCGGCGGATTTGAAAGAGTACGCGAAGGTCAAGGATGACGCGGTAAGTAAGCTCCTTGGCAAACTTTCTGATGATAGCCAGATCGAGAGTTCGCAAACCAGAATCCTCCGCCGCATCGACCAGCCTGAGCGGTATGAGATTTTTCATGACGTACTTGGTAGGGCAATTCAGCGATGGTTGACGCGCTATACCGTCCTGCGCCGAGTGATGGCCGTTACCATTCCAGCCGTTGCAATCTTCGCAACTGCCCTGTCTGTTTTTGCACTGATGCAGCGGTCTCAAGCTGTAAGCGCGCGTGAAGAGGCAGTTCTGAACGCCAGTTTGGCAAACGCAGAAAGAGATGCCTTGCAAGCGCAGCTCCGAGATGTTGATGAAAGGAGAGCGCTTGAGACTGTCACAGGCAATGTTGATGTTGCAGGCGATTTATCCGCAAAGATCAACCAGGCTCGTGAGACTGCGAAGGCTGGAAACGTGGCTAGCGCCGAGAAACTGTTGCGCGATGAGCTGAGCGGGAGAACCGATCCGGCGGAAAGGATGTCGATTTATGGCACTCTCGGTTATATCAAGCGCGATGCTTCGGATGGTTCGGCGATTCCTTACTACGAGCAAGCGCTCAGCCTGGCTCGGCAGTTGAACGATCAGGAAGCTCAGGCCGAAATGCTGTTAGCGATTGCCTATCAGCGGGAGCGCCAAGGCGACCTAAATCTGGCAGCGCAAGCCATTCGCGAGGGAATCAATGGAACGCAGTGGTCCAAAAACACAGCGCTGCTGGGAGACCTTCATTCCCGCCTCGCCTCAATGCAGGAAAAGCAGGGAAACACACCGAGTGCCGAGCGGCACTATCGCGAAGCCTTGAAGGTCTATCGGTCGATCGGCGCCAAGCAGCAGGCGAGTTCAACTTTAGTTCGGCTCAGCGCGATTGACCAAAGTACGGGGAACAAGGCGGCTGCTCAGCGCCAGCTCAAGGAAGCTCAAGAAGCCGCTCCTGCCAACCTCAACAAGATGAGAAAGGCGGCTCCTGTCTACGCGACACCACCCTAGGGATAGCTTTCCACTCCGTCCAGTCCGCGAAATTCAAAATTGGTATCTGATGGCCGGCAAAGAATGACAAAGACATGGTTCGTATGACACAGCTGCATGACTTCTGCCGGAAACGTTTCTTCTCCTTGCGTAGAATTGAAACGCGAGGGCGCCTAAAAGGGAGCAGTTATTCGGCTGCATTCATGTAGGTTGATGGGCTTGCTTTCAATCGCAAGTTCCTTCTACTCAGGAACACCAGATAGATTACGGTTTTAGCGCACCGAGGCTACGCCCGGCTCAGTCTCCCGATGGCGCGAGTTGCACGAGCTTTGCGTTTGATGCAATTTCATTCGCGTGTTCTACCGACAACTCGGTGACCTTCGAATGAATATTCATCGAGCAGAACTTGGGACCGCACATCGAACAGAAGTGAGCTTCCTTGAAGCCCTCTTCCGGCAATGTTTCATCGTGCATGGCGCGAGCGCCTTCCGGATCAAGCGACAATTCGAACTGGCGATTCCAATCGAAGTTATAGCGCGCCCGGGAAAGTTCGTCGTCGCGGTCGCGAGCGCCGGGACGCTTCCTCGCGACATCAGCCGCATGGGCGGCAATCTTATAAGCGATGATGCCTTGCTTGACATCCTCACGATTCGGTAAGCCGAGATGCTCTTTCGGAGTCACGTAGCAGAGCATGGATGCGCCGTGCCAGCCGATCATCGCAGCGCCGATCGCTGATGTGATGTGGTCGTATCCGGGAGCGATATCGGTGACAAGGGGTCCCAAGGTGTAAAAGGGCGCTTCGTGGCACATCTCCATCTCTTTCTCAACCTGCATCTGGATCTGGTCTAGCGGAATGTGGCCAGGGCCTTCGATCATTACTTGGACATCGTATTCCCACGCGATCTTCGTGAGTTCCCCTAACGTCTTTAGTTCCGCAAATTGCGCCTCATCGCTCGCATCGGCGAGAGAACCGGGCCGCAGTCCATCACCCAGCGAAAAGCTGACATCGTACTTTTGGAAGATCTTACAGATATCCGCAAATCGCTCGTAGAGGAAGTTCTGCTTGTGGTTCTTCACCATCCATTCGGCAAGAATCGAACCACCCCGGCTCACAATGCCTGTGATGCGATTGGCGGCTAAGGGCACATATTGAACTAGCACGCCGGCGTGAATGGTCATATAATCGACGCCTTGCTGCGCTTGCTCTTCGATCACTTCGAGCATCAGATCGGCAGTGAGATCCTGAACGCGTCGAACACGGCTGAGGGCTTCATAGATGGGAACAGTGCCGACCGGAATAGACGACGCGTCGATGATGGCTTGGCGGATCCGAGGAATATCGCCACCTGTGGACAGGTCCATGATTGTGTCTGCGCCGAATTTCACCGAATAGCGGAGTTTCTCAAGCTCCTCGTCGATATTCGACGTAGTTGCCGAATTGCCGATATTCGAGTTGATCTTGCATTTCGAAGCGATGCCGATGCACATCGGCTCGAGCGAAGCGTGATGGAGATTAGCGGGGATGATCATCCGGCCGCGCGCGATTTCCGATCGGATCAGTTCCGCCGAGAGGTTTTCACGCTGGGCAACGTACTCCATTTCGCCCGTGATAATGCCTTTGCGCGCGTAGTGCATCTGAGTCCGGATCGAATCCTTTTGACGCTGCGCCACCCATTCTGTTCGCATGTCCGAATTATCACACACGGTGGATCAAAGCAATCCCAGAAGCGTCCAGAACACGTGTCTGCACGGGATGATCTCCGACACCCAAAACATAGAAGCAAATATGTGGTGAAGAGTGACCGGCTGAAGAGGTCTCGACCGATCGCTCAATTTGGGGATCTTGTCGGCGCTCTTCCACGGCGCAGGACGGGCGTCCGACGAAACGAACAAATGTTTCGCAGCCCACGCAAAGAGAGAGAATGTTGCAGCGTCGAGAGTATTTCCCTTAGTCAGCTCGTTGGGTAATGAAGATCTTTCTCGGGTGAGAGGGACCATTGACGCGCTGCCTGCATTCTTGAAAAGATAAACTCACAATCGGGATTCCATGAAGATTAACCGTCGCAACTTTATCTCCGCTGCCGCAGCCGGTGCGTTAGGCTCCAGCGCCTCCGGGGCCGAATCCGCCAAGGATCGTTACCAGAAGCTCGACGGCATCCTGCAGGCCCCCGTCTTGAAAAAGCAGCTATTCAAAACACCTGTCATTATTCAGAGTGTCGAACTCCTCCGTCTGGACAACGGCTATATCTGTCGTGTCCGTTCCAAAAATGGCGCCGAGGGTATCTCCGTGGCTCACACCGGCATGAGCACATTCTTCCCTATTTTTCTTAAGAACATCCAGCCGTTTCTTATCGGGAAGGATGCGCGCGAACTCGACATGATCCTCGAGAAGATCTACATCTATCAATTCAATTTTCGTCTGAGCGGTATGGCTCTCGGTCTGCCGCTGGCAACCGCCGAGTTTGCCATTCTTGACATGCTCGGCCGAATCGCGAGCAAGCCTGTTGCACAGTTGATTGGCGAGGTCCACAACCCCGAGGTTGAGCTTTATATGGCGACCGAATGGCGCGAGAAGCCGGTTGACGAGTCCATTGAGCTGATCAAAAAGGCCTTCTACTCGCACGATCTGCGCGCCCTTAAGATCAAAGTCGGTGGCCTCATGTTCATGACGACGGATATGCGCGCTGCTGGACCTCCTGGGCGGACAGAGAAAATGATCCCGCTGGTACGCAAGACGTTCGGGGATAGTGTCGCCCTATACGCCGACTCCAACAGTTTCTACAACGTTTCCGAAGCAGTCCGCGTCGGCAGGCTGCTCGAAGAATACAAATTCCGCTACTTCGAGGAGCCTGTGATGTTCGATCATATGGAGGAGATCAAGCAGGTTGCAGACGCGTTGACGATACCGGTCGCCAACGGCGAACAAGATTACAACTACTATGGCTTCCGCTGGCTCATCGCCCATGACGGCCTTGACATTGTGCAACCGGACAATTACTACTTCGGTGGCCTCATTCGCTCAATGAAGGTGGCGCGTATGGCGGCTGCCTATGGGAAACAGTGCGTGCCGCACATGTCGGGCGGCGGACTCGGCAACATCTACAATATTCAGTTCGTCTCCGCACTGCCGAATGCAGGTGAGCACCACGAGTTCAAGGAGATCGGCAAAAACATGAAGTTTGAATGTAAAACCTCGCCCCTGCAGATTGTCAAAGGCAAGATCAAAGTCCCTACCGGTCCCGGATTCGGAGTGGATTTCGATCCCGACTGGATCGCAAAGCATCAGCCCGCGAGACTCTGAAGTCTTTACGAGATGGTCGCAGAGGGCGACTCACTTCTTCATTTCTCGTTCGACCTTCGTGTACGTGTAGTCCAACGGAATCTCGAACAGCGAAGGGTCGGGCTCACGGAGCCGAAGATCCATGGCTTCGACCTGACGGATGAGGCGCCCAGCTTTGAATGACTTCTCACTGAGAAGCACACACCCGAGGGAAGGGGCCAGTAACACTTCAACTCGGCTCTGCCCTTCAGGAGTTTCGAAGATGATTCGGTCAACAACCACGCCAGCTATGCGCGCCGCACCCGCCTGAAAACTCATGCCTGGTGACACCACGTACCGATCGAGGCAGGACCCGGACGAATGCTCGCGACCGGCCAGCGGTCCACTTACTGCGGATCTTCTGGAGGGATCAACGATCGTTTGAAGACCATTGTTGACAATCTGGCGCACCTGT
>DASQLD010000110.1:0-22868 GCA_035630195.1 Bryobacteraceae bacterium
CAAAGCGTTTGGGTTGCTGAGCGAGCGCTGCCGCTCCACAGGCGCCGAGAAATAGTCGTCGATCCATTTTTAGTGCATTATAGATCCATACTCATGGGATCTGCTCGGCGGTGGTCTATCGTCGTATTGTTGTGCCTCGGCATGGTCATTGCTTATGTCGACCGTACATCGCTTTCGGTCGCGATTGCAGTGCCGGAATTTCGCGAGCACTTCAGCCTCTCGGACAGCCAGCGAGGGTTGATGAATTCGGCGTTCTTCTGGTCGTATGCCTTGCTGCAGGTTCCTGCCGGATGGCTCGTCGATAAGTACGGGGTCAAGTATCCATACGCCGCCGGCTTTATTCTCTGGAGCCTGATTTCGGCAGGCACCGCCTTCACACGCACCGTGACACAGCTATTCACAGTGCGGTTGCTGCTCGGTGTCGGGGAATCGATCATCGCGCCTGCGAGTCTGCGATGGATTCGGATGAATGTCGAAGAGAAGCAGCGTGGTCTCGCCATCGGTATCTACATGGCGGGCACAAAGATCGGTCCTGCCGTAGGAGCTCCTATAGCTGCTTACTTGATTGCTGCATACGGGTGGCGAGCGATGTTCTACGTGACGGGACTCGTCTCGGTCGTATGGTTAATTCCCTGGCTCTTCCTGGTTCCCCGTGCGGAGACTGCGCCTGCGGTTCGGGCAGCGATCGCAAAACCCGAGGCTCCGTTCTGGCATTTGTTCAAGATGCCGGCAATCTGGGGCATTCTTGTGGGGACATTCTGCTATAGCTGTTACCTGTTCTTCTGCATTACGTGGCTGCCGGCCTACTTCAAAGAGCAGCGCAAGCTGCCGCTCGAGATGATGGGTCTTTACACGATGTTCAGCTTCGCGGGCATGGCTGTGACGACGATTGCTTCCGGATGGGTGGCCGACCGGATGATCGGGCGTGGCGGGAATCCGGTGAAGGTTCGGAAGACGTTCACGATTGTGGGACTTCTGCTGGCTGCGACGGAGGTATTCGGCGCCGGAGCTGTCTCGTCGCAGTTGGCGCTGTTCTTTTCGATCTTCTCGCTGGCAGGGCTGGGTGTCGCGACGGCGAACTACTGGGCGCTGACGCAGACGGTGGTTCCCGGCGGCGCGATCGGGAGAATCGGCGGCCTTCAGAATATGGCTAGCAATCTCGCAGGCGTAGCAGCGCCGATTCTGACCGGTTGGTTGATTCAGACCACGGGCAGTTATGAGGCTCCAATGCAGGCGATTGCCGTATTGTTGCTGATCGGCGCGGGTAGTTATGCTTTACTGGTCAACGATGCCTCACAATCTGGCGACAGATATCGTCATTCGCGAGGATAGTAAGCTTCCCCGGCTGGACGGCATCGCTCCGATCTCCGAGGCGGAGTTGAAGTCGGTTGCGGTCGGCGAGCTTGAGGGACTGTGGCCGGGAATTCGCAGACCTCCGACCGTCGACGGCCGTGGCGATGAGACTGCCAGCGCGAGCCGTGAGCCGTGGGTGGACGCCAACGGCTACCAGGCCGGATACTTGCGGGCGTTGTATCCGAACCGGGCACCGGTGCTTGCGTATCTGCCGGATAAGTTGGGCGACCGATCCGTTCCTTACGACTCGCTGGAACTGGCTTTGATAGAAGCCTGGGTAGCGGGCGGCAATTACGTTCTGGCGGTTGAGCCTCACTATCGCGAGGCACTGGAACGGAAAGACCCGAAGGCGGTCGCCGCATGGGAGCAGCTCGGGCGTACGGCGCGGTGGCTCAAGCAGAACATTGCGCTGTTCCGGCAACCTGCGGTTCCGATCGTGACTGCTCTGGTGGAGCCGGGTGTCGCCACCGCAGAGATCGCAAATCTCCTGTACCGGCGCAATGTATCGCCGGCATTGGCGGCCGTCACGGCGATTCCGGCTCCTGATCCCTCGAAGCGCCTCGCGCTGGTCGCGGCCAATTTGAAGCCTCCGCCTCCCGAGACGGTCAAGCGTATTCTGGCTCATGCCGAGGCAGGGACGACGCTGGTTGTCGCGACGATGCCGACTCAGCAGTGGTGGAAGGTCGCCGGACTGAAGCAAGTTCGGGAGGATAAGGATCGCGACTTCTTCACGTTGGGGAAAGGTCAGGTGGTGGCGTATCGGCGGCCAATTGCCGATCCGAGCGAGTTCGCGCTTGACGTGATCGATATCATTACGCACAAGCAGCGCGCCGTCCGATTGTGGAATGCGCCTGCTGTGATCGCGCTTGTCACTGGGGAGCGGATGGCCCATCTGGTCAACTATGGCTCGCCGATCGACATGGATATTCAGGCCCGCGTGCAGGGGCATTTCTCCAAAGCGACGTTACTTAGGCCGGATGGCGAGCCGGTCGCGTTGAAGGTAGCTAAGCGCGGATCGACGACGGAAGTCGAGGTTCCGGAGCTTCGTCGCCTCGGCGTGCTCGTATTTAGTTAGACTAGATTGAACGGAGGTTTCAATGATTTCACGACGTGACTTTATCCGAACCGGCGCGATAGCGGCGAGCACTGCCATGGGCGGCAATCTGGCGGCCGCGCCTGCGCGGATGCCCCAGCCTTTCTTTGGCCTCCATCCGTTCATTGAGCAGAATCCCAAGGCCGTCTTTATCCGACGCACCAATGTGCCGCATAAGATGCATGAGGAGTCGAAGCTCCGCGAAGGGCTGACGCTGGCGCGTGAGATCTTCGTTCCTAAGCAAGATGGCGGAATTCCGGTGAGTCACCGCATCGTTCTGAAGCCGAATGTCTGCAGTGTTCGAAGCAAGAACCGGCCGCATGTCGAGAACTGGGGTACGGGCACCGATCCGCAGTTCTACGAAGGCATGGTGATGGGGTTGAAAGAACTTGGACTGAAGAAGTTCAACTTCGTCGAGGCGAACAACTTCAACGCCTGGAACTACCGGGGCTTCGTCGATATCAATGAGCGTCACGGCGTCGAGATGAATGAGCCCGAACGCCGCATCCGAAACTTCCACGAAGGCTACGACATGACGTGGAGCAAGGTTCCCGATGGTGTCGTCTATACAAGCATTCCTCACTATGCTCCGGTGAACGAGCCGGACACCTGGCTGTTGAACATCGCCAAGTGGAAGGCGCACGGGATGTGCCTGACACAGTCGGTGAAGAACGAGCAGGGTCTGGTCGTGCTGCCGTATGTCCGATTCTGTCCCGGTTGGAAGATGGTGACCGGCGCGCCGGAGTTCATGCAGCCGAACATATCCCGGAAAGTGGAACCGCAGATCAACAAGATGTTCGAGAGTCACAAGCGGATGGGTTATGCGCGGTATGACAGCGGCGCCGATCTGAGCCCGATGCACCAGGAGATCTGGGCGCACAAGACCTGTGACAACATGAGCGTGTTGAAGACCGGGTTGGCGATGATCGAAGGAATCTATGGCCGCGACGGTAACGGGTTCGGTATCGGCAACGATCATCTGACCAACCTTGTAATGTTCAGCAAGGACAAGTTCCGTCTGGACATCATCGGTCTGTATCTCGGCGGTCACGAACCGGGGAACATCAATCTGTACCGGATCGCTAAGGAACGCGGACTGACGGACACATTCAATCCGTGGGAAGTTCCGATCTACGAATGGGTGGACGGCGAAGCGCTTCCGCGCAAGCTTACGGACTTCCCGAGAACTCCGCTGAAGACCTATTACCTGCAGAAGAGTGGCGAGCCCGAGTACCACTTGGTGAACGAGCGCTTCGATTACGACCGCTACAAAGTATGACCAGTAGACGGGCATTCGCAGGCATCCTAGCTGCGGGAGCTGCGGGGCTCGCCCAGAATCGCGTTCGCTTCGAACAATCGACCGAGGTGTTTGTCGAGCGCAATCGCACGGGCCAGCCGCACAAGGGCAAAGTGCTCGCTGCCATTCAGCCTCATTCCGACGACCTGCCGCTATTCGCTGCAGGGACCATCATCAAGCTCATTCGAGAAGGCTATACAGGAATTTTGATCCGCACGACGAATGACGAGATGGCCGGGGCCGGGAAGACGATCGGCGAAGTGATTCTCAACAACGAGAAAGACAACGCCGCGATTGCCGAGAAGATGGGTTTGAGGAAGATCTATAATCTCGGATATCGCAATCACATGATGGACCAATCGCTGCACAACGAGTTGCGGTCACGGTTGGTCTTCATCTTTCGCGCAATGAAGGTGGACACGGTGATTGGTTACGACCCTTGGGGGCATTACGAAGAGAACCCCGACCACTATGTGACGGCGCAAGCGGTTGAAGCAGCCTGTTGGATGGCCGGCGGTAGCTGGGACCTCACCGAGCACTTCGACGTCGGGTTGAAGCCGCATTCGGTGATGGAGAAGTACTACTTCGCTCGCGGCCCGCAACTGGTGAATCGCGCGGTGGATATCAGCTCGACCATCGACCAGAAGGTTGAGACCAACGTCGCGAATGTGACGCAGGGTCCGGCGGGTGTGAACGGTGCGGCGCTTCGCGCGAGGCTGGCGAAGCAGAACCTGCGCCTGCCGTTGCTAGGGAACGACGACGCGACCGCGAATCATGAGTATGTCAAGCATATTGTCCTCGCCCATGACGCCGAGTTCGGGAAGAAGCACGGTTTGCAGTACGCCGAAGGTTTCCACTACATGGGACCCGAGCGGTCCCTACTCGACGACTACATCAAGAAGAACGCAGTTCCGATCTCCAGGTGAATTTTATGAACGTTCGAATCGCTGTACTCGCGTTGGCGAGTCTCGCTTTACAGGTTCTCGCTGCAGAGCCGTCCATTAAGATCGATAGTCCGATGCCTACACCTGCCTGGGCGCTCCTTGAAAGGCAGTTGTTGAACGCCAATTCGAGAGCGGCTGACCGCTTTTTCGAAAAGTTTGTCGATGATCGAGGGTATCTGCTCCACACGCCGCGCTGGGGAACACTCGATGGTCCCGATGACGCTATCGAGACGTTCTTCAATTGGACGCTGCTGCATGCTATGGGCGGGTCCAACTCGGTTTTGACGAATTATAAGAAGGCACTGGAAGGCCACTACAAGCAGTACGGGCAATTGCGCACAACGCTGACGAAGCTTTCCGAGAACGGTTCGTACTACAAAGAGTTCATTACGCAATCGGACTGGTTCCATACGGGCGAAGGAATGCGGGCGTTCATGTTCCTTGGTTTGTCCGATCCGAACAACCAGATCTTTCGCGAGCGCATGAAGCGCTTCGCGGGGCTGTATATGAATGAAGATCTCGAGGCCCCGAACTACGATCCGAAGAATAAGTTGATCAAGAGTATCTGGACGGGGAGCAAGGGACCGATGATGCATAAGGCGACCGAGTATGACTGGGTCGGCGATCCGGTCCCGGGGAGCTTCCACTTGCTGCACAACAAGGCGGGTCGGGGGAAGCTGCTGAACTTGAACGAGTACTATCCGAAGATGCTCGCGCATTGTAAGGACTATCTCGACAGCGTTGGTGATCATCCTTTGAATCTGGCGTCGACGAATCTCGGGCTTCAGGCCTTTGCGCTGACGCAGCAGCCGAAGTACAAAGATTGGGTCGTCGAGTATGCGACCGCTTGGAAGACGCGGACTGAACAGTGCGGCGGTAATATTCCTACGAACGTGGGACTCGATGGCAAGCCGGGCGGCGAGTATGGCGGCCAGTGGTGGAAGGGTACCTATGGGTGGAACTTCACGATATATGACGGAGAGCTCGAGGAGATCGCTCATCGCAATACGTTCACTGCGGGGGCATGGCCTGGTTTTGGAAATGCGCTGATGCTGACGGGCGACCAGGCGTTTGTCGGCGTGCTGCGAAAGCAACTCGATAACATCTACGCGCAGAAGAAAGTGGTCGACGGCAAGACTTTGCTGCCGCAGATGTATGGCGACCCGAAGGGATACCACGAGAAGGGCGCTCCGAGCTGGTATCACTATACGGGCAATCTGTTTCAAGACAAGCTGGCGGAGATTTACTTCTGGTCGATGGACCGCAAGGATCTGGAGCGAGTGCCGATTCGTGGATGGGTCGCGTTTCTCGAGGGCAAAGATCCCGAGCATCCGGTGAAGACGCTGCAGGCGGATCTCGAGAAGCTGCGTAAGACGGTGGTTCAGATTGAGACCGATCCCACGACTGCCGACACAAGGCTTGCGGACTATTTGCAGGATTTGAATCCGGTGGAGACGGATGCGCTCGCGAACCTTACGATGGGCGCTTACTTCTCGAATGGACGGATTTGGGGTCTGCATAGCCGATTCCGGTACTTCGATCCCGTGCGGCGGCGCGCTGGTTTGCCGGAGGATGTCGCGGCGCTGGTGGAGAAGCTGGAAGCCGACGGCGCTATGTTGACTTTGGTGAATGTCGATCCGGTTGAGGCTCGTACTTTGGTGGTGCAGGCGGGTGGTTACGGAGAACACCGATTTGAATCGGTCGAGATGAACGGCAAGACGACGCCGATTGCAGGGCCGCTACTGAATGTCCGGCTGGAGCCGGGGGCGGGGGCGCGCTTGCGATTCCGGATGGCCCGGTATGTCAATCCGCCGACGCTGGCGTTTCCCTGGGATCGCGGCTGGTTTGGAAAACAATAAGACTGAATGAAGACAATTGCTGCAATATTTTTGACTGCTTGCTGGATCTATGCCCAGCCTGGCGGGCTGCCGCGCTTAGAGGAGATCCGCATTGAACGCTATCTTGCGGCGCCGATGCGCGATGGCGTGAAGTTGTACGGAGATTTATATCGACCGGCGCGCGAAGGGAAGTTTCCCGTCCTGATTGTGCGGACGCCATACGGTGTGCAGCGGGACGGCGTTCACGAAAGCATGATCAAGTTTGCGCAGCACGGCTACGCCGTTTATGTGCAGGATGTCCGGGGCCGGTATGAATCCGAGGGCAAGTGGGACCCATTTCGAAACGAAGCCAATGACGGCCATGACACGATCGAATGGGCCGCTAAGCAACCGTGGTCGAACGGGAAAGTCGGCCTCGAGGGCGGCTCCTATCTTGGGCACGTGCAGTGGGCGGCTGCTTCAATGTCGCCACCAAGCCTGGTCACGATGTTTCCGGCAGTTGCATCCACTGACATATACAAAAACTGGCTGACTCATGGCGGCGCGTTCCGATTGTCTTTCAACTATGGATGGGGTGTGGTTCGCATGCCGAATCGCATCATGCTGCCGCAGTACTGGCACACCGAGAAATTTGCGCCCGCAGAGCTTAAATACGACAAGATCTTGCGGCATGTCCCGTTGACCGATATCGATCTCCAGTCGGCGGGCAGGGCGGTTCCACATTTCCGCGACTGGGTGAAGCATCAGTCTTACGACCAGTATTGGAAGTCGATCAGCGACGAGGAACGCTTCGAAAAGGTAAAAGTTCCTACGCATACCTCCGGAGGCTGGTATGACATTTTCCTGAATGGCACCATCAACGGCTTCACAGGAATGCGCCGTACGGGCGGAACGGAGAAAGCCCGCAAAGAATCGAAGATGATCATCGGAGCATGGGGACACGGTCCTAGCCAGAAGTTCGGTGATGTCGATTTCGGCCCGAGCGCCAATCGAGATATGTTCGATCGACAACTGCGCTGGTATAACCACTATCTGAAGGGCGAAGACAATGGTTTCGAGCGTGAGCCTCCGGTTGAAATCTTCTACATGGGCGTTAATAAGTGGCACTATGCTCAGGACTGGCCGCTGCCGGGAACGAAGTTTACACCCTACTATCTGGGCGGTGACCGCGCGTTGTCGGCGTCGAAAACTTCGGGAAGCGGAACAGACAAGTATGTCTACGATCCGAACAACCCTGTACCAACGCTCGGTGGAAATAATTGCTGCGGTACTCCCACGGTGGCCGGGCCGCGCGACCAGCGTCCGATCGAATCGCGCAAAGATGTTCTGGTCTATACGAGCGACGCGCTTGCGGCTCCACTTGCGATTGCGGGCCCGGTGAAGATGAAGCTGTTTGCCGCCACTGACGGCCGAGACACCGATTGGATGGTGAAGCTCGTCGATGTTTATCCCGACGGCTTTGCGATGAACATCGCCGAGGGGATTTTGCGCGCGCGTTTTCGGAATGGTCTCGACAACATGGAACTGCTGGGGCCGAACCGTGTGTATGAATTCGAAGTGGATATGGCTGGAACGGCGAACGTGTTTCAACCAGGACACCGAATTCGCGTGGATATTACAAGCAGTAACTTTCCACAGTTCGATCGGAACCCGAATACAGGCGAGGATCTTGGGGCATCGAGCAAGGTTCGAGTGGCGGCGCAGTCGGTGCATCACGGTGGGGCTCAGGCGTCGCACATTGTGCTGCCGGTTGTTCCGGTTCCTTAGTCGTCACGGTTTGGATCATGGCTGCCTCGTACTCGGCGGCGGCGCGGTCCTTCTGATGTTTTTCCAGTTGAGCGATGGCTTTGTAGTAGGCATTGCTGGCTGAGACCACGTACCGCTGGATTCGCATGAGGTCAACGGCCTGCTCGACGAACGCGTAGGCAAGCATTCCATCGGGGTCGCTGGAATTTTCCGTTAGATTTTTGAGGAAGGCGGTCTCGATGCGTTGCGCACGCATGAGGCGCCATGCGTTAGCGGCGATCTGCTCGACGAGTAGGCGCTCGGCGTCGTTTGCGGGATTGTAGGATGCGCAGAGACCTTTCCGTAGATCTTCATAGGCTGACGCATCTTCTCCGGGAATGACGATTTGCGCGCCGGTGAGTCCGTGACGAATTGCGTTGCGGCTAGAGGCTTGCTTGCCTTCTGTTGTTTTCGGTCCTGAACTGCGCTTGGCGTTCTCTCGATTTGCGAGGATTTGTGCGGGCGATGCCATGTCAACTCTCCTAATTGAGTTGTAGCAGGCGGGTGCTAGGAAGCGGGTGTGGTTTGGCCGCCGAGCGGACTGTAAGTTTAGGGGTTGGGGCGAGTTAGGAAAATTTTGCAGGGATGTGAATGGCGTTTTGTTGGCCGCAGATTAACGCAGATGAACACGGATCGCAAATACTCTGAAGGGCCAAGCGCGGGGATCGATTGGTTCCGGTGTCCGGCACTAGTCGCTGAAAGGAGAGTGCATCCAGCCGGGAACGCCATTGTCGCTGGACGATGCTCGCCCTCTGGTGGTGGGCTACCACGAGCCTTACAACAACGTCCGCCTGAATAGCGCCATCGGTTTCATCACTCCAAGAGACATGCTGGCCGGTCGTCAACAGGAGATCCACGCCGAGCGGGATCGGAAGCTGGAGGAGGCGCGAAAACAGAGGCAGCTTCGTCGAGTGCGGGCCGCGCGAAGAACGAAGACGCCGACGAACTCCTTTCGCTCAAGTCGCGGACACTAGTCAACGCTACGCGTCAGGGGAGATCTATCGGTCAAACCCCTTGGTGGCCCGACAGAGTATGATCGAAGCCTTTCAGATCTGGAATTAAGGCTCTTGACCAAGCCCCCGACGTCGCCGTGGTCAGCGAAGTACCGATTGAGATTTGTGCGGAAGCAGAGCCTCCCAATTCTGGACAATTACAAGCGGTGAGGCCGGCGACGTCACGACCGGAATCAAAAACCGTTGGCCATCGGCTGAGACATCGAAGCCGAGCATGGAGTGAATGGCCGCTCTCGCTTCGGTACTGATCGTGAAAAGCGCGGCGGCCCGGCCGAACTCGGGTTTCGGCGAAAGCCGGAGGGGAACCGCCTGCACGCGCCCGTCAAAACCAAGATAGAACAACTCCTTTCCATCCCGCCGCCATCGCACCGCCTGAGCGCCCGCTGCTGAAACCAGGTAACGCTCGCCTATCAGGCCCGGGTCATCGCCCGAACGAAAAGCTTGTATGTAAAGTTCGGCCCTTCCGGACTCGTTCGAAGTGAACGCCAGCCATTTCCCGTCGGGTGAAAAGACAGCGTGGGCTTCATGGAATCGCGTGTTCAGCAGCGGAATCGACTTCCGGCCCTGCGCCAGGTCGAACATCCATACGTCGCCTTGTTGTTCGTTCTCTGACCTGGGAAAGCCGGTGTTCGTGAAAGCAAGAAAGCGCCCATCCGGGGACCACGCGCCAGGTATCTGGAAATCGGCGGCCGGCATCGATTCCTCGGCGTCGTTCTCGCCCAAGCCGCGGACGTGTACCCTCGGCGGTTCGCTGTCGGCCGTATGCAGGAATGCCAGCTTCGTCGAGTCCGGCGACCAAACGGGGCTATCCCGAAGCGCGAGGTCCGCTGTCAACCGTCGCCCAGAGTTAGTTTTGATATCGAAGACCCAGAGGTCCTGCTCGCCTCGTTCGATAGCATAGATCGCCGTTGCCACCCGCTGCCCATCCGGCGAGAGACGCGCGGACTTGACGTTTATATTTGCCGGACCGATCGTGGCAAGTTGGCGGCCACTCCGGTCCACCCACACGAGTTGCGACCGGCCGATAGAAGTCCGGTACGCAACGGCTCCCGTATCCGAAACGGAGAAATCCGCTGCGCCCGTTTTAGCGAAAGAATAGACTCCGCTTGCCACAGACATCGCTTCGCCGGTCACCTGTAGGGAACGAGGATCAAAGGGACTCGCCAGCAAGCTTCCGCCGCGGACATAGAGAAGATAGCCCGTATCGGAGTCTGCCAAAGAAGCCGAATACCGGACTCGCGAGTCAGTCTCGATTAGATCTTTCATTGTGCTGAAATCAGCAAGCCGAAGCGCGCGGGCTCGATAACGGCCGGCTCGGGCATCCCATCTCACGTACAAGAGATGCTCGCCGCCGGGCAGCACCTCGGGCCACGAATAGATCTCCTTCAACCGATCAAGAGGTCCGCCTGACGGAGAAACCAGGTAACTCCCTCGGTAGCTGTCGAGGAAGAGTCGTCCGGAACTTAGCCATGTTCCCGAAAACATGAACGGCGGCGAGTCGGCCAATAGGACTCGAGCGTCACCCTCGAGTGGGATCCGCGAAAGCTTTCCCTTGGCCGTTACATAAAGGGACTGGCCATCGGGCGCCCAGAAAAGCGTATGAGTGCTTTCGGTGCCGGGAAGCAGTCGCGGCTCCAGTGAATCGAGATCGCGAAGGAACACGCTGAATGCTCCGCTAGAGTCCATCGCGGTGAACGCCAATCGCGTTCCGTCAGGCGATAGCGCGAAAGACTGGCGGCTGGCCGCGCCTTCTATTGCAAAGCCCGGAGGCGGTAATACCGATAGTTTCACTGCCTTAGGCGAAGTTGCGAGCGGCGCCGCAAAACGCTTGCCGAGCCAGTAGCCGCCGCCCGCAACCACAGCCAGCGCGACGACTGCGGCAAACAACGGCCCTCGCCGAGCCTGCCTGGTGGGATCTTTCTGGATCTGCAATGACGCCGGCGGACGTATCTCTGGAAGAGCTTTCGTATGCTCAGGCGACCTTCCGTTAGACGTGCCGGGAGGGTCCAGATGTTCGGCGGGGGCCGTGAACCGGTACCCGTGCTTGGGTACGGTCTCAATCAGATCGTGACCATTCGACTGGAGCGCCTTCCGCAAGATCGAGACCTGGAAAGAGAGGTTTGCCTCCTCGACGATTGTATCCGGCCACAGCGCCAGCATCAGCTCACGCTTGTCCATTAAACGGCCTTCGCCACGGACCAGCAATACGAGCAGGTCGAACGTCTTCGGCGCAAGCGTCACCGCTTTGCCATCGCTCGTCAGAACCCTTGCCCCAGCATCCAGACGGAAGGAGCCAAACGAGTACAAGTGACTCTGCTGATTAGGCATATGACATCTTCAAACAATTTCCTGTAGAAAACCTATGCCGCAGCATTTAATTCTCAAAAGCCTTTCTACAGGCTCAAGCTTCACAGTTGGGCATGACATTTTCTTTGTTTCGACGCCCCACTAGTCTAGTCCAAATTGGCGAAACGGGTAGGCACGGGCCGAACAAGCTTCGTGGATGGTCGACCAGACTCCGGGCCGCATTACTTGCTATTGCCTTCGGCTCTGCGGGTATCACGGAAGCTGCCACAGTGCCGTTTACGTTCGATCTTACTTTCGACACATTTATAGTCGGCGTCCCGAGTCCGATGACTCCGACTCTGGCAACGACGGTCCTGGGCTCGGGCGTATTCGTACCATTTGGCAGTGCGATTTACTCGGAAGCGGGAACAATCACCTTCACAATGCTACCTTCCGGGGATTTCGCGCCCAGTTCGGTGTCGAACACTTTTCTGGCCTCGTTCAACGGGGGAGCCGATACGTTCACGGGGACGGACTTTGTGCTGTTCGGGCCGACGACGTTTACTAACAACTTGACGATTCTGGGCGGCACGGGTATTTTCCTGGGTGCGACCGGCTTCGCTACAGCGACAGGCATGACCATTGCGTCGTCTGGCAACCCGGCGCCTGACTTTTTTGCGACTGTTGCCACTTCTGGCAGCGGACAAATCACAGCTCCGGGGCTAGCTGCGGTACCGGAACCAACGACGATGGGGCTCTTCTGTACAGGTCTGGCGGGTTTGGTCTTACGCAAGAGATCCTCGAAATTGAAGAGAAGCATTCCATTTGTCTGAGTGCGTCATTAAGACCGGGCGGGAGCGTGCTCGAATGTACAGGCGAAAGCGTCTGTTGCAAGGCTGCTTTTCGACGCTGCCCAACAGAGTCCCGCGATTCGGTAGCCTTTCGGCACTCTACTCAAAAGATCCTTGCGACAGTCAGCAAGAGTAGCGCCATCCGGGCAGTTGTGGGTGGATTACGGGCGATCCGGGAGATATCCCACTGGCCCAACCGCTGAAGAGCACATTCGGCTCCGGAAAGGTAGCGATCTAGGAAACGGCCGCCTCACAGACTTGGCAGCCAAGCTATTCGGCGCCACCATGCGGATGCGCGACCGGTCCCTCGGAATCAGCTTTCGTCGGCAGTGTAGAAAAGGCATTTCTTGAGCATCATTGGATCCTGAGACGCAGCAGAACCCATTCGAGCCCCTAGCGACGGTTCGCTGCTGTTTTCCACGCGGATGGACATGACCGCGTTCAAGACTCGACTCGTGCAGGACTCATCGGATGAGGCGGGTCGGGCCTACCGCATTGAAGCTCATTGTAGTCGCATTACAGGAGTCACCTATGAAACGTCTGTTGCTGTTTCTCACACCGTTGCTGTTGTGCGCCGACGACCCTAACCGCGTGACAAAACTGGTCGAGACGATGCGCCAATTGACCTTTGCCGGCGATCAGCCCGCGGTCGGGCGACTCGTGCCGACGCTGATTCACGAACTTGCAATGCCGCACGCTGAAGGCGCGCTCGCCTGGAACCAGATCGGTGTTTACCACGTTGGTCAGGGTAATTCCGCCGAAGCGGAACGCGCCTATCGGCGCGGCATACGATTGGTCGAACAGACGGGAACCGACCGCGGCACGCTGGCGCTGCTGCTTGTGAATCTAGGTGAACTCTACCTGGAAGCTGGTGGCCGCGCCGAACAGGCTTTGACGATCGTCAAGCGTGCTCTCAAACGGGCCGAGGAATCCCATGGCTCCGATTCCGAGGAGCTTTCCAATTTCATTTACGTATTGGGGGCAGCGCAGAGCCAATGCGGAAATCGCAGAGACGCGCGAAGGCAGTTTGAGCGCGCGCTTGTCCTCGCTGGACAATCCAAAGACGGAAAGATCCGACGGGGCTTGATTCTCGCGAACCTGGCCGTGCTGCGTGCCGAGGACAAGGAGTGGAATGAAGCCAGAGACATTATCTTGCAAGCCCTAGCTTTGCTCGAGCAGAACCTCGGAGTGGCACATCCCGAACTGGTACCCACCTATCTCAATCTGGCAAGGATTCAGCGGCAGTTCAAGCGGTGGGACCTGGCCGGCACGGCACTGGAGAGAGCGCGGGTGATCACGGAGACACAGCTTGGCCCTGAGCACAGGTACATGGTTGGCATCCTGCAGTCATCCTCTTTCGTCTTAAAGAAGACTGGCCGCCGCTCCGAGGCCAGAGAACAGGCTCGACGGGCCAAGTTAATCGCGGCGTCGCTGCCGCGCGTCGTGGCCGGGGAAACCTTGATCCACGTGTCGGAGCTACGACGGTAGTCTGCGTGCGCCTCGCCTCTTGTTCCACACCTTGCCCGGTCAAAACAAGGTAAAGAGTAGTCGCACAGCGTTTCCCAACATCGTCAGGCTGCCTGCGGCATCGGGCCTTGAACCTACTTTCCGAAAACTGGCGGACACGAGCAGAATGTCGCCTGTACGAGATTGCGCTCATCTCCGCGACTCAGACGAGAGCATTGTTCTCAGCGTTCAGGCCGTGATTGATTCGTTCCTAGCCAGTTTCGCGTGCCTGCTCTCTACGATGCGTGTGAACATGTGCCAAGTAGTCCTGGTTTCCTTTTTGAAGCTAGTTGCAGTTCCACCAACGTGCCGTTGGACACTTGCCGCCACTAGATCGGCGCTCTCCTCCAAACTCGCCTGCCGAAATGCTTGTATACTCGCTGGACCAGCAGAGAACGCAGCCCAAAAAACTCCAAGTAGCTACGGACTTCAATCTTTCGGCCAAGCGCGGAACAAGCTTTCGTCGGACTCATTCTGCGCCTCGTCAATCAGTCAACGAATCGACTATACTGCTCAGGTGGAAGACTGACGATAGCCGCCTCAATTTCTTCAACACGAGTCATATGGTTGGTTTTTAGCGGTTGGGTTAGTATGCGCTTATTGCGAGTTGTTGGCTAATCAGCTAGATATCCGGGGCGGTTTGCTGGGGTGTCGTGATCCCGGGGAGGAGTTCCATGATTTTGATGTTGCGGAAGTGGATCTCGGCTCCTTCGGATTCGAGGCAAAGATAGCCCTTCTTTTGGGTTGAGCGGGCGATGCCGTTCACGAATTTGCCGTTGACTGCAAGTTTGATTACGCCGTCGATGGCTACTACATCGTAGGTATTCCACTCGCCTTTGCCTTTGGCGCGATTCTCAAGCGATGAACTGCGCGGGCCGCGGGGATTGTCGGGTGTGATTTCGACTCCGCCTACGCCGAACAAATCGCCGTGGACGTAGCCTAGCGATAGCGGCTCGCCATTGCGCTTGTGCATGTTGACGAAATCGACTTCAAGCATCTGGACTTCTACGCCGTTGGGAAGGCGATTCTTTTCGCCCGGTTTTGCGTCGCTCCAGACGAAGACGCCAGAGTTGCCGCCCGGTTCGATGTGCTTCCACTCAATATGCAGGATGAAATTCTCGTACTGCTTGTCGCTACGCATTACTCCGATCGGCTTGCCTTTGCAGATGAGGATGCCGTCACGAACAGTCCACGTGTCGGGGTCTGTGTTGACGTTGACCCATCCGGTGAGATCTTTGCCGTTGAAGAGATCACGAAAGGCGGGAACTTGCGCGAAGGAGAAATGAGCAGCTAGGAGGAGCAGGAATAGGAATCGCATCATCGATGCCATTCTGTCATATAAGTACGCGGGCCCGGAGGTACGCCGGACCCGCCCCCAGCACCTAGCGCATCGAATAACGACGCGCTACTCCCACCAGGAGACGGAAATCTGAGCTAACGAACAGAACGGTTACGACTGGTGGACGGCTTGTGTGGACCGGCTTGACTCTTCCATTCGTTTGAGGCATTTGCCCGATTTCGGTCACGGTTCATTGTGCAGCAACCGCCCTTTTTAGTCGTACCGAAAGTGTAAACGTTTTGTGAATTCTTCGCTAGCGCGCCAACGGGAGACGGAGACAGAAGGATGCGCCGCGATCGACCGGCTCGGCCCATAGCTCGCCGCCGTGGGCAAGGACGGTCTGTCTCGACAGCGCCAACCCGAGACCGAGACCGTTCTTTTTGCCGGCCGTTGCGAAGGGCTCGAACAAGCGGTTTCGGACCTGGCTGGGAATGCCGGGGCCGTTGTCGTTAACAAAAATCTCGGCGCAACCGTTCTTCTGAATGGCAGAAATGCGGATCTGTCCGCCATCTTCCATAGCTTCGAGGGAATTGGTGCACAGGTTGAAGAATACGCGCTCCATGCGGGCGCGCTCGACCGGAGCTTCGAGCTTCTCGGGAACGTCGATGGCGATGTTTACGTTTTGCGCTTCGGCGATCGATTGAAGCGGCTCGCAAGCAGCAGCGATGAGGTCACGCAGGCAGCACAGCTCAGCCGCCTCGGCCTTGCCCCGCGAAGTGTTGACGAGATCCTGAAGAAGCTCTTGAATACGGCGCGACGCCTTGTAGATGTTATTGGCAAGGCGCTTTACCTGGGCGGGCGGCAGATCGCCATCGACGAGCATTTCGGAACCGCCATAAACCGCTGCCAGAGGGTTGCGCAGGTCATGGACGATGGATGTGGACAGTTGACCGATGGTTCCGAGCCGTTCCTGACGGATCAACTCCTGCCGGGCGTTCTGAATGGAGGCGCACATGGAATTGAACGTCACTGCAAGCCTTCCGAGTTCATCCTGCCTTTCGACCGGAACGCGGAAATCGTAATTGTGTCCTGCGACAGCGGTTGCTGCAACGTTCAGCCGGACGATTGGATCGACAATACGCCGGGTGAGCCAGTATGTGAAGAATACTCCGATTGCAATCGCGCAAAGCCAAATAGCAATGAGGTTCTGCTGCAAGTCCATCAGCCGGCGTCTTGCGTTTTCGAATGATCGAACGATTCGTAATTCTCCGAGCCGTTTCCCATCTACCGAGATGAGAGGTGTCGCAAGCATGGCATACTCGCCGGCCTTGCTCTTTTCCATGTGGGCTGCGGAGGTAGGTAGGGAGGCGGAGATAAGGGTGGACGTGGTCCGTTCATCCAGCGTAGATACCGTGGCGCTTCCGGCGGCGGTATAGATGAAGTCGCTGCCGGTGCTTTGCTTGAGATTCGACGCAAGAGAAGCTGTGACAGGATAGCCGGCAACGAGAACGTTGAGTAAAGCCGGTCCGTGCTGGCCTTGCACGTAAACCGGTGTCACCACGACTTGATAGAGGGTGGACTCATTCTGCATGAAGCCGATTGCCTGTCCTGGGAAGCGAGGCGCGGCCGACCGAACGATCGGAAGATCCGGTAGGCGAGTGGCGCCTGCCAGAGAGGCGACGATTGCGCCTTGCGGATCGGCGACCAGGAAGATCGCGTCATCGTGAGATATCTTTGCCCACAACTCCCCGGCAGTATCGCGAATGGTGGCCTGATCACCGGTGCTGAACGCAGCCCTTACGTCGGACATATTGCTGATGACAAGGCTGACCGAAGCGAGCATGTCCGCTCTCGATCGCCAAAGGGACTCGTATGCATGGAGGCTGGAACGCACTTCGTCCTCGAGCCCCTGAGATGTCGTTCGCACGGCATAGCGCAGCACAAGCCAGCCTGTGAGGCCGAGGAGCACTGTGATCGCTGCCGATGTGACGATGAGCGCTTTGGGCAAAAGCGAGAGGCTGGAGAACCAGGAGTGCTTCATTTCTTTGCTCCCGGATAAAAGGATTCATCGACTGTTTTGGGATATTCTTTGCCGTATTTGTTTTTGTGCAGGACCGGTAAGTAGCCGCTCTCGGAAATGGAAATCGATGGAACCGTTGTTGTGCTCTCCTGGACGGTCAAGCGTGTCGACAGCGCCTGAAGGACGGCGGCAGTGGCGCGCTCATGAACTACGCGCAAGACGTAGTCCCCTGGAGGAACATGGGGAATTTGAAATTGTCCATCGCCGCGGGAGACGGCGAAGTACGGAGTGGGAAGGACGGCGATGAGGGCGCTCATCGTGGGATGAATGTTGCAGAAGACACGCACCACCCCAGGGCGATCGAGGCGAACGGATCGCGATGTGCCTGGCGCGTAGAGTCCGATGTCGAATACTTTCCCGTCGAAGTTTGAGAATGCGTTGTGGAAAATGGGATCGTGGTTCGGAAACTCTACGGTCGTTCCCGCCAACACGGCAAGTATGTGAGGCACGAACCGCTTCTTCTTTTGCAACATCTGCGCTCGAGTAGCGGTGCGAGGTATTGTGAGGGCGCCGTTTGCGGGTTCGAGCCAAACGACCACCCCGGAGAAGTCTTTGGCGCGCACGGAAGCCTGCTGCGAATCGACGAGAGCTACCGATCCCGTCACTGTCGCTGCGGACAGCGAGGCGGCTGCGAGCAGGCTAGAACTGATAAGCCAGGGCCAGATCATAGTGATTATTGAGGCGCCGTCCCGCGCCGACATAGTTCGTTCGGAGCTGCATAACTTCGAAGGCGAAGATCACGTTGGGAGCGATGCGGTACAGGGCGTTCCCTGCGTAGGCGAAGTTTTTGCCGATGGCGTTCGCCCGCAAATCTGAATCGCGATCGTCGTGCTGACCGCCAAAGATGTTCAGGGTGACTCGCTGAGTCGCTGCGTAACTGATCTGCGCCCAACCCCCGAGTGAGTGCGTTGCGATGACGCGGCCGGGTCCGAGAACTGTGAATCCGGGCCTGAGGGTTCCCAAGTTTGCCGTATTCTGGCCGCCGTAAAACATGCCGGTGAAACCGAGTTTGGGTAGCGGCGCGATGGACCAATCGATGCTGTAGACGCGCGACGGAACCGATGTTCCGGCAACGTGTGTCGAGCTAGTGTGGAAGGACGGAGCGATCTCGATATGCCGGTCTTCACCGATCTCATGGCGGAGGGCGAAGCGGCCTTGGAGCGCAGGGCGGCTGCTCTCGAGTGTGGCCGCTAGTGCTTCAGAAACATTCTGGCTGGCTTCGGCGGTTTGAAATACGCCTATTTGGGCGCTGAGATTCGTGGTCGCGCTGAAGCGGAAACGCTGCTCGAGACGGACTTGCGGCTGCCAGAGCCACGGATTGCCGGCGTTGGTCAACGGCGAGACCCCGACGTGCGAGAGCGACATTGGCTCGCGCGGCGAGATGATCGGCTTTTCCTGGCCGAAGAGAAGCGATGTGGATTCCCAGTCCAGCTCGACTGTTGCGATGCGAAGCCTCATCAGGCGATTGAGATTGCCGCTGATGGCGCGATCCGGATTGACGTTGTTGGCTAAGTTGGCGAAGAAGTCCATATAGAGGCTTCCGTTAACTTCGGCTCCGAAGACTGTGCGGGGACTCTGAAACTTTAAGCCAAGAATTGTTTGACGAAACGTGCCACCGGCGTTGCGAGGAACGGGGTTGAGCGACGCGACGGTTGGATTGTCATTGCCGCCGTTATAACGTCCATTCATGTAAGCATTGAACAGAAGCATTCCGGTCAAGGACAGGGGAAGTTTTTGAGATGCCTCGACTTTGGTTTGGGCGAGCTCCTCGACGCGTGTCTCTTGCACGGCGAGTCGTTCTTCGACCGGTACCACCGGCGGAGTGGCCTGTGTGGTGGCGTCTCTGGCAGATAGCTGATTCCGGAGCGACTGCACCTCATCGGTGAGCGTGCGGTTCTGCTGCTCAAGTCGTTCAAGCCGTTCGAGAATCGCTTTGAGGGCAGCAGTGTCGCTTTGCGCCCAACCAGGTATGGATAGAGAGAGGAGTAACCACGAGATCCTACGGTTTTTTCTCATACAGAAGCTGCTCCAGAGTTTGACGGACAGCATTTGGGGAGAACGGCTTCGTGAAAAAAGCATTCGCGCCCAGAGTACGAACCCGGGCTGGAGTTTCCGCGTCACTGTCGCCGCTGATCACGAGGATCGGAACTGCGGCGAACCGCGCTTCGAGGCGAATGCGGCGAATCAGTTCGAAGCCGTCAATGCGGGGCATGTGTAAGTCGGTGACGATTGCGGCGAGTTGTACGGTACTGGCAACTTTCAAGGCTTCCTGGGCCGAGCCTACCATTTGAACATCGCAATCGGGAAGCGCGGCGAGCGCAAGAGCGAGCGTGTCGCCGCAGGTGAAAGTATCGTCAACGATAAGAATGGTTCGAGGCATGGGGTGGGACAGATGTCATCTGAGATCTCGGGACAGAGATCACGGCAGAAAGCGGTATCCGACACCATGCATGGTGAGGAAGTGTCGAGGACAGTCGGGCTGTGGCTCCAACTTCTGGCGCAGCCTTACGACGTGCGCATCGACTGTACGCGTATTCGGAAACGATTCATAGCCCCACACGGAATTAAGAATTACGTCGCGCGTCAAAGGCCGGTCCGGATTTTGAAGGAAAAAGGTTAAAAGGTTATATTCGGCGGGAGTTAGCTTCAATTCCACGCCCTTCCTGGTGACCACGCGCCGTTCGAGATCGACGCTGGAATCGGAGAACGTTATGATCTGATGCGCTTCGGGGAGCGAGCGGCGCATGACGGCGCGAATGCGGGCGAGCAACTCCCGCGTTCCGAAGGGCTTGACAACATAATCGTCGGCGCCCATTTCGAGTAGAAGCACTTTGTCGATCTCCTCGCCAATCGCGCTTAAAACGATAATCGGCGTTGACAGGCGGGCAGCGCGCAGTTGCTTACAAACATCGGCTCCATTCATGGTGGGAAGCCGGAGATCTACGAGTATCAGATCGGGCTTGGCGACGAGGGCTCGTTCGAGGCCCGCTCTACCGTCGCGTTCCAGCAGGGCGCGAAAACCCTCTTGCTCCAATAACACACCGATTGTGTCGCGGAGGCTGTCATCATCGTCGATTACAAGTATGGTGCGCATCATTTCCCCGCGTTAGGAAGGCTTGCCGTGATTGTAATCGAACGGATGGGCGACTGAGAAATACGTGCGATGCCCGCACCTGTAAGACAGACATCGCACGTGACCCACAGCGCCATCACATGGGACCCATTCCATGACTCGCCCGTGGGCGGCTGAACACGGACGATAGTAATACTCTAGGGCAGGGCGGTGTGTTCGCGATCTGTAAATAAATCGTGAAAACTCGCGCCGCAGGAAGATCATTGACGGAACGCCGTTTTCGGCGCCTGGGCAATGGCAGTCCAGGCGCATAGAGCATCGCGGTCGCTGGCGCTGAGCCGGGCTGAGGGATGGAGCATGATGTATTTGGCTGGAGGCATGCGCCCGCCTTTGACGCCGGCGCACATGGCCGTGAGATAGCCGAGAGCGATACCGGGACGGCGGCCCGCTTGACGGGTCCACTCGGAGAAATTGAGTGTCTTACGCGCGCGGGTCACGTCGCTGGCGAGACCCCAGGATAGCGGAGCGACCCGGCTATACCAGGGCCACCGCGTCTCGTTCGAATGGCAGTCCATGCAGGACCGGCGGAGGAGGGAATCGATGTGGCTTGGAGGTGTGAGGCTTGCCTGTAGCGTGCGTTCTTTGATCACGGGTGGGTTCGATTGTTTCGAGCCGGGAATGAATTGCAGCGCGAGGAACAGTATGAGTCCGGCCACTCCGAAAATGAATTTTCTCTTCGACATGCATTAGCAGTGTAGGAAGAGTGAAAAAAGAAGTCGTTATCGAATTGTCAAAAGATCGTGCCGATTACAAATCGGCACGCAGGATTGAAATCCTGCCCCACTACAAGGCGAAAAAGGCGCGGCAAAAAGCTCAATTCTGAGTGAGAACTTCGGTAATAAAAATACTCTTGAAACCCATTACTAGCGGGAGTATACTCCACTTGCTTGCCTAAGCCTATGGAGGTGTTTTTTTATGGCAACGTCTTTATCGAGCAGCTTTGACGAATTGCGGGCTGAATCGATTTCTTTCGGAGTTTCGGCCGATACCCCACAGGCCGAAGAGACCGGACGCTACATCATTACGTATCGTCCCGAGGCGAATACAGAGGCGATGAGAAGTCTGAGCGACACGGCCGGGCTGCGCGTCGCAAATGCAAAAGATTACAGCGACTCGGCTGTCTCTTTCGGCGCGTTGGGGAGCGCTGACGCTCTTGTGCTTCCGGAGGTTGGAATCGCAGTGGTGGCCGGGGAGCCTGATCAGGTGGAACGATTGGGAGTGCGGGCCGCAGAGGATAGCGGGATTTTGGCAATCGAGCCGGAGCGGTTTGTCTACGCCATCTCAAGTCCTGCGCTAGGCCGACAGGAAGACGAGGACTCAAGAGACAATAACGGTCTTGGTCTTTCCGCGGCGGCAGCGAATTATCTACGGGGCTATCGCGATGCGCTCGATCACCTGACGGAGTCGCTGCTGGGCAAGGGTGGCGTAACATCGGGGCCCTTGGAAATGTCGCCAGCGGCGTTTGCGGAGACGATGTTCACGTGGGGATTGCAGGCGACACGGGTCAATGTCTCCACCCGATCAGGTAAGAACATTCGCGTGTGCGTGCTGGATACGGGCTGCGATATGAACCATCCCGATCTCGCGAGCAGGCCGAAATCCAGCAACTCGTTTGTTCCGAATCAAACCGTGCAGGATGGACATGGACACGGAACGCATTGCATCGGAACAGCGTGCGGACCGAAGGATCCGCAGGTGAAACCTCGCTACGGCGTCGCGTACGAAGCGCTGATCTATGCAGGCAAGGTTCTGAACAACCAAGGTTCGGGAACTGACGGATGGATCCTGGCGGGGATCAATTGGGCGATAGCAAATAATTGCCCAGTGATCTCGATGTCGTTGGGAAGAGGCGCGAATCCGGGTGATCCTTTCCCGGTGGCGTATGAGGCTGCCGCTAAAGCCGGACTTAAGGCGGGTTGTCTGATTGTGGCTGCTGCGGGCAATGAAAGTAATCGCAGCCAAGGTGTCGTCAAACCGGTGGGCCATCCAGCGAGTTGTCCGTCGATCATGGCTGTCGGGGCCCTGGATAGCAACTTCAAGGTTGCGAACTTCTCGAATCGGACTATCAACGCGAATGGCGGAGTGGTGGATATTGCCGGTCCAGGCGTGGCGATACGATCGACCTGGCCAAAGCCCCAGCTCTACAACACGATTTCGGGAACGAGCATGGCGACGCCGCATGTGGCGGGCATCGCAGCGCTCTATGCTCAATCGTCGGCGTCACTGCGAGGGCTTGCGTTGTGGAAAAAGCTGACGCAGTCGGCTCGTAACATCACGACGATTGTGAAGGTGGACGACGGCGCAGGTCTTGTTCAGGCGTAAACTTGATTTGTAGGCTGTGCCTTACGGATTCAATATGAGCCGACGACATTACATGATTACCGTAAACTCCGATGCAGATCCGGACAGA
>DASQLD010000111.1:0-14111 GCA_035630195.1 Bryobacteraceae bacterium
TCTCACCGAGATCCACACAACCGAGGGACGGGGCAAGTAACACTTCAACTCGGCCCTGCACCCCGGGAGTTTCGAAGATGATCCGGTCCACAGCGACTCCATCGATGCGCGCCGCACCGGGCTGGAAACGCACGGCTGGTGTCACCACGTACCGATCGAGACAGGACCCGGACGAATGCGCGGGACCAGCCAGAGGTCCACTTACTGCAGTTCTTCTAGAGGGATCAACGATCGTTTGAAGACCATTGTTGATAATCTGGCGCACCCGTACGGCGCCCGGGGACACATCCTGCGCCACGGATGCGCCCGCGGAGTTCACGGCATGGAACATCCGATACTCGGGTTTTGGCTGACCGGCCTCATCGAACTGTGTCGCGACTTTTGTGAGACTGTGCGGCTGGACTGCTGTCGCTTGTCCGCGCAGCATTGGGTTCGTGATGGTGAAGAGCACGAACAGCGCGGCAGCGAGTTTCATAGCATCAGCATACTAATCTTTCAAGAGGGCCGAAGAACGGTGTTAACGATCTGCTAGGCGAAGGAGGATCTACAAACACATCTAATGCCATCCCCTTGAGTCGAAGTAAGGCTCCAATGGAAAACGCGAGCCTGCGATTGGACGTCGCAATACCGATTCGGCAATAGCGGACAACGCTCTGCCGTTCTCTGACTGCAGCGCATGATTAAGCTACACATGCAGCAGGAGTTGTCTCGTTACTTCAGACAACACCGACCTCCGCGGACGATCACTCGCAACTCCGGACGCGTTATTCTCCGCGCAAACTAATACGGGCGGCAGGGCTGCAAATTCGTTGCGCATTGCCAACGGTGGCGCACACCTGAAGATCGGTGGTCATCGTCGGATATCCAGAGCGAATCTGAAGATTGACCTGTTGCACGCCAGGTATGCCGGGAGCCGGACCAGCGTACAGAAGGGCCGCTCCGGAGTAGAAATCGTCATGAAGCTTCACTTCGACACGCGCCTGTCCATCGGGTGGCAGCAGACCCGTTGTGTAGATTTGGATAACACTCGGCGACTGCGCCGGAGACCCGGCAGTATTGACAGTGCTGTCCTGATTAAAAATGCCGCCCGGGAAAATGCCGGGAGCCAGGGGCGCAAGGTCGGCACTGAATGCACCACTCGCGACGCCGTTTGCAGTGACCGCGATTGTCGTCTTCGGACCCGTAAGTTCGGACGGAACCTGAACATTGATTTGCTCGACGTTCGTGAACAGCACGCGAGCGGTCTTGCCGTCGAACGTAACCGAAACGTTGGGCCCGCTGAAATTCGATCCTTTCAACGTTGCAATGCCTCCTGGCGTCAACGGGCCGGAGAATGTAGCGGCTCCACCAACTGACGAGATCACCGGGGCTGGAATCTGGGGCGGCGGAGCGGCCTTCACTTCCAGGGTGACGGGATATCGGGCTACACCTCCGGGGCCGGCATCCAGAACGATCGTCGCCTCATATCTGCCCACTGCCAGGCCCATCGGAATGACATCGAGACGAAGTGTGTTTCCCTGGAAGCCCGATGTCGGATAAACTCGCGCCCAGTCAGAGGCATTCTTGAACTCCACGCGCGCAGACCAGACCATTACTCCCCCACCGACGTTCTCAAATGGCAAATAGCGCATCTGGAAATTGGCGCCACTGAAGGCGACGAAATCCGTAACTGCAGGGTACGCTTCGAGTTTAGGCAGATACAGCTGACAATCACTCAGACTTGTGCAGTCATTCTTTGGCTCCACGGCGGTGAATCTCGGGATGGGTTGATTGGGAGAAGATTCCGATGATCTCGAAATCGGGCCAAAGGAAACGTACCGGTTCAGAGTGAGAGTTCGCGCTTCTATCGTGCGCGTGAGCCCCAAAAATATGGGGATCTGGGCGAATTCAATCGCGGCGGGATTTGCGTCGATCACCTCATAAACCGCGGTACCGCTTCCATTCGATAGGGCGACTTCGCTCACCGCATCGAATGGCTGTACGTTTGGGATAGGAGCCGAGTACCCACCCGCGCCGTCCGCGTTTGTTCCCAAAATTCGAACCAGCGTGAGTGTTCCTGGCGTGGCCTCCCCACCTGAAATCGTTCCACCGTAGTCACCCGCGGCCGTTGGCTGCCGGCCATTCGAACCAACGATCACATCCGGCAGGAACACACGCGCATCTGAAGGATAGTCGCTGAAGCGGACGAGAAGACGTGTTCCAGTGTCTTCGTTGGTCCCACGAGCCGCAAAGGCCCCTTGGAAACCTTCCGTGATCCGCGTGGACGAGAATCGGGTCCCCCTCGCGATAAGATTCTTGAACGTGATTTCCTCAGGAAGCGGCGAGCCAATCTGACTCGCAACGCCTGTCAACTGAGTGCTCGCCAGTAGACCTCGTTGCGGTACGCCGACCACGACAGTCGCAGCGTTAGGGCGCAGCAGGGAAGGCGGATTGAAGGCAAGCGTCGCCTGAATACTCTGCAAGACGCCCATACGCGAAACATCCCCTCGGAGGTTCGTCACTCGTAACTCCGTCAAGCCGCTGGGACCGAAGGGGATCGTGACGCCAGCAAAGACCGCCTGATTCACTCCCAAGCGTTCCGCGGTCGCGAGCAGCGTCGTTCCCGAGCCAGTATGGGCCGTTAGCGCCACATCCAACTTGTTATTGGTCAACAGCCGATTCGTGATCGTGGTGTTGAGGTTGACTGTAAGATTTCCGACGATCGATTGGTTCGGCTGGCCCGTACAACTCAGCGCGATGTCCCCCATACGCTCGGCGACGCCTTCAACTTTTACAAGTGGCGGAACTGCGGTGATGCCGCAAACTGGAGAATTCACTTGCGCCCATGCCGGGATCGACAATAATGACGCAACTACGGCGCCGAACAGGGCTCCTAAAGAGAACAAAACACGATGACTAACCACACCTAACCTCTTGCACCCTGCAGGGCGCGTAACGCATCACATAAACTGCGATATCCCCTACAGTCTATCGCAGGTTACACTGAAAGGAGGTCCCTGAATGCTCGTCACCGACACAATTGTCGATGAAATCCTTGAACTCAAGGAGGAAAGGCGCGCCGTAATCCTTGCGCACCACTACCAGGATTCCGAGATCCAGGAACTTGCCGACGTTATTGGGGATAGCCTCGAACTGTCGCGGAAAGCGCGCGACTTGGAGTGTGACGTCATTGCCTTTTGCGGTGTCTGGTTTATGGCGGAAACGGCCAAGGTTCTGAACCCGGAGCGTATCGTCGTCGTGCCGGACAAGGACGCCAGTTGCAGTTTGGTAGAACAGTCGCCCGTCGAGCAGGTGCGGGCAGTGAAGCGCGCGAACCCCGATCATATCGTGGTTAGTTACATCAACACCTCGGTCGACGTGAAAGCGGAAAGCGATATCATTTGTACCTCGCGTAATGCCGTCGACATCGTGAACTCCATCCCCGCAGACAAGCCGATTCTGTTTCTTCCCGACGTCAATCTTGGAAATTGGGTGAAGAAGCAGACTGGCCGCGAAAACATCAAGATCTGGCAGGGTGCTTGTATCGTGCATGCGACCTTCCCGGCGCGTCGCGTGACGAAGGCGCGTATTGAACATCCGAAAGCCCTTGTGGTCGCTCACCCGGAATGTCCCGGCGACGTTCTCGCGATGGCCGATTTCATCGGATCCACCTCGGCGCTGATCAACTACTGCGTCAACTCTCCCGAGGAAGAATTCATTGTCATGACGGAGAGCGGGGTGAGTCACTCGCTGAACAAGTTAGCGCCCCACAAGAAGTTTTACTTCGTGCAGAACGAAAACTGCAATTGCAGCGAGTGTCCTTACATGAAACGGAACTCGCTCGAGAAGCTGCGCGATTGTCTGCGCGATCTTCAGCCTCGCGTCGAGATTGCTCCGGAAATACTCCAACGCGCCGCTCTGCCGATAGAGCGAATGCTCGCTGTCAAATAGAGCGACAATGCTCGTCGATTCTTACGGACGCACTCACACAAACCTCCGCATCAGCGTCACGGACCGGTGCAATATCCGGTGCTACTACTGCATGCCGGAGAACGTGAAATTCGGCGCCCGGGAGGATATCTTACGGTTCGAAGAGATTGAGCGTGTCGTCGGCATCATGGCCGGTCTGGGTGTCGATAAGATCCGTTTGACCGGCGGGGAACCGCTTGTTCGGAAGGATCTTGCCCGATTGGTCGAACGGATTTCGGCGATGCAAGGCATTCGGGATGTGGCGCTGACGACGAATGGTGTGTTGCTTGCCGATCAAGCCCGGTCGCTTTACGAAGCAGGACTGCGCCGGATCAATATTCACCTCGATACTCTTAGCCGCGAGAAGTTTGAACATATCACGCGGCGGGACGAGTTCAATCGGGTGATGGAGGGCATTGAGGCGTGTCTGGCGCTTGGTTACAGAGTAAAGATAAACGCGGTCGCGCTCAAGGGCGTTAACGAACAGGATATTGTGGATCTTGCGCGATTCGGTAGGAAGAGAGGAATTGAGATTCGCTACATCGAGTTCATGCCTCTTGACGCGCAAGGGATCTGGGATCGCAGTCGCGTGCTGCTCGCCGATGACATGCTTGCAATGCTGACTTCGGAAATCGGCCCCTTGACAGCGGTTCAGGACCAGGATCCGCGCGCTCCCGCGACGGAGTACGCGTTCGATGATGGCATAGGCTCGGTGGGGTTTATCGCCTCAGTAAGCAAGCCTTTCTGCCTCAATTGCGATCGTATCCGTCTGACTGCCGACGGAAAACTTCGATACTGTCTATTCGCAATGGATGAGACAGACCTCAAGCCGCTCCTACGGGGCGGCGGTTCGGACGCCGAGATCGTAGCATCCATTCAGTCGACCATCTCGGCGAAGTGGCTGGGCCATGAAATCAACCAGTCGCAGTTCGTTCCTCCCCCGCGCCCGATGTACTCTATAGGCGGCTAAAACGCTCGTCTGCTACGCTGTTTAAGTGCATTCGCTTTACGATATCGATCCTGGCCCCGATTGTCCCGAACTGGTTCGGATGATCGTGGAGATTCCAAAAAACTCGACCAATAAATACGAATACGACGGAAAATTGGGCGTGTTCCGGCTCGATCGTTCACTCTATTCCCCGATGCACTATCCGGGCGATTACGGCTTTATTCCCGGCACTTTAGCGGAAGATCACGACCCGCTTGACGTACTTGTCCTAGTTCAAGAACCGAGCTTTACCGGATGCATGATTGAGGTTCGTCCGGTCGGAATTTTGAACATGGTGGATTCGGAAGAAGGCGATCAAAAAGTTCTTGCTGTACCAACCCGAAATCCGCGCTACGACCAGATCCACACGATGGATCAGATCTTTACCCATGTCCGCCGCGAGATCGAACATTTCTTCACGATCTATAAAGAACTTGAAGGCCGTCTTACTCGAATGGAAGGTTGGGGCGGACCACGCGAAGCGCGCAAAGCGATCCTCAGTAGCCGTGAGCGTTATCTCGAATCCCAAAACGCGCTGCCCGCAACATCACTGTCGGCGAACCGCTAGCAGATCAACGCGTCGCGCCTTTTGCTTTTGGCTTACCAGTCATTTCACGAATAAACTCGACTTCTTCCGGCTTGTATGGACGTCCGTCCGTGTTGAAAACTTCGTGGAACCATATGGCAGGCTCGCGACCGACATACGCCTGCTTCCACGAATCCCAGGGTAAATGCGTCTGCGTTTTGCCTCTTACGAGTCCCCAATTCATCGCGGCGACTTTGTGTTCCTTAGCCACCGGCATGGATCCCTGAAACGTACTCTTGTTCCCCCGAGCCATGTACTCCGTACAAAGGATCGGGCGGTTATACCGCTTCAGCCACTGGATGCGCTTCTCGAACTCTTCCGGACCATCATAATTGTGGAACGAGATTATGTCGGACATATCGAGTTGCGTCCTCTCGATTGCCGTAAGTTTCTCGTTCGAGGACCAGTTGCCCTTCCAGACACCGCAGGTCAAAGGCTGTTTCGGTTTTGCAGCACGCGCCCAGTCGAACGTCTTCGGCAAAAGAGCCTCAACTAGCGCAACTTTGTTTGGTAATTCGATTTTCGAGTACGAGGATCCGTTGGTGTTGTCCGGTTCGTTCCAAAGATCCCACGCGAGAATACGATTGTCATTTGCGAATGCTCCAACTACGCCCTTCACGTACGCTTCCAGCCGTGGATACTGCGCCGGATCCTTCAAGGCGTCCGATCCCGGGCTCTGCATCCAGCCCGAATTGTGAACGCCGGGCTTCGGATCTCGCTGCTTGCCAAGTGCGGGATTTGGATCCCAGCAGGAATCGAACAGCACCAGCATCGGCCGGATTTTGTGCCTGGCGGCGATTGTCAGGAAGGTGTCAATGCGCTTCTTGAAGCCTTCCGGATCCTGTTTCCAAATCAGGTCGTGCAGGAAGACCCGCATTGTGTTCATGCCGATGCTCTCCGCCCAGGCCAACTCGGTATCGATGCGCTTGGGATCGAACGTATCGGCCTGCCACATCTCAAGCTCGTTGATCGCGGTAGCGGGAATATAGTTCGCACCGACGAGCCAAGGCTGCTTCCCATACCAATCGTTCGCTGCTTTCTCCGACCATCGCTGCGTTTGCCCGATAAGCGTCGAGGCCAAAAGGAATGCCGTCAGAACGATGCGATTCATGCGGTTGCCAACAATGCGATTCATGTTGTTATCAAGGATTCTATCCTGCCGCGGTCAGTGATGAAACGACGAGGACAGCACCCGTCCGCTCGCGTCCACCACCGCGGTTGCCGTAAACCCGAGACGACCTTCCCGGCCGAAGCGAAGATCGATCAGTTCAACCGTGGTCGCGCCGTCCGGTTCTTCAGCTGGAGAAACGCGCCACAGCGGGGTTCGCGCGAACTTCTCCAACACTTGAAACACCGGAACTGTGCGCGCTGCCCCTATCGCGGGACTTGGCTCCTGTTTCCAAAAGGTGGATAGGGGGTGAGGATCGAACTCTTCTGAGAGATCGACGTTAACCTTCTGCCAGGAACGCTCCGTCTCTACCCAGCCGATCCAACGCATTGGATTCACATTGTTGGGAAACGCGACGGTTTGCTTGGGAGCGACACCGTCGTATACACGCGATTCCAACGTCTCGATTGCGCGCTTGTGCAGGAAATAACGTCCCGTGTCGTAGAGAACAAGCAGGCAGAGAGCCGCAATCGCGATCCCTGTCCCGGGCGATCGCTTGGCTCCGATTTCGGAGCCAACCAGGCTCGAAAGTATCGGCCAAAGACACCCGATAAGCAGGATCGCCCAGATCCAGACATCGATCACATGAGTGAAATCGAGCGCCGGCCACGCATCCGAAAAGGGAAGAAAAAGCCGTATCCCATATGGATTCGTAAAGTCGAGCAGTAGATGACTCGCGACCACTACCAGGGAGATCAGCCATGCTCGAAGCCAAGGTAAGACCTGCCGAAAGATGGCCGCGACGGCTAATACCGGTACGGCGGCCATCAAAGGAGCGAATACCAATGCGTGAGTCACCCAACGGTGATGGATAAAGTAGACGTCAACTCCACCGAGAAGACTGACTATGTCAAGGTCCGGAACGTTCGCGGCGAAAACTGCGAGCCATGTGGCGCGAGGAGATAAACGATTGAGACCGGCGCGGGTGAGCAGAACGCCGGTTAGCGAATGCGTCAGATTATCCATGCTGGTACTTGCGCCGGAAGTTTTCCGGAACCAGTAGTGTCAGCGAGTCAGGTATCATCTCCAGCCGTACGGGCAAGCGGCCCGCTCGTTCGCCATCGATCTGAACGTAGATGCCCGGGTCCTTCGCGTGTTTGATTTCCAGCGACGATGTCTTGATAATCTTCACACCCTGCATGTTGGCGAGTCTTCCCGTGATCACTCCTAACAGGTATTTCATGTAAGGGAACGTGTGAGCGCCCTGAAACAGCACCACTTCAAACTGGTCACTGAACAGGGATGCGTTGCGCGCGATGAGGAGGTCGCCACCATAGTTCTTTACGCGGCTGGCAAGCGCAAAGCTGCAGCTAATAGTATTCGCTCCCATCGTCACTTCGAACTCCGGCAGCGACCGGCCCAGTTGGCTGAATCCACCTACCCAGTACGCGACCTTCCCCAGTGACGCCTTTAATTTCGCGTCGATGTTATAGACGATAAGCGCATCCAATCCCGCGCCCGCCATAAGCACAAAATGTCGCTGCTCGCTCCCGTTATCGAGAAGGCCCATGCCAATACGGACCGCGGTGAGTCCAGCAAGCGCCTTTGCCGCCCGGGTGATATTGTTTCCGATTCCCAACTCGAGCGCCAGCACGTTTGCGGTGCCTGCAGGCAAGATACCGAGCGGCACCCTGGAACCGGCCATCCCGTTCGCGATTTCATTGATCGTTCCGTCACCGCCGGCAGCCAGGATCAGATCTGCGCTCTGGTCCAGGCAACCGCGCACGATAGCTCCCGCCGTTCTCGGCCCAGTGGTCGCGACGGTCGTTACTCTGTGGCCATCGGTTGTTAAAGCGTCGATGGTACGTTGGAGAATGTCGTCACGCTTGCGGTTGAGCCTGCCGGCGTTTGGATTGTAGATGAGGAAGGCGTTTTGGTAGGTCGTGATAGGCCCCTTAGCCCCCAAACTCTACCATTATAGATTCCATAGTCTCTGTCCTTTGTATCTTCATTGAGAAATGTCTGAAACCGTAGCCAAGCGGATAGAACAACTACGTGAGACACTCCGGCGCCATGAGTACCTTTACTATGTCGCAGATTCTCCGGAGATCTCAGACGCCGAATACGACAGGATAATGCGCGACCTGCAGCAGCTAGAGCAGGCGAATCCCCAGTTCGCAACAGCGGACTCTCCTACCCAACGGGTTGGAGGAGCTCCGCGAGAAGGGTTCTTGAAAGTGATGCATTCCGCGCCGATGCTCAGCCTTGACAATGCATTGAATGAGACCGAGCTGCGCGCATGGGACGCGCGTGTGCGAGATCATCTGGATTCTGAACCCTTTCGCTACGTTGCCGAACTGAAGCTGGATGGACTCTCCATGGCTACCCATTTCCTTGAAGGTAAGTTCTCGCGAGCAGTGACACGCGGGGATGGCCGGGTCGGTGAGGATGTAACGGAGAACGCGCGCACAATCAGGTCGATTCCTCTGAAGGCGCGGGACAGCAAATGGTCGGAGTTTGAGGCTCGAGGCGAGGTTGTCATGAACCGCCACGGTTTCGAACGCTTGAACTCGGAGCGTGAATTACAGGGTCAACCGAGATTCGCCAATCCCCGCAACGCCGCAGCCGGATCGCTGCGTGTATTGGAGCCGACAATTACGGCCAGTCGCCCGCTCGAATTCTACTCGTACTCACTTTTGGTGAAAGGCCAGCCGCCTTTGGATAGTCACTGGGAGACGCTCGAGAAGCTTTCAGATCTCGGCTTCAAAGTCAATTCGACCCGTGCCGTGTGTGGTGGCCTCGATGAGTTGATGGCCTTCTGCCGCAAGTGGGAAGAGGGTCGGGACACTCTGCCCTACGAGATCGATGGAGTGGTCGCAAAGGTTGACTCCCGAAGACAACAGGAATCCCTCGGATACACGTCAAAAGCGCCGCGCTGGGCGATCGCATTTAAGTACCCGGCTCGTCAGGCCGAAACGCAGGTGGAGGGCATCGAAGTCCAGGTGGGTCGAACCGGCGCCCTGACACCGGTGGCGCATCTAAAGCCAGTCGCAGTAAGCGGAGTGATGGTGTCAAGAGCCACCCTGCACAACGAAGACGAAGTTGAACGCCTGGGCGTACAGATCGGCGACACGATCGTTATCGAGAGAAGCGGTGACGTGATCCCGAAAGTGATTCGTGTCAAAGTCGAAGGCGAGAACCGGCGCCCGTTCCGGATGCCGAAGAGTTGTCCGGTTTGCAGCGGCGATATCGTTCGCGAACCTGGGGAAGCGGCCAGCCGTTGTATCAATACCAATTGTCCTGCACGTCTTAGAGAATCGGTGTTGCACTTTGCTGCCCGTTCCGTGATGAATATCGATGGCATGGGTGAGTCCCTTGTAAACCAGCTCGTAGAGAACAAGATTGTCCGGAGTGTCGCCGATCTTTACGAGCTGACTGCGGAAAAGCTGATGGAACTGGAGCGCATGGGGCGCAAGTCGGCCGATCGTGTAATCCAAAACATCGACGCTAGCCGTAAACAGCCGTTACCTCGCGTTTTGAATGGCCTCGGTATCCCGTTCGTTGGTGAGCGTACCGCAACGATCCTCGCCGATACCTTTGGTCATCTCGATACGATTCGCGACGCTGATATGGAAACTCTACAGGCGGCGCAGGAGGTTGGTCCCAAGGTAGCTCACAGCATCCGCCGTTTCTTCGATGAATCCCACAACCGGGAATTGGTGGAACGGCTTCGAGCGGCTGGACTCCAGTTCGAGCATGTTAAGCGCAAGACCGCCGGCACGCTCGCGGGTAAGACATTTGTTCTTACGGGAACCCTGCCCGAATGGAGCCGCGAAGAAGCCAAGGAGCGAATCGAGTTGGCGGGAGGCAAAGTCAGTGGTTCGGTCAGCAAAAAAACAAGCTACGTCGTCGCGGGGGAAGACGCCGGCTCGAAGCTGGATAAGGCGCGGGAACTGGGAGTCAAGATTCTCGACGAAGCCGGTTTACGCGAGTTGCTGAAGGGATGAAGGAATTCCTCAATACGCTCGTGAACTGGGGATCTTCCGGCTTGTTCCTAGGCGCGGTGCTGGATGGGGCTGGACTGCCGATTCCGGGTGGCGTCGACGCGCTGGTTGTTTTCCTGGCCACCCGACTGCCTGAAGATGCAATCTGGTTGTCGTTTGTCGCTGTGATCGGATCTGTCCTCGGAAACTTCTTCTTGTTCCTGGTTGCCCGCCGAGGCGGGAAGACGTTTCTCGAGAAGCGTTCGACCTCGAAGAATGCCAAGCGTTTTCGACGCTGGTTTGATCGTTACGGATTGTCAACCGTGTTTGTCGCTGCTCTTGTTCCGTTGCCAGTGATGCCGCTGAAAATCTTCGTCCTATCCAGTGGCGCCTTAGGCTCGCATCCTGTGCGATTTCTGCTTGCTTTCCTCGCTGCTCGTATCCCCCGCTATCTCGGTCTCGCCTTACTCGGCCGTGCAATGGGCGACAACGCGATGGATTACCTGAAAAACCATGTTTGGCATCTCCTCGGTTTTGCTGTCGGCTTGTTTGTTGTACTCGCAATCATCATGCGATACGTGGACCAACGCGCAGCTACTGCGACAAAGTGAAATGCACTTGTATTGGGGCAATTACTTCTACCGGCTCTCCATTTAACAGCGTCGGCCTGTAGATCCACTGACGCACGGCATCCACGGCGGCGGCGATCAGCAACGGGTGCCCCGAGTGTACTTGCAAATTCACGACGCGGCCGTCACGGGCAATAACACCTTCGAGTCGTACCGTACCTGCAATGCGAGCCTGACGAGCGAGCGGCGGATAGGCAGGCATGACTCGTTTGATCAACCTGGCTTCCATTACGTCACCGCCTATGCGCAATGGTTTCGCTACTTGTGACGGTTCCCTCTTCTTCTCAATCGGCGGCGCCGCTGCAATCACCGGAGGATGGCCCCAACTTGGTACGTTCAAACCGCCAGAAATACTTTCAGAATCACCGGCGCCCGTCCAGGAGGGAGCCTGAGCAAGCATCATTTCGGGACCGTCGTCAATCACGGCCACGCCTACCGGAACGCGCGCCGGGATAACGAATGACCGGGTAGCGCGAGGGTTGGCAAGACCACTGCTCACAGCCCCAGGTGTCTCTACGAGCTTCACCGGCTTCGGCGCCCGAGGATAAGGAGGGCTGGGTTGAGGGAGCGACACCGCATCGAGCTTATGGACAGTGAGAATGGAAAGAATTACACCGAGTGCGATGAAGGTCGCCTGGATCGCGAAGGAAAGCATCATGGATCGCCACATGCCTGTTCAGACACCGCTCTGAATGGCCTGGTTCCCATTACAATGGTGATCGTGCAGAAACCAGTAACCCGTCGCGCTCTTCTCGGTGGCGCAATGATGGCTCCCTTCCTGTCCCTTGCAGCGACACGCTCTACGGACGCGCGTATCGATGAGGTCACTTTCGCGTTCGAAGATTACAAATACCGAACCCCGATTAAATTTGGCGGAACAGAGGTCGATCGAGTCACACTCCTGAACGTGAATGCGACTATCCGCAATGCAGCCGGAAAGGTTGTTAAAGGCTTCGGTTCGATGCCGCTCGGCAACGTATGGTCTTTCCCTTCGAAGACTATGCCGTATGATCAGACACTGCACGCAATGAAAGTCTTGTCCGAACGTATTGCGAAGATAACGAACGGCTACAAGGAATTCGGGCACCCAATCGATCTTAACTGGGAACTGGAAGAACAATACCTTAAGGCAGCGGACGAAGTATCCCGTGAGTTGAAGTTAGATCAACCCATCCCGAAGCTTTGCACACTTGTCGTAGCAAGTCCGTTCGACGCTGCGGTTCACGACGCATTCGGCAAAATGCATGGACGCAGCACATATCAGACATACGGTTCGGATTTAATGCGGCAAGACTTGTCGCACTACATCGGATCTGAGTTTAAGGGCGAGTACCTTGACAAGTACGTCCTGAAAACTCCGAAGCCGGCGATGCCTCTGTATCATCTGGTTGGCGCCGTTGATCCAGTCGTCACGTCCGATATCAAGAAGCGTATCGGCGACGGTTTGCCCGAAACGCTACCCGAATGGATGAAGTACAACGGCTTGACTCACGTCAAGATCAAGCTCAACGGCGAAGACATCAAGTGGGATATCGATCGCGTGCTTAGCGTCGACAAAGCCGCCCCGTCCGCTCGCCACTTCTCTCTCGACTTCAATGAAAAATGTCCGAATGTCGGCTACCTCATCGAGATGATGCGAACCATCAAAGAAAAGACGCCTTCGGGATTTGAGAAAATCCAGTACGTCGAGCAGCCGACCAAGCGGGACCTTAAGAGCGACCGGCAGAACGTCATTCATGAAGCCGCCAAGCTGAAGCCGGTCGTCATCGACGAGTCGTTAACCAGCAAGGAGATGCTTATGCTTGCGCGCGAGATGGGCTACTCCGGAACGGCTCTCAAGGCCTGTAAAGGCCAGGGGCAAGCGCTTCTGATGGGAGCTGTGGCGCAAAAGTACAAGATGTTCCTTTGCGTGCAGGATCTGACTTGTCCTGGAGCCTCGCTCATCCACTCTGCCGGACTCGCTGCGCATGTTCCCGGTGTTGCGGCCATTGAAGCCAACGCCCGTCAATACGTGCCGATCGCGAATGCAGAGTGGGAGAAGAAGTTCCCGGGCATCTTCGTGGTGAAAGATGGTCTCCTCAAAACCGGCGTTCTCAAGGGCCCCGGGCTTAGCGCCGTCTAAAATCAAAGTACATGCTTTTTGCGGTATCTTGCTGTCTCGCCATGTCTATGGTGATTAACCGGCCGGTCGCGAATATGTTCGCGAAACCGTCTTCCGACTCCGCTGTTGTCTCGCAGGCTATTTTCGGCGCCAATGTTCAAGTGGTAGAAGACCAGTCGCCCTGGCTCAAGATCCGCACACCGGACGACTACACAGGTTGGATCGAGACCGCGGCCACGGTGAAGCGCGATGTCTACGGCGTTGGTATCCCGGTAGCGACAGTGAAGAATCTGTTCGCGAGCGTGTATAGAGAAACAAGCATCACGAAACACCAGCCACTTCTGACCTTGCCGTTCGAAGCACGTTTTGAGGTGATTGCCGAGCCCGAAACTGAAGAACGGCGATGGATCCAGGTTCGCTTGCCCGACATGCGGGAAGCATGGGTCCAGCGCGGGGATGTATCGCTCGACACGAAGCGACTTTCCAGGGAGGAGATGATCGCATTTAGCAAGCGGTTTTCGGGCCTGCCGTATCTATGGGGCGGCGTCTCCACGTTCGGGTATGACTGTTCTGGATTCACGCAGATGCTCTACCGGCAAATCGGTTTGACGCTGCCGCGCGATGCCCAGCCGCAGCACGACTGGAATGGTGTCGAGCCTGCTAACAAAGAAGACCTGCAACCCGGAGATCTTCTCTACTTCGGATCGTCCAATAAGAAGATTACGCATACCGGCATGTACATCGGCGGTGGTGAGTTTATTCATGCAA
>DASQLD010000112.1:0-5095 GCA_035630195.1 Bryobacteraceae bacterium
CCCCTTTGTAGATGCCTGGCTCAAGGTGTACCCGGATGATCGAGCCGGCGCTCGCAAGTTCCTTGCGGGTTTTGAACATCATCTCGCCAATGAAGGAGCAATCGGAAGTCTTAGCGAAATCTTCGACGCCGAAGAACCTTATCATCAACGAGGCTGCGTTGCCCAGGCCTGGACTGTCGCGGAAGTACTCCGATGCTGGGTCAAGACTGCAAGCTAAAGAGTTCCATCTGTGGGTCACCCATCCATTGTTCGGGCTGATAACCGACAGGCTTTCGGTTCAGTCCGAACCGTTCGCGGGTCTGCTTCATCCGCTCAGACATCATCTCCGGATAGTGCCCGTCGAGAAATGGGCGAACGCCGTAGCGCTCGCGGTACCGGCGCAAGAGACTTGGAAAGCTTTCTTCGAGAAACGGGAAGAAGGCTTTTTGCGCGCAGGGCTTCAGGAAAAGCACGCCGCCCATCATGTACACCGCGCCCGCATTCGCGGCAGCCTCAGCCACTGCGTTCAGACTTGAGCGCGAGTCATTGATAAGCGGCATGAGTGGACTGCACAGCACACAAACCCGAATGCCTGCGCTCGAAAGCTTCTCGATCGCCTGGAGACGTAAAGCAGGCCGTGGGGCGTACGGCTCTAACTGTCGGGCGAGACGTTCGTTGGTGGTAGTGATTGTCACGAACACGTGCAGGACGTTCCGTTTGCCGATCGCTTCCAACAGGCTGACGTCGCGGCCAACCAAGTCGGATTTAGTCGTAATGCTGAGGGTTCGTCCTCGCTCTTCGAAAAAGACTTCCAAAATTTTTCGGGTGATTCCAAACCTGCGCTCGGCGGGTTGATAAGGGTCGGTTGCGGTCCCGAGGCAGATTCCATCCGCGAGGGGAATGCGCGCGAGTTCCCGCCGGAAGGCGTCCGGATGGAATCGCTTAGCGTATATCTCACGTTCAAATTGTTCGGTCTCGCGCAATTCCATGAACTCGTGGGTGTACCTTGCGTAGCAATATTTACAGCCGAATTCACAGCCTCGGTAGGGGTTGATGGTCCATTCGAAGGGCATTTTTCGTCCGCTCGCGCGGCCGATGAATCGGCGGGTTTCGAGATCTCGGTATTCGACGCGACGTTTCGCATCAAGGGGTTGACTCTCGGCAGCAAGTTTTGCGATGCCGACGAGCTTCGTTTGAGAAGCCATTTCGGGAAACATCACGTTGCAATATTCGCCTTTTCTTCGCTTAGAGTCAAGCGCTGTATTCTCCTTTTATTCGCCTTGGGGTAAACTATATCCATGACAGCTCAAGAACTCATCTCGGACCTCCAAATGAGCGAGCAATTTTTTGAGCGCTCTACTCGTTGCTTAACCGAAGAGGATTCATATTACCGGCCAGCGGAAGGTATTTGGACCGTGGCCCAACAGGTGGCTCATGCAGCGCAAACGGTTGACTGGTTTATAGAAGGAGCTTCACGGCCGGAAGGGTTCGACCTTGATTTTGAGAAGCTTGGCGTGGCAATCCGGGGAGTGACCTCATTGACGGAGGCGCGCAAATGGATGGCGACAGCTTACGAAAACGCGAGGAAGTTCTTTGAAGGCAAAACCGATGACGAATTGCTTCGACCGTTGCCTCCAGGACCCGTAATGGGAGGTGTGCCAATTCTGGGCATTGTTGGGGCAATCACAGATCATTCCGCGCATCATCGCGGGGCACTCACGATCTATTCGCGGCTGCTAGGGAAAACGCCGATCATGCCATACGCGGAATAGAGCTCACTTCGCGCGACGATACCCAAACTTCACTTCGCGTGGGGGTGCGCCTTTCTTCCCGATGAGGACAATGACGTCCACCGAATCGGGACCGGTTCGCTTGAACGTCATACCGTCGAACCATACCTCGTCTTTTGAGATTTTCAGCAGCGGAAAGGTGACGGTGGCGTCCTTCTCCTCCCAGCCTTTCATATCGGGATGGAAATGCTTGAGCCGCAAAACGAGGCTGCCGTTTTCTTCTGCGATTCGGAACAGTTCGTAAAATGTGACTTTGTCGTCTTTGACCAGCCGGAACATGCCCATCATGCTTCCGGCCATGGGACTGCTCCAATACTCGTCGGCAGTTCCACCTAGAGCGGTACCCTGCCAGTGGCCCTCCAGCCATGCCACATCTTGAATCGTGGCTTGGGGAGATTGCGCCGAAGCTAACGCCGCTGACAATAGAACGGCAATGAAGCGCGTTAAGCTGAATCGTGTTTTTGTTCTTGGCATTTTTCCTCTGGCAAGCGACGTTTGAACTTGCCAAAATCGACATCCAGGGCCTTACCCGATTCACCCCGGACGCAGTGCTGCAGACGATTGGCTTGAAGCCGGGCGCGAACGTCGGTAAGGCTTCCTTCGATGACGTATGTCAGAAACTGGTCCGCAGCGGGTTGTTTGAGGGTTGCGACTGGAAGTATATGCCGACCTCGGCAAGCGGCATCGCTTTAACGTTGCAGCTTAAGGAAGCTCAGGCGCCACAGACAGTTCGCTTAACTTTGCCCGGCGTATCCGAAAGTCAGCTTTGGGACTGGCTGCGCCAGAACGAGCCACTGGTTCAGAAGACGATGCCGGCATCTGACGATGCTATCGAGTTCTACACGCAGGCCATCCGTCGATTTTTGAAGCAAGACGTGGTTTCTTCCATCGATACCAACCTCGAGACGAAGGAGAACATTCTCGTTTTCCGGCCGGCGAACCTACCAAAAATCGAGTCAATAAAGTTCGAGGGAACGAAAGTGATCGATGCCGCGGTTCTCGAAAAGATTGCCGCACCGATCGCTCAGGGCATGTTATTCACCGAGTTCGACGTCACACAGATTCTGGATCTGAATGTCCGTCCTATATACGAGAAGCTCGGGCGCCTGAATGTGAAATTTCCCGCGATCAAGGCGGCGGGTGGCGCGGTCACCGTGCAAGTGGACGAAGGCGGCGTTTACAAGGTCGGAAAGGTGACGGCAACCGGTGGTAAACCCAGCATCAGCGTCGGCGAAATCGCAGACTGGCCGGCGATTCGAGCGGCGCTCGATGCGGTGACCGGGGAGCTACGGAATCAAGGCCACCTCAGTGCGCGGTACAAAGTGGATCGGACGTTGAACGACTCCGCCGGTACGGTAGATATCAAAGTCGCGTATGAGCCTGGCAAGCGCTTCACCTTCGGGGCGTTGAAGTTGAATGGGCTCAACGCGGCGCAGGAATCGGCGGTCAGGCGGATCTGGATGTTGCCGGCAGGCGCGCCCATGAATGCCGCGTATGTTGATGAGTTTATTAAGGCGGCGTTCGGCAAGATCGGGGAGGAGTACTCGGGCGTCGCGAGCCAAATGGAGCCGGTCGGCGAGAGTGCAGTAGATGTCGTGATCACGTTTCGGCGGCGGTGACGTACAAGGTTGTTGTACAATGAATCCCATGGCGATCGAGAAATCTTACTCCGATGTTCGAGCTCACTTGGCTGAGTACATGGATCGAGTTGTCGATGATCGCGATGTTGTCGTTGTTCGACGCCGAAACGGTAAGAATGTGGCTCTGATCGCCGAAGATGAGCTTTCCTCAATGATGGAAACATTCCATTTGATGTCATCTCCGAAGAACGCTCAGCGTCTCCTGACCGCGCTTCGCCGCGCGGAAGGCGGATCAACCAAGCCGCAGACTATTGACGAGCTGCGGTCGGACCTTGGCCTTGCTGAGCGATAAGAAGACTGCCTTCGAGCCGGAATTTCTGGAAGACCTGCGGTATTGGATTCAAACTGATCGGCGTGTGGCTTTGCGAGTTCTCGATTTAATCGAAGCCACGCGCCGCGAGCCCTTCGGCGGTATCGGGAAGCCCGAGCCTCTCAAACATTCGTTCAAAGGCGCCTGGTCACGACGTCTAACGGCTGAGCACAGGATCGTTTATCGCGTATTCGATGATCGCATCAACTTCTTACAAGCGCGTTTCCATTACGATTAGCTAACTCAACTTCCCCTTCACGCGCTCACTCAGCACTTTTCCATCGACACGTTTCCCGGCGAGCTTCGCCTGGGCCGCCTTCATCACTTTGCCCATATCTTTCGCTGAAGACGCGCCGGTTTCGGAGATGGCGTCCGCGACCGCGCGGTCGAATTCTTCCTCGGTAGGCGCTGAGGGAAGGTAAGTTTCAATCATCGCGAGCTCGGCTTCCTCCTTCGTCGCCAGCTCTTCCCGGGCGCCTTTCCGGAACATGTCAGCCGCTTCTCTTCGCTGCTTGATCATCATGTTGAGGATCTGCATCTCTGTCGCTTCATCAAGCGGCTTCATGCTGTCAACCTCATGCTTCTTCAGCGCGGTCTTCATCATGCGAAGAGTACCGAGCCGGGCCTCGTCTTTCGCCTTCATTGCGGCGACCATCTCGGTCTGCAAACGTTCGAGTAAAGCCATACCGTCTGTTATTCTAGTGGATTACCGCTCGAACTCCCATGCACATCAAGAAACAACGTTTGCTGACACCAGGTCCGACCCCTCTTCTGCCGAAGGCGTTGCACGCCATGATGGAGTCGGATGTACATCACCGCACGGAAGCATTCCGCAAAATCTACGCCGCTGTGCTGGCAGACCTGAAGGAAGTTTTCGGGACAAAGAACGAGGTCCTGTCGCTGGTCGCATCGGGTACCGGCGCGATGGAAGCATCGGTTTCGAACTTTTTCTCTCGCGGGGACAAAGTCGTCGTTTGCTCGGCCGGCAAGTTCGGAGAGCGCTGGGCGGAAATCGCTAAGGCTTATGGACTCGACGCCACAGTTTTGACGAAAGAATACGGCGACGTCGTCAGCGCGGAGGAAGTCGCTGACACGCTGAAGAAAGGCGACTATAAGGGCGTCTTCGTTCAGGCATCGGAGACCTCGACCGGCGCCGCCCATGACGTTCAAGGGATGGCGAAGGCAATCAAGAACACAGACGCGCTGTTCGTTGTCGATGCCATTACAGGCCTGGGAACACAGCCGCTCGACATTGACGGCTGGGGCTTGGACGTAGTTGTTGGCGGGTCGCAGAAATCGTTCATGATTCCTCCCGGGTTGGCCTTCCTGTCGGTGAGCGACAAGGCATGGGCGCGAGCCGGTTCGAGCGATCTTCC
>DASQLD010000113.1:0-4425 GCA_035630195.1 Bryobacteraceae bacterium
ACCGCCGCGGTACTCGCGGCTAACCATGGTGCCTTCGAGCACGTTGATGGTATCGGCGGCGAAATTTTCTTGGCTCAAGCGCAGGTCGCCGTTTTTAATCACCACGCTGCACGGCCCGCTGGAAATTTGGAGCTTGGGAGCGGCGCAAATCAGCGTCGCATTGCCGAACTCGGGAATCTGCACTACGCATTCGCCACCCACGGCCTTGATCACCTTGCCCTCGACCAAAGTGGAATGGCCGATAAACGACGCAACAAATGGATCGGACGGATGGCTGTAGAGCTCATCCGGCGTGTCATACTGCAAAATTTTTCCGGCGTTCATGACAATGACTTTGTCGGAGATGACGAACGCTTCTTCCTGATCATGGGTCACGTACAATGCGCTGATGCCGACTTTCTTGATCAGCTTTTTCAATTCGACGCGCATCTCTTCGCGCAGTTTCGCGTCGAGATTACTTAGAGGCTCGTCGAGCAGGATCAAGCGCGGTTCGAGGACGATGCTGCGTGCTAAGGCAACTCGCTGCTGCTGCCCGCCGCTCAACTGCGACGGATAGCGCTCTTCGCGCCCACCCAATCCGACGAGATCCAGGCAAGCCAACACGCGCCGCCTGATCTGATCCGCTGGAAGCTTACGAAGATTCAAGGAGAACGCGACGTTTTTAAACACCGTCATGTGCGGCCAGAGCGCGTAGTTTTGAAAGACAAAGCCGATCTCTCGGGAATAAGGCGGTATCAGAACCCCGCCTTCGATGGAGGTCTGGACCTTGTCGGCTATGGAAATCGCTCCCGCATCGGGAATTTCCAGCCCAGCGATGGAGCGCAATAAGGTTGTCTTGCCACAACCCGACGGCCCGAGAAACGACAGAATCCCCGTGTCGAATTCGAAACTGACGTTGTCCAGCGCCTTGAGATCCTTGTAGACCTTAGTGACGCCTTCGACTTTTAGAATTGCCATCGATTAATCCAAACGCAGCGTAATGCAAAACCAACACCGAGGATGCACGGCGTAGCCACTTTTACTCTAAACATCATTGAAATCAAACAAGTTAGTTGGCGAAATTCACGATCCAGCAACGACCCACGAATCATTGCCAATACTGAACTGATGTATTCATGAGCGTGTGCTGCCAGCAAATTGGGCGGAAATCCAATATTGAGGCAGTCAAGCTTCAGTCGGTCAAGCGTAACGCGCTTGAGGTCACCCACACCGGCCTGACCGTCATCGGCGTTCTGGCGATCGTCAAGGTAAGCAGAATTCCAACGAATCCCGACCTCGAGTGGCAAAGGGAGGAAGACGCGTAAAAGACAGTGAAGCTGTCGCGCCTTAACGATACTTAGCAGGTTGTCTTCGATCAGGGTCCCGACGACACCTTCCATCGTATAGCAGTGGTTCTCATGCGATGCCCACGTGCGGCTCGAGCCAGCACATGCGCAACATTTTTCCACCTTCATCCTCGACCCATTGCGATAGCTTGAAGTAATGGCGGAGGGGGCGAGATTTGAACTCGCGGCCCACGAAGTGGGCGCCGGTTTTCAAGACCGGTGGATTAAACCGCTCTCCCACCCCTCCGATAGCGATTAATTACTTACGGCAGGCACGTAGCGCTTTTTACCAGCAGATTGACCATATTGCGAGTCCGCAGCAATGTCGAAAGCAACGGTCAAGTCGCTCACCTGCAAATGTCAACCTACAGAGACATGAGAGCATGGCGACGGGTTATCGGATTTTAGCTTGTGCCTGAAACCCCTGAGCTAACTTCAACCCTGCCAAATCATCGACACAAGCACCGCCGAGAAGATAAAACTCTGCACTTCCACTCGTGGACCTCAACTGTGAGTGACCGGTAGCTTGTCCAAGTGGAGCAAATTGCCCGGATCCTCTTTCCCAGCGACTCCCTTCGCTGTCGCGCCTTCCGGGTCAACTCTACCGCGTATCTTTCAGTTAAACACTTCGTTAGGACTTATCCGCCTTTTCTAAACATGCGCGCAATCGATCAGCGACCAATTGCACATTCTCTAGCATGTAAGAAATATGATCTCCGGGAATCGCATAGGTCTCGATACCTCCGGCAGCCGTTCCTGTCCAGCCAAACGTGGGATCAAACCCGTACCATTGTTCATTGATGATAACCGCAAGGCGGCCAGCGTAGTCGCTCGGCCAGTGGCTCCGATACAGACTTCGAACGCGACCCACGTGCATCAGAAGTTCTTCCTCACTAGCAGTGAGAACCTCTAAAGACTCCCGGGATGGTTCCGGGGCGTACTTCTGCGACGCCATTATTTGAGTCTTTAGCCCGCCAAAAACTTTCCGACCCAAATAACGCCACCGTTCACTATTCGGCAATTTCTTGCTGTCTCGCCAACGCAAACTTGACGCCGCATCCAAATTCCTACACCACACCCCGAATCGTGAACTCAATAATCGGCTGCGTAGGTTATCCAAATCCTTTATAGAATATGGTCCTAGGCGGCCATAATTGTCCGGCAAATAAGGGCCCCGAGCATCCAACATAATCAGTAATCCGACTTTTTTTCCCCGCATCCACAATTGTCGGGCTGTTTCATAGGCTTCTGGTGCGCCGGCACAGTCACCGAGTAAGTAATAAGGACCGTGGGGGTCAAAATCCTCTATCTCTCGGACATAGTTTGCTGACAGTTCTTCAACCGACGCCTGCAGCGGCGTATGGCTGTCGGCGGCTTTTGCCTGGAGCCCATAGAATGAATATTCTCCCATGTACTTAGCGAGCCTCAGGAAGTGCGTGTATTCTCCCTGCACACCGCAGCGATAGGGAAAGCAGAATATCGGCTTTTGGTTCGGCCCGCGACAAAGCTCGATGAGATGGGAATTAATAGCTTTCCCGTTCGAGTTCAGCACCGGTTTGGACGGGTGTTCAAGCCGCGACGCTAATTGCGCGATCGTCGGCGCTTCAAACAAAGCGCGTACGGGCAAATCCAGGCTGAACCTGTTGCGTATTCGTGTGATGACCTGGATGGCTAGGAGTGAGTGGCCTCCTAAATTAAAGAAGTTGTCGTGGATGCCGACGTTGTCGAGTTTGAGAACTTCAGACCAGATACTTGCGAGTGTCGCTTCGAAAGGTGTTCGAGGAGAGACAATGGTTTCGTCTAGTTCGTGCCTAGTTTGGTCTGGAGCTGGTAGCGCCTTACGATCAAGCTTGCCATTGGCAGTCAGTGGCAATGATTCCAATGGCACAAAAATCGCCGGCACCATGTACTCGGGAAGCTTTTGCAGCAAGAAGGCGCGCAGGTCATTTGCCCACAGGGACGACCCAGGAGTAGCAACAATATAAGCTACCAGCCGTTTTTCTCCTGGGGTGTCTTCTCGTGCGAGCACAACTGCTTGTTGGACGCCGGCATGTTGACCGAGGGTCGCCTCGATCTCGCCGAGTTCGATGCGATAACCGCGAATCTTGACCTGCTCATCGATTCGGCCGAGGAACTCTATCTCACCTCCTGGTAAGTATCGCACCCGATCTCCGGTCTTGTACAAACATGCCGTCGAATAGTTGCGAAAAGGATTCGCAATAAACTTTTCGGATACTAATTCTGGCCGGTTAAGATACCCTCGCGCCAAACCTGCCCCCCCAATGTGGAGCTCGCCCGCCACCCCGACTGGAACTGGATTCAAATGCCCATCAAGAACATAATATTGCGTGTTGGCAATGGGACGACCCAAAGTAATCTTGCCAATATTTTCTGGTATTCTCTGGATTGACGACCAGATAGTGGTTTCCGTCGGACCATACATGTTCCACAGCGAAGCACAGCGAGGCGCGAGCTGACTGGCTAACTCCTCGGAAAGCGCTTCACCGCCACAGAGAATCTTCAATTCTCTACTGCCCTGCCAACCGCTTGCCAGGAGCATGCGCCATGTCACGGGCGTGGCTTGCATCATCGTCGCACCACTATCTGATAGTTGCGCTGCAAGCTGAAATCCGTCGACAGCGACATCGCGGCTGACCAAAATAATTCGTGCGCCTACGGAAAGCGGCAAATAAATCTCCAGACCCGCAATATCGAATGACAGCGTGGTAACGGCAAGAAGCGTATCCGTACTACCCATTCCCGGTTCGGCAGCCATCGAGGCCAAGAAGTTGCACACGCTATCATGCCGAATCATTACCCCCTTGGGCGTTCCGGTTGAGCCGGATGTGTAGATTACATAAGCGAGGCTGTCAGCCGTCGCCTCGTGAACAAGATTTTCATCACTTTCGCGAGCAATCCTCTCGCGATCCTCATCGAGACAAACCCTATGTCCCGGATAATCCGGCAGGATTTGGGATATCGGCTTCTGGGTCAATAGCACCGATGCCTGGGTGTCGCGCAGCATAAACTCGAGACGGTCGATTGGATACTCAGGGTCCAATGGGGCGTAGGCACCACCGGCCTTAAGAATCGCGAGCAA
>DASQLD010000114.1:0-4520 GCA_035630195.1 Bryobacteraceae bacterium
GTTCAAACACAACGGCGTCAACGGCCCCAACATGGCCGCCGTCTACAGCGATCGCGGTCAGGGCGTGCGTGCCCCCGTCGTCTTCTACAACCGCTCGAACGAAGCGGCTGCGCAGCTTAAGCCCGGCGACTTCGATTGGAAGACAATCTTCGGCAATGGCGTTCGTTGGTTCCACAGCGGCGGCATCTTCGCGGCACTCTCGGAAACCACAGGCGAAGTCATCATCGAAGGCATGAAAGCGGCCAAGGCGGCCGGAGCAGTGACTTCGTTCGACCTCAACTATCGCGAAAAGCTCTGGAATATCTGGGGCGGCCATGATCGCGCCTTATCGGTAATCGGCCGCATCGTTGAGAATGTCGACGTATTGGTCGGCAACGAAGAGGACCTGCAAAAAGGACTCGGCGTCGCGGGCCCGGAAGTCGCCGGAACCTCGAAACTCGACCCCAGTACCTTCTTCGGCATGATGGATAGCGTCGTCAAGAAGTTCCCGAAGGTAAAAGTAGTCGCCACCACACTTCGTGAGGTCCACACCACCAACCGGCATAGCTGGGGCGCCGTCGCCTGGATCGACGGCAAGACATACGTTGCTCCGACTGCGGAACTCGATGTTCTCGACCGCGTGGGCGGCGGCGATGGGTTCGCGTCAGGATTTTTCTACGGTTTACTGAACGGGGAATCGCCGGAAGAGTCGATTAAACTCGGCTGGGCTCACGGAGCGCTACTGACAACCTTCCCCGGCGACACCACCATGGCCTCCCTGGACCAGGTTCGAGCCTTCGCCAAGGGCGGCTCGGCCCGGATTCAGCGCTAACTTTACCCGCATATGCGGTAGAATGGCGTGCAAAGTGCTATTATAGAGGTGTCTTTGCGCGTATCCGTCTCACCGCGAGCGCTTTCGATCGCGCCGCACCCCTGAGCTTCAGGTCGTCAGCGCGGTCTGACAAAGGCAGCGTTATTATTCGAAGGTATTCATTTGGTGTTGCGCCGAATTATCCAGCTTTAGTTTTAGCGGCGGCGTGACATTTTAAGTGGCTTCGAGACATCGTCGGAGCACCAAACATCTGCGCAGCAGTCGCAAAAGGAGCAGCCATGGCCGGTCGCGGACCCCAATCGTTTAAGAAACGTCAGAAAGAACAAGCCAGGAAAGAAAAACAGCAGGAAAAGGCCGCCAAACGCGTCCAGCGCAAGGTCGATAAGGACAATCCGCTAGCCGTCGAGGAAATCGACGACAACATCGAAAGTGATGTCGACGAATTGTCTGTAGACGAAGTCGTTGCCAGACTCGTCGGCGGTCCAATCGATCGCTAACTACAGCGTCAAACATAAAAAAGGGGCGGCTCTTACGAGCCGCCCCTTTTCTCGTGTTTGGCTATCCTGACGCATACAACAAGGCGGATTGCAGGGCATTGAAGGGTTTGAGTGGCTTCGTTGCAGGAGTTAATGATGCAACGAAGCCACTTTTATTTGTTAGGCCGAGTGCCGAGGCCTAGAGGTCAGCTCGAAATAGTGCAATGGCCTGCTGAGTGGTGATTCTGGTGACTGGGCGTTTGGGATTAGGACGCTGCCAGCCAGGCAAGGCAAATGGCTGTGTGCTAAGCGGCAGCGGTGAAGTGCGGTGGTGCGAACGGCAGGTTCGATCCGGACCTGCGGCTGCCCGAGGCTGAGCAAAGTCTTCTCGTCACGGAAGTTGACTTCGATTTCCCAGCGCCACAAATAGGCCTGAAGGATCTGTTGCGGTGACAACGCCGGGTCAGTACAAATGAGATAGGCGGGTCTTCGATAGCTCAGCGGCCCCCATTTGCGGAGTCGATAGGGAACGGCTCGGACAATCAGCAATTGTATTGACGCTCGCCGCCGGCTTGTTTCCAGCGGAGGGGAGCAACGCCTTAACGTGGAAGGTATGAGTGCTGCCTGCGGCGAAGGCCCGAATCCGTTTCCAGCCAAGCGATTGACTTTGGCGGTACTGCTCTGGCGTGGGTAGTGGATCGCCGTAACAGCGGTGACGACTGCGGCCATGATTTTCCTGTTCAGGAGTCGGTCGAGCAAACAGGCGGGCATCTTTACGAATACGGCCGATGAGAACCGTCCGGGACGGCAAGGCTTCCGTTTTCGTGACAACGCCCGTGAAGGGCGCTTGCGTAGATGTTGTGGTCGTACCTGTAACCGCAGCGTCCTTCACCCCAAAGCGGCCCAATTTAGCCCTAAGCCCCGCGATCCTGCTGTCCTGGACCCGTATCATTTCTTCCGTACTTTGCTGCTCTGCAAGTGTCCCTTCGTATTCTTTGCCCGGAACCGCGCCGATCTCAGATAACTTCCTCTGACGGTCGGTCTGCCGCATCTGCGCCGCAAGAAGCACGCGGAGACGCTGTAGTTCCGCACGAGCAGATATCAGCTCGGAAGCAGCATCACTCGCGTCCATGTTCTCCATGCGCGCCAGTTCTTGGCCAGCTCGGACCCGGTCTCCGAGGCGAACACTCACACTTGTAATCCGCCCCCGAGCGAGTGGCCGAACATGAACGATTCTGCTGTCGATGGGCTGAACGGTTCCAGTTACCTGCAGGTACTCCGTCATATTCGTCATAGCGACAGGAACCACCTGCGGTCCTATATGCTTCTGCGCCTCCAACCCGATTTGGCCTACGTTTTCTTTGTGATCCTCGTGCATGGCGGTTTTCGGCTCGGTCTTCCTCGAGCAACTCGCAAGAATAAGGAGCAATCCCACCACTACCGGCGTAATTCATTGGATATTCCCTCCAACCGACCGCTCAAGTCCGCAATCGATCTGGCGAGTTCCGCTTGGGTATCAATTAAAGCCAGCTGCATTTCGACAACTCTGCGTTGTTCGGCGAGAACATCCAGAAGCCTGTACTGGCCCAGTTGGTAGGCCTGACGGATCACCTCAAGATTCTTCTCAGCTTGTCCGACAACCCGTAGATCCATAACAGCCAGCCGCCGATTGGACCGCCGTAGTTTGCGATGCGCCGCAGCAACTTCGGCAGCGACACGTGCTTCCAGATACTCGCGGCGAAGCCTCACCGCCGCCGCTCTCGCGCTGGCGGCTTCCACATTGCCTTGATTTCGTTTCCTTGTTCCGATCGGGAGCTGAACTCCGAATGTGAGCACATCATCGCGATCGCGCAATTGCGTTGGTACACCGCTCGCAGTCAACCCAAACTGGTCGTCGAAGCGTGAATACTGGCGCGCGTAGTTCGCCGTTAAGCCTATGTCCGGCACGCCCTGTGCAACCGTTAGCGTTGCCTCTGATCCACTCTGCTGCTCAGCTAGGCGGGCAATCCTAAGTCCGGCCGCTCCTTTGCTGCTTGCTGTTGAAGAGTTTGAAGGTCCGTGACCGGTGCGATAACGGGAACCATCGACAAGTTCAACGGCTCAGAGGGGGCGATCCAGGCAAGCTGCTTCAAGCCGATCAGCATCGCTTCAAGCTGACCGGCAGCAGACAATCGCTCAGCTTCCGTACGGTGAATGTCTACGGACAGAAGCTGTTGTTCCAGTGGAGCGGCGTCTCCCTCTTTTACCCGAGCCTCGGTCAAACGGAGATTCTCCCGGTTCAGTTCAGTGAGCTGGTCCAACCGCGCCAACTTTCGTTGCTGGGCGGTTGCACCGGCATAAAGAACGGCCAACTCGAAGACGAGTTCCCGGGATCGTCCCTCCAACTCGGCCCCGACCAGCGCGATGCCCAAGTCGGCAACATCAATTCGACGCGACCTCTTGTTTCCCGTCTCGATGGTGTAGTTGTAGCTTGCCGAGTATTGTTCTTCGCCGATGGTTCCCAACGGCCGTCCGGTGGTTCCGGAAAACTCGACAATAGGCAGGGGACGAGTTCCGGCCAGACGCCGCGAGCTCACGATTATTCTCGAGTGCTAACCGAACAAGCTCGTTCACTCCGACGTGCGTGCTTGAACCTTGCGCCTGGAGAGCGGACGGCAGAAATACCACCGCCGCGGACACTGACAATACACCTATGGTGTGCATAGCAATCTCCTGAAAACAACAGCCGTATGTGTCGCGATGAGGAGATCAGGCGCGTGGAGGACGATAAATCGAACCGCGATCGCTGGAGGTGAACCGCACTTTTAGCGGGGGTGTATCGGAAGGCCGCGAGCCTGCAGTAGCCAACCGTGGCGCCGTCTTGAATACGATGTGCCCACAGCAACAGAAGCAATCATCTTCGTCTGCAGATGTGGAAAGAGAATCGCACAAAGCGGGAACGAAGAGGTCGAGCCCGAACAAGTCAACGGCCGCAAACAACAACAGCAGTAGCGCCATACAGCGGACTACTCTGTGATTTCGCAGCATTATCCCTCTTATAATCGCACGAGACTCGGGATTCGAGCCTCCGACTTCCCTAGATACCTGGGCCGCTTAGCTCTCGTAGAATAGAGTTGGTCTGGATGTCTTCAACGTGAGTCCATGGAAGCAGTAGCACACGAAACGGAACTAGTCATCTGTATCTGAAATATCTTTACTAATAATATTGGCAAGTGCATACTAAGCGTATGCCG
>DASQLD010000115.1:0-5840 GCA_035630195.1 Bryobacteraceae bacterium
ACGGAGCGTGGCATCGTCGGCGCGCATGGATATTTCACGGAACGCGCAGTGGATGACGAAGGCGATTTGATCCTGATTCCCAATGCGATTCGGGAACACGCCGTCCTGGTGGAGCCGTTGAGCGTGGTGGAGAAAGCGGTCGAAAACGCGTTTCGCATGCATCCCGGTCAGCCGGAAACAGCGATCGTTCTGGGAGCGGGAACGATTGGATTGCTGACAGCCATGGTATTGCGGATTCGTGGAGTGGAAGTCACGGTCACGTCGCTCGAGCCTCCTAATTCAGAGCGAGCAAAGCTCGCCGAAGCTGCCGGAGCAAACTATCGGACCAAGCCGGAAGGTCAGTACGACATCGCTATTGAAGCTTCGGGGGCGCACGCCGCGGCAAACCTTGCGATCGCGTCTCTCGGCTCGGCTGGAGTCTTAGTCTTACTAGGCGTCACGCCCGCACTCGAAGTCTCAGTGCTGCAGTTGATCTTACGTAACCAAGTGATATCGGGCTCCGTGAATGCGGCGCCTTCGGACTTCCTGCTTGCCGTAGAAGATCTGAGCGCAATGCCTGTCGCGGTGTTGCGATCCATGATCAAGCGCGAACCTTTCTCCGCGTTTCGATCCACGCTATTGGGCCCGCTGCGGGCTGCTCCGAAGATCGTTCATGTCGCCGATTCATTTTAGAAAGACGACAAATCTTCCGAAGGGCTCTGACTTAGAGAATGATTGGTAGAGACTCCGCCTCGGCTTGTCCTCCAGGCAATCGAGACAAGCAACAACACAAGGCTGTGTTTCAACAGGTAGACGATAGCGGATGGAAGGATTGGCAACACCCGTGTGAACGAAGCGCGCCGAGGGCCGACGTTCACGCACGAGCGCGATGAGCGGATATTCGATCTGAAAGTTATTCATATCGATTCCGACCGTGTCGCATCCTGTGCGAGCGATGAGATCGGCTGAGCGTAGGAAGGAGTCTTTGTTTTGCCAAGCCGACATGTCGGCAAAATATTGGTCGCTGCGGGGTGTTTTCAGAACGCTTGCCGGTCCATGGAGCGGACGCACCCAGTTCTGAGTCAACGGCAATCGCGATCCGTCAAGAAGCAACAGGCACAACAATCCCTGCAAGACCAGAGCCGCTTTGGCCGGCCGTATTTCGCCGAATATCCCTGCCATTGGAGAAGCTGCCACGAATAAAGGAAGGATGAGCCGGGACATGAATGGCTGCCACTTTAGGTATCCACAGAATGCCAAGAAGCCTACAAGCAAGGCTGCGGCGTAGAGCGCTCTATCGCGATCGCGCCCATGAAGTGCTCGCCAGGCGAGAAAAGCGGCAATCGCGAGGAGCGCCACCAGATGCCAGCGGTTTGGCGCATTTGCCTCGTGATTCGCATTCTTGGGCCGCTCGTATACTGTCCAACGCCAAGTTGTGGCGGGGTCATTCGGATCGATGCCGAAGCTTCGATGGATTGAAAGCGCGGCGTTGTAAACGCTCTGGTTCCAGCGCGCGTTACGCGCTCCTAGTTGTTCGGAGGCGTTCCGTACCACATTCGAAAGAGTCTGCTTCCAGCCGAGCGTTTCGTTTCGCCACCGAAAGAATCCATCGGCGTGCGCCGAATCAAAGCCCAGGACCGACCCACTGAGCTCGTAGTTACGGACGAAGTGCGGCGCGTTGATGACCGCTGCGCAAACTACTACCACTCCGGCTCCCGTGAGAGCGCTCCTTCTCGAAGGCCGCCAGCGCGCGATCAGGACAGCGCAAACAGGCAAGGGAAGAAAAACATATGCAGTTCCTTTGGTGAACATCGCCAAGCCGCAAGCGGCTCCCAGGAAGAACGCGTCGATCAGCCGGGATGTCGAGGCAAAGCGGAACGCGAAACAAACCGCGATCACCATCCACATCGCCAATACATAGTCGTTCTTGGCGCCGGAACTGGCTAGGATGCCGGACGGGAGTGTTGCACAAAACAACGCAGCGATCGCTTGTCCCCGCGAATTGGCTCCGAAGAAGGCCGCGGCCTGCGAGACTGCGACAACGCTGACCACAGAGGCGAACCACTGAATGAGATTGACTAAATGATCGCCGCCGGAGAGCAGGTAGAGATGCAGGGAAACATACTCGGCAAACGGCTGGAGCATGATCTGATTCAGATAGTGGGTCGAAAAAAAACGAACGCTTGCCTGCTCGGCCCAATAGATGACGCGGGGCATGTGATAAGCCATTGCGTCGGCGCTGTTCGGTGGACTCACAATGGCCAGCACTGCAGTGACAGCGGCAATCGCAATACATCCCACGGCGCAGACCACAACGATAGGGGCGGGACGTTCACGCGGCATCCTGATCTGTGGCCGGCGCAATGAGATTCCAACCGCTGCGACAATCGCCCACGCCATGATGAGGGGGATCGGCTTGACGAAATCTAGAACGCTCAAGCATTCCGTGAGCAAGCAAAGGACAAGACCAAGGAGCGTCACTATCTGAAGGAGCGTATATCTCAACTCAACATTGTGGCGCCGACGGATACTGGGAGCGGATGAACAATCCCGAATTAGTGTCTCGCGCCAGCCAGTTCCATCCATGGGATGCGATGGCCCCCGTGGCTCTTGCGGGCTTGCTGCGGCGCGGTCCTTTCCGAAGCTCGGTAGAAACCGGCTGCGGCGGCAGCACAATTGTCCTATCGCATGCGAGTGATCGTCACACGGCTTTTGCGATCGAAGGATCAGAACTTACGATCACCGGACTGCGCATGCAGCCCGACCTTCAGCAGGAAACCGTAACGTTTGTCGAAGGAGAGAGCAAAGATACGTTACCTCGATATGATTTTGATGGCGACGTCGATATCGTGTTGCTCGATGGTCCCCATGCGTATCCGTTACCGCAAATTGAATTTGCCTATCTCTTTCCCCGGCTCAAAGTGGGCGGATGGCTTGTCTTAGATGACATCCAGATTCCATCGGTCTACGAGCTGTTTCGTTTTCTTGAAAAGGAATCGTCGGTCGTCCTCGAAGAAGTTGCCGCGCGAACTGCATTCTTCCGGCGTGTCACGACCGCTGATCATGGCGCAGATGGCTGGGAGTTCCAGGGAATGAACCGGCGGACTATCCTGCGCTACTCCTGGCGCGATCGACTGCGGACGTTATTGGGCAGAACCTGACTGCTCGTCATGAGCGGAGTTCTGAACTGTCGATCGGCATGACGTTACGCGCGACGGGTAGCGGCCCGAACATGACGGCGTCCAGTTGGCGTTTGAAGAAGGCGGCGTCGCTGGGTTCGTTTTGTAATCCGTCTTGTTCGTCTGTGTCGTGTTGACTCTGAAGGAGTTGGATCTCTTTCCAGGCCTTTTCGTAGGCTCGGCGGAGTTGGGCGGCATGACGAACGAGCATACGGTAGGACTTCGATTCAGCGACTTCCGCGTAGGCGGCATCGACAGCGTCGGACGTGCCGGATTCTTCGTGCTGTTTGATGGCCTTCTTGAAGAGAGCCGATTCCATGGCCTCAATGCGGCGGAGGCGCCAGCGGGCGGCGGCCATTTCCTGGACGAGTTCGCTTTCGAGATCGTCAGCGGGCTTGAAGCGGTTGATGAGTGAGGCTTCGAGCTTGTCGTAGGCTTCCTGCGATTCGTGCGGAAGGACGACGCGGCTGCTGGTTAGGCCGTGCTTCAAACTATTTTGTGAAGATTTGGCTTTTCCTTCGGCGGTGATTGGACCGTTGGATTTGGCTCCATTGATACGTGCGGTAGCGGCTGTTGACATATATCTCCTGCTTTTATCGTGGCATGCGAGTTAGTGAGTTTCGCTGGATTTTGGGGGAGTTTTGTTACAAATAAAGGTGAATATAAATTTCCGAAAACCGTTACTGGCCCATGGTGGGTGAGCATTTTATTGCAGGCGGGCCGGCCAAGCTGGAAATCTCTGGATAATCGTTTATAAAACCAGAAGACCGATGCGGCGTCGGACCAAGTTGATATAGTAAGCAGCGGCACGGTACGCACAAAACGGCGACAGCTCCCGTGCGAATCTAGTACTAAATGGTTAGTATGCCTACGAAGCTAGGGGACTTCACAGAAAAGAGCCCGGCAACTCCACGCCAGATCGACTGTAAACGCCAACAACGGGGTCAGAGGTAAATCCTTTTATGTCTGTGAACCCCTTGAGCCGCCACCCAGTTGTCGATGCGACTCCTGACTTTCTCACTGGTGGCGGCGAAATGGGGAAAGCGATCGCGGCGAAAGATTGGTCCGAAACACCGCTCGGACCAATCGAGCATTGGCCGCAAAGTCTTCGTACGACGGTCAGTCTCTGCCTTGCCTCTAACTTTCCGATTTCCATCGCCTGGGGAGAGCACCGTACGCAGATCTATAACGATGGGTACTGGCCGATCTGCGGGGCGAAGCACCCGTACTCCATGGGTCAGGACTTTCGGGAATGCTGGGCATCCGCTTGGCCGGCTATCGGGAAGGCTTTCGAGGCAGCAGAACAAGGTGAAGCCCGATTTCTCGAAAACCAACGCATGTTCCTGGATAGGAACGGCTACTTGGAAGAGACGTTCTTTACGTTTTCATTCAGTCCCATCCGGGATGAAAGTGGTGGCGTCGGGGGTTTGTTCCATCCCGTCACGGAAACCACGGCCAAAATGTTGAGTGAGCGTCGAACACAGGCGCTTCGTGACCTTGCTGCGCGAACGACAAATGCTTCTACGCTCGAAGAGGCGTGCGCATCGGCGGCGGCCGTACTGGCCGAAAACGAGTTGGACTTCCCATTCACACTCTTGTACCTGGTAAACGAGGCAGGCGACGAAGTGCAACTTGTAGGAAGCAGTGGTGTGGAGGAAGGCTGTCGGGCCTGCCCCGCAGAAATCCGGCTCAGGGGATCGGATGAAGTGTGGCCGGTTAGCCACGCGCTGAACGCAGGTCAACCGCAGGTTGTTGAGCACTTTGCTGTTGAGTTGGGCCTGACTTCTTGCGGCCCCTATCCGGAGCTGCCGTCAAGAGCTTTCGTGTTGCCCATTCAGCGGCCGGGGCACGGCCGGAGCGCCGGTGTTTTGATTGCGGGAGTCAGTCCGAGACTCCCTCTCGACGAGGCCTATCGCGGTTTTTATGATTTAGTCGCGCGGCAACTCGCCACGGCCATTTCGAATGCCCGCGCCTATGAAGAAGAGCGTCGCCGAGCGGATGCTTTAGCAGAGCTCGACCGCGCCAAGACGCAGTTTTTCTCAAACGTTAGTCACGAGTTTCGGACGCCACTTACGCTGATGCTCGGCCCTTTGGAAGAGTTGATGGCGGGCGGGACGGACAGCATAACGGCAAAACGAGATGAGGTGGATCTCATTTACCGGAACGGACTGAGACTGCTGCGTCTAGTGAATGCGCTTTTGGATTTCTCCCGCCTGGAGGCAGGACGCGAAAAGGCACATTTCGAACCGCTCGAGTTGGCGTCGCTCACGGCTGACTACGCAAGCTCCTTCCGTTCCGCCACCGAGAAGGCTGGTTTGCAGTTCTTCGTCGACTGCCCAACACTTTCTGGGCTCGTCTACATCGACCGTTTGCTGTGGGAAAAGGTGGTATTGAACCTGATCTCGAATGCCTTTAAGTTCACACTGGCAGGAGCGATTCGTGTCACTCTACGTGAGTTCACCTCCACCGTAGAACTTGCCGTTTCGGACACGGGCACGGGTATTCCCGAAGCCGCGCTGGGGCATTTATTTGACCGGTTTTATAGAGTGGAACACACGTGCGGACGCTCACACGAAGGTACAGGCATCGGTCTCTCGCTTGTGCAGGAGGTCGTCAAACTCCATGGTGGAACGGTGCAAGTCGAAAGCAAAGTTGGCGAAGGCACCACCTTTCGAGTCTCCG
>DASQLD010000116.1:0-6842 GCA_035630195.1 Bryobacteraceae bacterium
TATGAAGGTTTCCGAGCACACCTGATCACCACGGGAATTCGCATGAGCAGATAGGAGGTCCCGTGCGCACAATCCTAATTTTTGTTCCATTGACGATCGGCTTAGGCGCCTCGCTGCCATCCGCGGATTCGCAGCGAGGGCAGGAGATCTTTCAGAAACAAGGCTGCGTTCGTTGCCACAGCGTTCAGGGAAAAGGAGTAGGCACAACCGCGTCAGACCTCGGTCGCATCGTGGATCGAAATTTTACCCCTGCATTGCTTGCCAGCACAATGTGGAATCACGGACCGACGATGTGGTCGGCGATGCGGCAGAAGGGCGTCGATGTTCCGGAGCTATCGGAACAGGATGCCGCCGATCTCTTTGCATTCTTTTACTCGGCCCGATATTTCGACAGGCCGGGAGATGCTGCCAGAGGGAAACGTGCGTTCGCCGCTCGTCGCTGCGCCGATTGTCACGGGATCAGCGATGCTAAGATCGCAGCGGCGCCACCGGTCTCGCGTTGGCAGTCTCTTCAGAACCCCGTTGCGCTTGCCGAGTCGATGTGGAACCACTCCGGGCCGATGCGTGAGGAAATGGCTCGCCAGAATATCCCATGGCAAAGGCTTAGTGCGCAAGAGCTGGCGGACATTCTCGTCTATTTAAGGAACCTCAAAGAGATGCGCGGCCGTCCGGCACGATTCCAGACGGTTAGGAACGAATCCGGTGAAGCTCTCTTCGAGTCCAAGGGTTGCGTGAGCTGCCATAAGGGCGAACTGGACTTGAAGGATCGCCTTCGCGGGAGAACACTTACCGACATCGCCGTCGCGATGTGGAACCATTCTCCTCAAATGGCAGGGCAGGCGAAGACATTCGAGCCCGGAGAAATGTCCCAGCTTCTCAGCTACATCTGGGCAGAACAATACTTCGAAGATCGCGGCAATCCCCAAGCCGGTCGGAAGGTCTTTACCGGAAAGTCGTGCACAACATGCCACTCGAGCTCAGGAGGAGCTCCCGATCTTTCAGGAAAAATGGGCCAGTTCTCGTCAGTTTCGATGGTCGCTTCTCTCTGGCGCCATGGTCCCTCAATGTTCGAAAAAACTAAGCAGATGGGCATTCCTTGGCCACGTTTAACGGAGAAGCAAATGTCGGACCTGATCGCGTATCTAAACTCTCCGCGATGACTGAGTGTACTTGCAACGCATTTTTTTAGGTCAATCTGCCATGCAAAAGAATCATCTTTTCAAGCCGACACAAACTGGCGACGTGTCTCCCACGAAACTTGCGCGGGTTCTATGAAACAGCCTCAAATGGACACCGGAGTGACAGATTCCATAACCCTCCCCGCAATACCCGACGCGCTAGGCGGTGAGACTGCCATGACTTCTCAGGGAAGGAGAGGCGCATCCTGGCCCACCCATAAGACAAAATTAGTTTGCACCATCGGTCCGGCTTCGCGCTTTCGGCCGGTGATGGAGCAGATGATACTCGCCGGAATGAACGTAGCAAGGCTCAATTTCTCCCACGGAGATTTCTCGGGTCATCGGGAGGTCATCGAAAACCTACGAGCGGCGGAGCACTCCACTGGGCGCCGCATTGCGATCATGGCCGATTTGCCCGGACCCAAGATGCGCATCGGCAATCTTAAGCAGGAGGCAGTCGACCTGAAGACGGGCAGCGTCTTTGTGCTCACAGACCGTGACATCATTGGCGACGAGACATGCGTTTCGACGACCTTCCCGCGCCTTGCTCAAGCTGTCAAGCCCGGTAACGCGCTATACATCAACGATGGTCTCATTCAGCTGGAGGTGAGCAGCGTCGTAGGGAACGACGTCCATTGTCGTGTCATCGTTGGCGGCGAGTTACGGTCCCGAAAAGGCCTTAACTTGCCGGACATTGATCTCGGCATCAGCGCCTTCACCGAACACGATTACGATTGCCTGAAATTCTCTCTCGAAAGCGGTGTAGATGCAGTGAGCCAGTCTTTTGTGGAGAAACCGGAGGACATCCTGGCCGTACGCCAGGCAGCCGCGGACCTTGGCTATCATCCCTTCGTCATCGCTAAAATAGAACGCTCGCGAGCGCTGACTTCCATTGACAAAATCATAGATGCGGCCGACGGCGTTATGATCGCGCGAGGCGATCTAGGCGTGGAGATGCCGATTGAGCAGATGGCAATTATCCAGAAGCGGGTGATGCGTCTCGCCAACATGCGCGCCAAGCCGGTGATCACCGCCACTCAGATGTTGGAGTCCATGACCACCAACCGACGTCCGACTCGCGCCGAGGCGACCGATGTGGCCAACGCCATCCTGGACGGCACAGATTGTGTAATGCTCTCAGGAGAATCCGCCGTCGGCGCCTATCCCGTGGAGGCAGTGGCGACGCTCGCACGAATTGCGGCTGCCACCGAGCCCTTCCGAGAGAATTTTGGTCCCAAGGAAATGTTTCGAGGAATCGACCTCAAAGACAAAGTTCCGGCCGCGAAACTCATTGACTTAGCGGTTGAGAGGGTTCTCGAATATGCATCGAACGCCTTCGTGTTTGTTCCTGCGCATAACGGCGCGGCCGTACGGAGTATAGCCCGATTCCGACTCCCGGTCTGGATCATCGCTGTAGGTTTTCAAGAAGCCACTTGCCGGCATTTGCAGTTTTCTTCTGGCGTGTTCGCCACCTATGAACCGGAAGCGCCGCAGGAATGGAGCGCCTACTCCAGACGGTGGCTGCAGGATCGCGGACTTAGCGCGGATCTTGCGGTGTTGGCGCACGAGCACAGCCAATTGGACTCAGAAGCCGTCTACAGAATGGAGATCATTGATCTCCGAGGAAAAAGTTGAGCAATAAAAAGATAGGGAAAAATATGGCAACTAAAATTGGCATTAATGGTTTTGGCCGCATCGGACGTCTGGTTTTTCGTGCCGCTATGAACCGCCCCGATGTTCAAGTTGTGGGCATAAACGACCCTTTCATCGGCGCGGAGTACATGGCATACATGTTGAAGTATGACTCCGTGCACGGCCGCTTCCAAGGTTCCGCAGAGGCTCGCGACGGCAAATTCATAGTGAATGGCAAGCCGATCGAAGTCTACGCTGCAATGAAGCCTGAGGAGATTCCCTGGGGCTCTTGCGCCGCAGACTATGTTGTCGAATCTACTGGTGTCTTCACCACGCTTGAGGGCGCCAATGCCCATCTGGCAGCCGGCGCACGCAAGGTGGTAATCACTGCGCCTTCGAAAGATGCCCCGATGTTCGTTATGGGCGTGAACCAGGATAAATACGGCAAGGACATGACCATTGTTTCGAATGCGTCATGCACCACGAATTGCCTTGCTCCCTTAGCCAAAGTTGTACACGACAGCTTTGGGATTGTAGAAGGCCTGATGACCACCGTACATGCCACCACGGCTACGCAGAAAACGGTCGATAGTCCTTCGAAGAAGGATTGGCGAGGAGGTCGTGCCGCCTCAACAAACATCATCCCGTCGAGCACAGGAGCGGCAAAGGCGGTTGGTAAAGTAATCCCCGAACTGAATGGCAAGTTAACTGGGATGGCTTTCCGTGTTCCCACCGCAGATGTCTCTGTCGTCGATTTGACTTGCCGTCTGGCCAAGCCGGCTCGATATGACGAGATCAAGGCCGCCATCAAATCCGCCTCTGAAGGTCCGATGAAGGGCATCATGGGCTATACCGAAGATGACGTGGTCTCCACCGACTTCATCGGCGAGTCCTGCACGTGTGTATTTGATGCCAAGGCCGGCATCGCACTCAATGATAACTTCGTAAAACTCGTTGCGTGGTACGACAACGAGTGGGGTTACTCCTGCAAGGTTCTCGATCTTCTCATGCACATGGCGAATGTGGACAACGCTTCAGGGACGGCGTCCGGACCCGACACTTCTCGCGTAGCCAAATCCGTGGTGAACGTGTAAACGCTTTCAGAAAGCGGCCCTGCCGTCTGCCCTCACGCAAGCAGCAGACATAGGCCCGGAATTCTACCGAGTTGCAGGCGAGATCCGAACTACGGTCGGCGAATTACTGGAAAGAAACACCTTCCCAATAGGCTTGGCAAGGTGTTCGACGCAAGTCTCTCCTGCGTGCTAGCCGAGTCCGAACTCAGATGGGAGCATCGGTGCAGAAACATCGAAACCCTCTCGGCTTTTACGATCAACGCTCTATTCAATCGTGTTGCAACGCATCGCGCTATGCACCCACTGCGCGCGGGCCTCACGGAAAGGAACCCGGTATCTTCACCGCCTATACCCGTCTTGGTGTCACACCTCAGAAGTGTAGTCGCATGATCTGGCAATACGTTGTTACTTTAGAACCAGCTTACAAAGGGGAACTCGTCCTCAACTTCAAACGAGAGCCATCGTCATGCAAACCTCGAAATACATTCGGATTTCCAGCTTGAAGGTCTCACCTGCACGGGAGGCGCGTCACGAAGTCCTCTGCTCCGCCTGGCAGCAGTACGTGCCATGACACGCCCAGCATTGCACGGGAGCCGTTTTTTTTTAGGCATTCTGCTGTTGCTGCTGATGCTCTTCCCTGTTCTGGAAGACATGACGCGGCCGCTTTTCCTGATTGCGGTAATTGCCAGCGTCTTCGTAGCCGGGGTCGCCGTTGTCCGTCCAGGAAGGTCGAGCGTGAGAAGCGCTATCGCGCTTGCTGTTATCCAGATTGGTTTAACATTGTGGGCCGTTTCGTTGACGGAGAACTCCACTCCGTATCGCTATGCGGTGGGCTTGGCGCTGGCGACGACATCGATATTGATCTGCTATTGCATCTACTGTGTCCTGCGATACGTGCTGCACGCAAATTACATCACCCGCGATCAGATTTATGCGGGCATCTCGGTATATCTCATGCTGGGATTCGCATTCGGATGCATTTATTACTTGATGGTGATGCTGGATCCCGGCTGTTTCGTAGTCAACACAACGAAACTGGATGCGTCAGGTGTGCCCGACCTGATGTATTTCAGCTTCATAACATTGGCTACTCTTGGATACGGTGACGTCACTCCCGTTGCCAGGTTTGCGCGCTCTCTCTCGCAACTGGAAGCGCTGGCAGGAACACTCTATATGGCCGTCTTCATGGCGCGTCTGGTCTCGAGGGCTGGAACTGGGCCGCAGCCAGTCGCTGCTAAGGACTCAAGCCCTTACCCTCCGACGGATGAGCGCCGTTGAGAAACTGAATCGCCCGTCATTAGGTTGCATCATTCGACATGAGAATGGAGACCTTCGCGCGTCTGTCGCTCACTTCCGCCCTCACTTGGAATCGATCTGAACCTGGAAAGACCGGTCGGTGATGAGACAGATCACAATGGGTGAGCCAACCGTCGATTCAGAGTTTAAGTCCGAAACCTTCCAGCTCGCAATCCTGCGGAGCGAACGCGCCCGGGTCCTCGCGCTTCTCGGCGTCTTCGGCAGTTTGCTGGTGTTGGTATTGATCCGCGGAGGGATGTCCCTCGCGCAGGGACACCGGGGCGAGGCGTGGCCGTTTGCATTGCTCCTCGCTGTAATGACGGCCTACGAAGCACTGTGGCTCAGATTCGTTGGACGAGCCATAGGATCTGGCCGGGACGTTTCACCTGCTAGCTGGAAGGCCAGCATTTTCGTAGAATCGCTTTTTGCCACAGCCGCGATCTTTCTGCAGATCTACACACCGATGGTCGGTTCACATCGGGCGCTGACATCGCCGGCAGTCCTTGGGTATTTCCTTTTCATCATCCTTTCCACTCTGCACCTCAACCCGAGCCTGTGCCGATTAGCCGGCGTTTTTTCGGCGGCCGGTTACGTAAGTGTAGCGATTTACATATTTTCCAGGTTCCCGGAAGTCACCAGGGGTGAGGAGCTGTTGATTTACGGGAGCGCCTTCTCGTATACAGTGTTTCTCCTCGTGGGCGGATTCACCGCTGGCGTTGTAGCCCGGCAGATCCGCCTCCATGTTGTTGCCGCTCTTCGGGAAGCTGAGAGCCGAACCCGGCTCGAGCAGGACCTGAATGTCGCCAGATCAATTCAGCAAGGACTACTCCCAGCAGTTGTCCCGGCAATCGATGGCTTCGACATTGCAGGGTGGAATAAACCAGCGGATGAGACTGGCGGTGACTACTTTGACTGGCAGCAGCTTGCGGATGGACGCCTCGCCGTCACGGTAGCGGATGTAACGGGTCATGGCATTGGTTCCGCGCTCTGCATGGCCTCTTGTCGCGCGTATGCTCGGGCGGGCTTCGTCACGGAGCCGGATCTGCGCAGTTTCCTCGGCCATATGAATCAGTTGCTGCACCAGGACCTTCCGACCGAGAAGTTCGTTACCCTGGCAGCCGGGCTTCTAAACCCCCGTGATGCCACTTTCCATCTGATTTCAGCCGGTCATGGACCATTGCTTTTTTATTCATCGGATGAGAATAGTTTTCGCACTTACGATCCACAGGGAATACCGTTGGGACTGCTGCCACGCTTCAGCTACTCCGACCCACAGACGCTGACGTTCGGTCGCGGCGACATTCTGGTACTGGTTACCGACGGATTCCTGGAGTGGTCAAATGCAAACGATGAGGATTTCGGCGAGGAGAGGCTGAAAGAAGTAATCCGTACGCATTGTGGTAAGCCTTCGGCAGCGATGATCTCAGAACTCCATTCGGCTGTCCTGAACTTTGCAGGGGCGATGCCACAGCTAGACGACCTCACTGCTTTGATCGTAAAACGGGTCTAAAGTCGACGTACTCAGCGATGCGTCACAAGACATAATTAAAGTCGTTCACCTTTGGGAAGAATCAAATTGATGAAAAGTGCCCGGCCACAAAATGCCTCCCAAAACGTCTGCAAGCTCCCAAACGACAACAGAACTTCAGAAGATCGCTAAACT
>DASQLD010000117.1:0-7655 GCA_035630195.1 Bryobacteraceae bacterium
TTGCTGAGCGCCGCCGGTATCTGGTGGAAGTTAAACCAGAAATCGCCGGCAGGAAAGCGGCAACTGGACCAGCCGCTAGCAATAATACCGGTTACGACCGAGCCGGGATTTGCGATGGCGCCGAGCTTCTCGCCCGATGGCAATCAAGTCGCCTTTCAATGGGATCAGAATAAACGTGAACCGCGAATTTTCATCCGTTCAATTGGCCCGGGAGAGCCGGTCCGCCTGACTATGGGGTCGACGGCGGAATTCGGCCCTTCGTGGTCGCCAGACGGCCGATACATCGCTTTCATCCGGTCCCTGGAACAATCCAGATTTGGCGTATTTCTTGTTCCGCCGCTCGGTGGCGCGGAACGTAAACTGATGGAGTTTGACGCCTCGGCAGACTATTCTCCGAGCCTCTATGGCCGGTTACCGGGAGGCGATGCGTGCCTACTCGCCTGGACACCTGACGCTCGCCATCTGATCGTAAGTAATCTCGAGAGAAGCAATTTAGGTCTGCTGCTCGTGTCTACGAATAGCCTCGAGACGAGACGTTTGACGACGGGCAAATGGGACACCGGTCCGGCCGTATCGCCGGATGGCCGTTTGCTAGTGTTCAGTCGTCACGACGCCATTGACGCCAGTGATCTCTATCTATTAGCGCTTTCGAAAGACTTACGTCCGGAGGGACAGCCGCGGCAACTGACATCGGAGGCCCCAAGTGGCCGATATGCCGAGTCCCCTACCTGGCTACCGGATGGACGGGAGATTGTGTATTGTTCCAACCGCGAAGGCATTCCCAGATTATGGAGAATCGGGTTGCGGCCAGAGGCGACGCCGAAGCAAGTGGCATCGGTAGGACCAGACAGCTATTTACCCGCTGTAACGCCGCGGGGCCGGTTGCTCTCAGTCCACGGAGATCGTGACATCAATATTTGGCGCCAGCAACTGTCCTCAGCGACGGGCCCGCTGGATGCACCCGTGAGTCTGATTGCTTCAACTGCCAGGGATACGAGTCCACAGTATTCGCCCGATGGAAAGCTGATTGCGTTTCAGTCCGCACGTTCCGGTAACACGGAAATCTGGCTCTGCGGAAGTGATGGTAAACGCTGCCGGCAATTAACTTCATTCAATGGACCGCTCACCGGCACTCCCTATTGGTCGCCAGACGGGAAACAGATCGCGTTCGACTCCGTAGTCGCCGGCCACCCCAACATCTATGTCGTCGACACGGATGGAGGTGCGCCGAGACGCCTGGAGGATCCTGCAGATGCCGCAGTGCCTAGCTGGTCACACGATGGTAAGTGGATATACTTCACGTCCTCCAGAACCGGGCGTCATGAGATTTGGAAACGTACCAGTTCTGAAGGGGCTGCGATTCAAGTGAGCCGGAATGGCGGATTCAGAGCTTTGGAGTCGCCGGACGGAAAAAGCCTGTATTACACAAAGAGCGGACCGAACCCCATGCTTTGCAGGAGTAGTCTTGACGGAACTGGAGAAATCCCAATCGCGGACAACGTCCTGGCGCGAGGCTTCGCAGTTACTTCGGAACAGATCTACTATTTGCGGCGGGAGCCTCGGGGTGTTGCGACGCTGCGCTCATTGGCGCTTCGGACAGCCCTGAATGCGCAGATTACGACGATAACAAATACTCTGCACCTGGGCCTCAGCATATCGCCCGACGGTAAGTACGCACTGTATTCCCAGATCGATCGCGAAGGGAGCAATCTCGTGCTCATGGAGGACTTCCACTAATTCTTAGCACTGCCGGAAAGGATTCCGTCCGGTTATCTTTGACAACCCCGAAGACGTGCGGTTAGACGTGTAGTCGGCTACGGCTGAGACGTGACTTGAGAACGGCTCGTTGCCGAAACGCCTGTGCGAGAACTCAGCCTGTGATCTGCGATTCCCAACAGCTACAATCTGAAGTCTCCCAAAAAATGTCCATAATCTACCGGCCTCTTCACAACCCTCATCACTATATTTTCCGCCCCTTTCCAACCACTTAACTCCAACACCCCCCTCCCAGCCACATTTCCGCGTGCGAAGATCATGACAGGAGCGAGCGCTCAACTTGAAGCGCTCGCTCCATTTTCTTTTTAGAACCGGAACTCTATGGCATCAGAACGACAACGCTTGGCCAATCGGCGCAACGGCAGCAAAGGTGGACCTAGCACGGAAGCCGGCAAACAACGCAGCCGCCTCAACACCCTCAAGCACGGCCTGACCTCCACAACACTCGTGGTCCTGCCCGAGGAACACCCGCATGAATACGACGAGGTCCTGCGCGGTTTTCGCGAATCCTTTCAGCCGCATGACGCAACCGAAGACGCGCTCGTCCTGCGCCTCGCCCAAGCCCACTGGCGCAGTCTCCGTTCCCGTCGCGTAGAGACCGGCATACTCGACATCACCGCTGCCACAGAACGCGCTCTCGCAAGAAAGCTTGTCGAGGATTGCCCGGAACATCTCAGTCCGCACAACGCCATAGCTGTCGGCTTCATGAAGAACCCGGAGGAGCGATGGGGCGCCTACCTCCGTTACGACGGAGCCATCTCACGGGATTTCTTCCGCACCCTCGATGCCCTGGCGCGGCTGCAACGCGCGCGTCAGAGAACGAGCCCTGACCCAAAGCCGTTGGTCGCCGCAGCCGGTTCCGGAGCGCCCCTCACCCGGCAATTCGAGCCACCCACCGCTTCCGAAGGCGGCACCAAAAGCAACGACGCCGCGGAACTGTCCGATTCCGGGATTCGGTTCGTTTCGCAAAATAGCCCAAACTCCTCAGATCAGGAAAATCATAAAGAACTGACTCGGTTGGAGTCATTGGATGCAGGGCTTCTTCGATCGTGCAGGGCCGCCGTTGTGGAGGTTGATTGCAAACTGAGAGGCAAAACGGATCTTGAAACGTCCGGCAAAAACGGCCCGTCGATTTCCCGCCTTTATACCCAAAGCTTCAGCTCTGAAGTTTCCCCCGGCGACAGGTTCGCAAAAGAAGACCATGTGCAGATTCATCTACTGGATGTTCAGGCGGAAGCTATGCTAAGCCCAGATCACATCAGCCGGGCAAACCCTGACGACGAGATCTATCACTGCATCTGCGGCAACATGGTTCTATTGGCTCCCCGGCCAAGTTCGAAAGCGAAACTGCTTGGATGAGTTTTAGGCTGCGGTACAAATCGCAACCAATGGAGACTGAAAATCGAATGAACTTCCCGACGTCCCGCGTGGTTGGGGCCGCGCTGATCCTGATCGCTTCTGCTTTTGCACAATCTTCCCAACCCACACAAAACCCGTTTCCGCCCATTCACGCGAAGGACGGCATCATCGTCGTCCGGTACACTGAGTTCGCTGTTCTTCCGGACATTCCGGGGCTGATCGAGGCATCCCGACCGATGCTGCTGCTCACCGAGCCCGGCACGCGGCGGCTGTTCGTGAACGACATGCGCGGCCCGTTGTATAGCCTCAGCTACAACGGCAAGACGATGACGAAGTATCTCGACCTGAACGCGCCCGAGTGGAAGATGCCGGTTCAGTTTATCGGAGGTGAGCGCGGCTTCCAGAGCTTCGTGTTCCATCCGCAATTCAACCGGCGCGGCAGCCGCGGCTACGGCAAGTTTTACACCTTCAGCGATACGCGGAACATGACGCCTGCCGCCGATTTCAAACCAGACGCTACGACACACACGCATGACACAGTGCTGCTGGAGTGGACGGCGAAGAACCCGGGCGCGGCGAAGTACGATGGCGGTGAGCCGCGCGAGCTCATGCGCTTTGCGCAGCCGTACGGCAACCATAACGGTGGCCACGTGACATTCAACCCGCTGGCCTCGCCGCGCGACGCCGATTTTGGGCTGTTGTACATTGGCTCCGCAGACGGTGGCGCCGGCGGTGATCCCCACAACATGTCGCAGAACCTGCGGTCGGCATTTGGCAAAATTCTACGGATCGAACCCTTCGGATCCAACAGTGCCAATGGCAAATACGGAATTCCCGTCTCCAACCCCTTCGTCAAGAGTGACCGCGATGCGTTGGGTGAAATCTATTGCTACGGCATCCGCAACGTGCAACGTATGTTCTGGGACTCGAAGACGAAACAGATGTTCATGTCCGACATCGGGCAGAACGCCGTAGAAGAAATCAGCCGCGTAACGCCGGGCGCCAATCTGGGCTGGAATATCTGGGAAGGCAGCTACAAGTTCGCCGGGCGGGGCCGCGTTTGGATGGCTGACCCACGCAGCGATCCCAAGATGACCTATCCCGTTGTCGAGTACGATCACGACGACCCGACTCTGTGGCGCCGTATGGCGATCATCGGCGGCTTCGTCTACAGGCACAAAGCGATTCCCGACTTGACCGGAAAGATGTTGTTCGCAGACAACCCAAGCGGCGAGGTCTTGTACGTTAACGCCGATCATCTGCCCGAAGGCGGGCACGATGCCATCCGGCGCATTCTGTTCGATGAAAATGGAACATCAAAGACGCTGCTCCAACTGATCCAGGCCAAGCTTGCCGCGCAAGGAAAAGGGCCGACGGAGCGAGCCGATATGCGCTTCGGCGAAGGCCCTGACGGCAAAATCTTCATCCTGAACAAACACGACAACATTATCCGGATGTTAGTTGCCAATGCGAAAAAGTAGAGGTCTCCTATGAAACCAGTGATCTTCATCATCCTCGCCGCGCTCGCTTCGAACCCTCGTGCCTTGGCCCAGGTGGTCGCCTTGGAGAACGTCAATATCCTTCCGATGGACCGCAATCGGATACTCGAGCGCCAAACCGTCATCATTCGCGATGGGCGCATCGCTCAGATCGGCGCAGCGGCGCGTGTCAAAGCGCCCGATGGCGCCGTGCGGGTCGATGCGTCCGGAAAGTTTCTCATGCCCGGTTTGGCGGAAATGCATGGGCATCTGCCTGCGCCAGACGCGTCGCGTGAGCTTGTCGAGCATATGCTCTTCTTGTACGTGGCGAACGGCGTTACAACCGTTCGCGGCATGCAGGGAAACCCCTCGGCGCTGGAGCGACGCGCAGCAGTTGCCTCCGGAAACCTGCTCGGGCCGCGTCTCTGTGTCGCCGGTCCGCCTTTTGGCGGCAACGCCAAGACAGTCGATGTCGCCGAGAAAATGGTGCGCGACCAGAAGGCTGCCGGTTACGATCTGCTGAAGATTGCAGAAGGCATCAGCCCTGCCGTATACGAAGCGATCGTGAAGACTGCCAACGAAGTTAAGATCGACTTTGCCGGCCACGTCCCCAACGAGGTCGGTGTCCGCCGCGCGATTGCGGTCCGCCAGAAAAGTATCGATCACTTGGATAACTATCTCGAAGCGTTGGAGGCTGACACCTCCCCACTGCGCGGCGCGGACGCCCAGACGCGCGCCCGCGATCTGCCTTTTAACGTAGATGAGCGGAAGATTGCGGACTTAGCGCGGCTCACACGGCAAGCGGGCGTGTGGAACGCCCCGACGATGGCCCTGTGGGAAGTCTTCCATAACGGAGAGACGGGGGAAGCAATCCGCGATTCCATGCCGGAAGTTCGGTACATGCCGCGCACTACCGTCGAGCAGTGGGTGAAGTCCAAGAATGCGCTGCTCCAACCCGGTTCCAATATCTTCATGGGCTTTGGCGTTGGTTCGAAGACGGGGCAGCGCGTGATCGAACTTCGCCGGAAAATACTGAAGGGTCTGCGTGACGCCGGCGCCGGAATTATTCTCGGCACTGACTCGCCGCAGACGTTCAGCGTGCCCGGCTTCTCAATTCACCGCGAGATGCAAGTGATGGCCTCTGTCGGATTCACTCCATTCGAAATACTACAGTCCGGCACACGCAACGTCGCGGTCTACTTCAATTCACTGTCGGAGACGGGTACGGTTGAGCAAGGGAAGCGAGCCGACTTGATCCTGCTGAATGCGAATCCACTCAAAGATATTTCAAACGTCGCGCGGCGCGCCGGGGTTGTTGTCGCTGGCCGGTGGATTCCGGAAAGTGAAATCCAGCAACGGCTGGAGAAACTAGCGGCAGCGGCGCCAAAGATGTAGGCGCCAACTCAGGCAAACAGATCCAGCAACGGCTTCGCGCGTCCGTCTTTGGTGACGTACACGGGCCTCTTCTCCACTGTGTAGGCGAGGTCGGCGGGAACACCTGCGGCATGGAGAATCGTCGCCTGAAAATCTATCAGCGGGATCGGTTTTTCGACGACCTGCATGGGGCGCTCATCGGCCGTCCTGCCATATGCGATGCCCTTCCGCATACCGCCACCGAACATGAGCACGCTTTGCGCTCCGGTAAAGTGCCGGTGCATTCCATAGTGCTTCGGATCCGACATTCGTTCGGGGACTTGAATCGTGTTATCGAAGGCGACAAATCGTTCCGGCTTGCCTTCCGTCATCATGTCGCGACCAAATTCGCTCGCGACAATAATGAGCGTACGTTTGAGTAGCCCACGCTCCTCGAGATCACGGACCAGTTGGGCAATGGGCGCGTCGATCTCCTTTTTCATTTCCGCGATCCGTTCATGGCCGTTTACGTGAGTGTCCCAGCGCTGGAAGGGCATATATTCCGTAGTCACCTCCAGGAATCGCACTCCGACTTCGGTCAAGCGTCGCGCGAGCAGACAGCCAAGACCGAAGCGGCTTGTGTTATAGATGTCGTAGATTTCCTTCGGCTCGAGCGAAAGATCAAAGGCCTTTGCTGCGGGCGATTCCAGTAGCCGGTGCGCATTTTCAACGGACCGGAGCATGGATTCCTGGTGATACTGGCCAGCTTCGCGCATCACCGGGCTGTCCTTCATCATCGACCGGTACGATTCGAAACGGCGACGAAAGCGCAGCGCGCTCATATTGACCGGCGGGCGCATCGCGGAGACGGCATCGCGCGGGTCGGGGATCAGAAACGGCGCAAATTCACTGCCCAGAAACCCGGCGCTATGGAAGACCTTGAGCGTTTCGGCGTCGGGGTTGCCCTCGATAGGCTGACCGATATCGACAAAGCCCGGAATGTCCGGGCGGTCCGGAGGTCTCGTGCGCGCAATGATCGAGCCGATATGGGGAACCGCGACACTCTGCGGAGGCTCGTATCCCGTGTGCCAGTGGAACTGGTGACGGCTGTGGAGAATCCGGCCCAAATCAGGTGGGACGACACTGCGCACCACCATGCCGCGGTCCATCACTTTTGCGATGTTCTCCAAACCTGCTGCCAGCTTCACTCCATCCGCGGCCGTGTCGATCGAAGGGAAAGTGCTCAGTACATCGGCCGAGCGGAGTCCTGATTGATACGGCATGTAGCGCTTGGGATCGAATGTGTCCGTCTGCGCCATGCCACCGCCCATCCACAGTAGGATGACGGTGTCAGCCGTCGGTATTGGGCGCGGTTTCTCCTGACTCCAGAGTTGTTCCGGACGACCGCCCGCGAGCGTTGCTGCCGTAAGGGCGCCTGAGCGATGGAGAAAGTGTCGTCGCGTCATTGCATCAACTGGAACTCCGGTGAGAGAAAGAGAATCCACAGCAGGTCTGCCAAGCCTTCCGCTCCTTGCTTCATTAATTCGGAAGCTTTCCGGCTTTCGGCCGGTCCTGGATCACGGCTCAGCATGTGGCGGAAAAGGCGGCTTACAAGCGCATCGCCGGCGAGACGTGGAGGTATCGGCGATGGCGTGCTCTCGGCAACGCGAACGAGATGTGCGCTATCGG
>DASQLD010000118.1:0-4330 GCA_035630195.1 Bryobacteraceae bacterium
CTTTTGTCGTGAATCCGTTTTCTTCGAGCAGAGCCGCGGTGATCTCGGCCATTCTTCGAACGGCGAATTTGAAAACCTGCTGACCTTCTTGTTTAACACAGTGCAGACGCTGATCCACGGTCTCATGCGACGGGGGCATCCGACTCCCCCCGGCGGGCATATAAAGAAATGGCCCTCCGGAACCATCGATCTCATTTTTGAAACCGATAAAACCTGAATCATCGTCGCTTGGTTCCACCATCATTGCTCCCGCGCCGTCGCCAAAAAGAACACAGGTAGTCCGGTCCGTGTAGTCGATAATTCGGGACATCGTATCCGCGCCGATAACAAGCACTTTCTTATGTGTGCCAGCTGTCACGAAGTGCGCTGCCGTCGTCAAGCCGTAGACAAACCCCGAACAGGCCGCGATCAGATCATATCCCCAGGCGCGCGTGCAGCCAAGGCGGTGCTGAACCAGGCAAGCCGTTGACGGGAACATTGTGTCAGGTGTCACCGTGCACAGAAGTATGCAGTCGACTTCTTCCGGAGCGGTATTGCTATTGGCGAGCGCGATCTTTGCCGCCTCTACAGCCATATCGGATGTCGCCATTTCCGGAGGGGCGATATGCCGTTGACGAATGCCGGTGCGTTCGAAAATCCACTGGTCGTTTGTGTCGACCATCTTGGACAAATCGTCGTTAGTAAGCAGGTTGGGCGGAGTATAGCAGCCAACGGCAGTTATCTTCGCTTTGGACAGGTGATCCTCCTCAAAAACGGTCGCGTTCGCGCAAAACCTAAGCTAGGCTGAGTATATATTGCTATGTTACATGTCTGACGTTGTGAACGTCCAAAGCACGCTGTTTTTCGAGACACCGGAACAAATTTTCCTGCGTGTGTTTTCGGTCATTAGACCTCGAACGGCGGTTCCGATGATGACAGTGAAATTCTGCCCGTTTGCAAACGCCAATAGCTTCATCCGGCTGGAGGCAGGAATTTTAGAGGTTCGTCTTACGGACGTTTTGCGAGATGCTCCAGCTCCGATCCTTGAAGCACTAGCCTTCATTTTAATCTCGAAGTTGTATCGGCGGCCGGTTCCTCGAAGCTATAGCCATCGATATCGGCTTTACCTTAATCGTAAAGATGTTCGGCATGCCCTGCATGGCGTTCGGAAGGAGCGCGGAAGAAAGCAGATACGGCACCCGAAAGGAAAATGGTTTGACCTGGTAGAGTTATTCGAAGATTTGAATATCCGGTATTTTCACGGACTTATGACTAGACCGGCGTTAGGATGGAGCGCGCGTCCATCACGTACGACCCTGGGACACTACGATCCCTCGCATCACATGATTGTTCTGAGCCGGGTGCTCGATCAGGAGAAGGTGCCGCGTCTCGCGATTGAATACGTGATGTTTCACGAGATGCTTCATTTGCGTTATCCCGTGGATCATAGAGGCGCGCGCAGATGTGTGCACACGCCCGACTTTAAGCTTGCAGAGAAGGAATTCGAGCAATTACGTGAGGCGAAGGAGATGCTTAAGCACCTACCTTGAGAGAGAATATTGGACAGGACCGATCCCGGAGGCTCGATCCTGCCGATTACATTGCGGGTTGCTGTGATGCAGCCAGGAAGTTGACGTTGATACGCATATCCTCGAGCGAGCCTAAAAGCTGGCTCACATCGACAGTGCCGATCCCAAACGTATGTAATACCAAGCGGTATTCGATCGTTGTTACGGCCCAAGCGAATGTGAGGCGCTGCTTCAGAAGCGTCTGCGCAAGTTCCGGACGATCCACTGCGGAATAGATCAGGGTCATCCGAGCCGCCAAGTGGAGCCGGTGAAAGTCTCGCACAAGAGTACGCAGATAGGAACGAAAAACACGGCGTCGCTCCTGGCGGAAGCTGCGAACCGCCTGGGGAGTAATACCACGCTGTGCTGCAAAGAATTTATAATCGTCCTCGCTCAATAGACGGAGCATAGGCCGGTAGCTGGCGACGGAGAAGTTCGCAACCCATTCCGGGTCGCACTCTGAGATAACGCCTGGCGATGTCAAGCGTCGCACCAGCAACAATATAGCGCCTCCGACACAGGAGGCGAACAACATGATCGTTAAGAGGGAAAAGTTCATTGAGGTTCCGCTCGCTGTAACAGAATAACTGACGCTTTTGCGGAAAGCAATGCCGATTTACGCGATTTGGACCCAGATTTTCCGGGTAGTCCTATTTCCTGGCAGAGCGTAGTAGAGTCTCATTTAATGCATCGAGTTGCGCCAGCAACCTTGCTTCTGAATCGCTCGAGGGCCTTACTTTTTGTGGCGCGGCTTCGCCTTCGAGCGTCAATAGCCGGAACCATGCAAGTAGGCATGCGATCATGGCAACGTAAGCTACCACATTCAGAGACGCGACCACATCACGACCGAACCACGTCCGCACAAACAATAATGTAGTTCGCACTGCGAAGAAGGCGGCGAATATCGACGCGTGAACGCGTACATTTCGAGTTAAAGGTACTGGGAAATAGGACAGAAACGCGATCAGACACAGAACCAGGACCAGTAGACTCATCATCACTAATCGCTCGAGCAGCATGAAATTGTAGAGAAAGGCGGACTCAGGCGCCTGTCGTTGCAACTCGAAAACCAGAGTGGAAACCGAGATCAATGCGGACAGTACGAGTGATATTGACAGCGCTTTACGGCCGAGCGATGCAATTCCCACGTGATTTCGTAGCACCAGTTGGAACAGTTCCAGCACTGTGAGGACGAACAGCAGCCAGATGATCGGCTGGGTCGAGAAATACGTGATAGCGTAGGCATCCGTCTTTCTGGGGATGACCGACATAAGTGGAACACGAATAGTTTCGAAGACGAGATAGAACGTGAAGTACCGGTACTTCCGCCACAATGTGGATTGAAATAATTTCGTCAAGAGCAGCAGATAACTGCCGATCTGAATTATGGTGAGGTACTGAAGAACAATGGACTTCGAAGGCATGCGGCTTCGGGATGCCCTATCTTAGCATCGCTAACCAAAGCCGCATATCAGGTTTAATCCTATGTGACCGGGCGCGACTTACTTTAGTTAGAACCGCACGGGTAACATTCAGGCATTTCAACTTCAGCGCTTGCGACAGGAGCGGAAGCAGTGAGAGCAAGCGCCAACATGGCGACGGCCGAGAGCTTTTTGATCATGTTTTTCATCATGGGAGTCATCTCAGTGTCAAATCCTTAGTTGGAACCGCAGGGGTAGCACTCGGGCATTTCAACTTCGGCGGTGGCGACCGGAGCGGAAGCAGTGAGAGCGAGCGCCAGCATGGCGACGGCAAAGATCCTTTTCATCATGTTATTCATCATGGGAGTCATCTCAGTGTCCGAATCCTTAGTTGGAACCGCAGGGGTAGCACTCGGGCATTTCGACTTCGGCGGTCGCAGTCGGCGCAGTGGAGGTCAGGGCTAGGGCAAGCATAAGGGCGAAAACGGCTTTTTTAATCATTGGAAGTTGGGTCCTTTTTATATTTGTTTGTTTATGAGTGCGAACGCAAAGCCAGAGTAACCGTTGCATATGGAAAACGGGAGCTTTGTTAAGAGCTTTTCCGAAAACAGAACAGGGAAGATTAGCGTCTATACGAATCACGCCAACTGTCGAAAATTCTTCAAGGTGCATTACAATCGGAGAGGATCGAGCGATGAAAAACCTCCCGCCAAAGGGAAATCTCGACAGGGGGCCGGCCTCCGATCTTTGGCGCAACACACTCTCGCAAATTCCGACAGTCTTCGGGCGCATGATCTATCTTTCGACCCTGCGCGGAGCCAACTCGGGTGTATACGAGCATCATGGACTTTCGCTAGTATTCGGTCCCAGAGCGGCGAATGAGGCGCTGCGCCGCAGCCACGAGGATGCCTTTCGCGAATGGCTGAGCTTTGACCTGGAGCAACAAAAGGCGGATCTGGATCTCTATCTTACAGGTCTTGTTGAGGAAAGGGCAGCGGTAATCGATACTTGGCTGCGCCTAAACCCCTACAGAAACCTCATTCCGGTGTCGGCGCGCAGCAGCGATCAGGAGCTATTTCTGATCGATTTTCGCGCGATTCTCGAGGTGCTTAGGAACGAGTGCGGCGTCGCCGTCCCGGATCCAGACGCATAGCGATTCCCACCACTTGGCCCACGACATCTATCTCCGTAGGAAATTCGAACACCTCAGGAGCGATCTCAGATGCCGGATGTGGTTGAATTATCAAGGTGTTCTCGTGCAGCGTCGCCCATCCAAGAGCATATCCATCCCGGCGTTCAAAGAAGTATATCGGTCGCTCGAATTCGTTTGTCCAGCCCGTGTTGGCAACTTTACGCTTGGTT
>DASQLD010000119.1:0-4443 GCA_035630195.1 Bryobacteraceae bacterium
TGCCGTCAAAGGTTCGTGCTCCGGGCAGACTGCAACGGATGCAGAGTTCGCCTTGCAGTTCGTGTTTCTCCCGCCGCAAGCGATCGACCTCGATCGAACTCGCAATCTCGGGCAACTCAAAACGATAACGGTCATCTCCGACCGCTTGAAAAAGCCTCGGTCTCGGCGCTCCAACCGCCTGAACCTCGGATTCGGCACGAACGTCAACTACACGCACTTCGCCTCCAGCGCCGAAAGTAGTTCCACTTCACTGTGACCTTGATCGAACCACTCGGAGATATCTTTCGCGCCGTCCAGTTCAACGAGGCGAACTGCTGCCGCAAACGGTAGGAGGTGTACGGCAATTTGCCGTGCGCGTCTCCAACCCGGTGGGTCATTGTCAGGGATGATGATTACTTCGCGGCCATGGAGTACCTCGGTGTATGAAGGCAACCACGGTGAATTGGCGCCGCCTGCATTCGTCGTTGCAACGAAGCCGTGTACTCTTAGCGTCTCGACGTCTTTCTCCCCTTCGACAACGAATAAGATCGACGCTTCAATAACCTCGGGTAGACGGTAGAGAAGTTGTTTCGGATGCTTCTTCCAGATCCACCCGCCATGACCATCCGGATATCGCTGAAGGAAGCGCTTCGGTTCTTTGCGGACTACTTGATATGCCAGTTGTCCGTCCGCATGGCGATAGTCGTAGGTTGCGACAATCGTGCTGTTACTAGGTGTGCGCTCACGATTGGGTTCATCAGGCCACGATCCGCGCTCTCGCAGGGCGTTCATAAGCGCATCCCAAGTGCAGCCCGCAAAGCACTTTAGAAGTAGTTTGCCGTTGTTTTCGGCGATCTTTAGCGAAGGCTCGCGGTCATCATGGGCTACGCAGGGCGCCATCCAGTAACCACCGCACCGACGAGCCCCAAGATCTTTCGCCAGAGTTTCGGCGGTCCTCATTGTGCACCCCAGGGGAACAACGCCGCTATGACCCGATACAACCAGAGCCACCGTTGAGGTACTCGTAACCCTCGTTCGTCATAGCGCAGCGTTAACCTGTCCCATTGGTCATCGAGGCTGTAAGCGCGCATAGCACCCTCCCGCGAAACGCGAAACGCTGCGACGCTTGTTCCCGTCGGTACCCGATGACAAATCTTTAGAGAAAGAGCCACCGTTTGCCGCGGTGGCCTTTCGTTTTTTTGCGAGCATTTAGGCGGCTTGGCCTCCATCGGTCGGCGTGGCCGTATTCTCTTTCACCCAGTCGAGAAGAGCTTGGCGAGGCACTCGGATCGATCGTGCACCTGCGACCCTAAGGACCGGCAGCGTACCATTTTGCATCCACCTGTAAGCTAGAGCTCTTGATATCCCAAGCTCATCGGCAACATCTGACCCTTTGAGTAAAAGTCTGTCTTTATGTTCCACGTGATCTATTAAAGTCGGTTGTGGTCCATGACGCCATATGAGATGCTATGGTAGATTTATGGCACCACCTCCCTTCGATTCGGCCGGCTTGACTAACACCTCAACCGGATTGATGGGAAGTGCGGTTCCTTCCAGCCTGCTTTATGCTCCGCTTACGGTCCGTTTACACGATCCCGAGAACATCTATTTCGACTGGCAACTGAATAGCCGACCAGTGTCGGCCACGCCGAAACGTCGGATGCTGGATGAATTTCTCAGGCTAGCGGCTGCCTCGCCAGAAATGATCGTGGATTTCGCTAAGCAATGGGGACTTTTAGAAGTCGATGTCGATCGAATGCAGTCATTAGAAGCCTTCACAAAGGGTTTGGAGCCTATAGCTACTTGGCGGACGTTATCTCAACGGGCAAATGCCATTCTCACCATCGCTATAGCGATCCGAGGTGGATCAACTGGGAGCGTCGAAAGCTGGAACTGCCTAGCGCCAAGTCACTTCCAGCCAACAACGCTGGAGAGTCCAATCATGAAATCGCTCGACATGGCGCGAAATACGCTCGTTCAATACGTGAACTTTTGGATGAACGTTGGAATGGTTGGTACTCGCCTCACTTGGATTGAGGACGAAGAGGGTTATGGTCGCTTTGGGACCAAAGTAACTTATGGGCCTCGGTGTCAATTAGTGGGGGCCTTAGGTCTGCAGTTGGCGCTAGTGTTATCCGACTCCGATGCTCTCTTTACGTGCGGGGGTTGCGGAATTCTCTTCATACGTCCGCGGCACAAAGCCAGACCTGCCGTGAGCCGTTCTAACTACTGCGATGCTTGTCGTGGTCAGAAGATCTCATCACGCAAAGCTGACCTTCGCCGCAAACAAAAGAGGACCCAAGCCCGGAACATGCACGCTGAGGGTATTGATCTGATGACGATCGCGAAGACGTTGAAGAGCAAATCCGAGACGATAGAACGTTGGATTCATAAGAGGTGAATTAGGGTGGCAAAACGACGCGGTCAAAATGAAGGCTCCATCTATCAGATGAAGGACGGCCGTTGGCGCGCCGCCGTCAGCGTAGGGTGGAAAGCGAACGATTCAGGTGACGTCGTCTGGAAGCGTAAGGTCCTTACTGGAAAAACGAGAGCGAACGTTCAGCAGCGACTGACACAGGTTCTCCGTGATCAGCAGCGCGGATTGCCGATCGATTCACAGAAGCAGACACTCAGCCGGTTCCTGAATACGTGGCTCGCGAACACCGTCAAGCCGTCCGTGCGAGGGAAGACATATACCTCGTACGAGCAAATGGTTCGAAACCACATCGACAAGATCGCGCCGCCTGGCAAGTGGTCCGAACTCAAGTTGGATTCGGTCCCGGGCCTAGGCCGACTCGAGTTGACGAAGATTACACTGCCTGTGCTGCAGGAGTGGATGACCGCAAAGGTCAATGCGGGCAACTCGCCGGCTCTTGTTCGCTATCTTTTGGTCGTGCTCAGGATCGCGCTAAACGAGGCGCTAAAGGCAGATCTCATTCCCAGAAATCCCGCAACGCTCGCTACACCTCCTATCGTCGAGAATACGGAGGTTCAGCCGTTCACGCCCGATGAAGCTGTGCGATTTCTGCAAGCTGCCCAAGGCCACCGGTTAGAGGCGCTGTTTACCGTTGGGATCGCCGTGGGTTTACGATCCGGCGAGGCGTCCGCGCTGCAGTGGCCCGCGGTCGACCTGGATCGTGGAGAAATCCACGTCAGACATACCTTGCAACGAGTGAAAGGTTTGGGACTCGCTCTCGTACCGCCGAAATCCCAAAAGTCACGCAGGACGATCCACCTTCCGGATGTTTGTGTCGAAGCTCTGCGTTCGCACCGGACGCGTCAAGTACTCGAGCGAGAGTGGGCTGGCTCAGCTTGGAAGGAAACCGGCTTCGTTTTCACAAGTAGAATTGGCACTCCTCTCGACGACCGCCGTGTGTTGTTAGAGTTCACGAGATTGGTGAAGGTGGCTGGTCTGCCGAAGCAACGTTTTCACGACCTACGTCACGCCTGCATTTCCCTGCTTGCTGCGCAGGGAGTACCGCTCAAAGTGATCTCGGAGATTGTCGGTCATTCCGATATTCGTTTGACACAGAACGTTTACCAACATGTATTCCAACCGGCAAAACGTGACGCCGCGGCGAAGATGGATCAAGTCTTCAGCAGCATTCGCAGACCGACACTTAGCAGTAGTGTTCAGTAGAGGGATGAGAGAATCAACTACCTGCGAATTTCACAGTACGATTTAAGCGAAGAAACGAAAGAACAACCCGGCCGAGAAGTTCGCGATGCAGAGGCTGGTCCAAATGAAGTAGTCCCACAACGGTCGAAGTCGGCTTGTCGTTTGACGGAGCGGTCGGTCACGTTGTTTTTCCCAGCCTAAGCCATCTTCAATTGCGAAATGTTGTTCGACTCGGTGTAGATAAATTCCGATTCGGTTGATACCTTGTTTGTTCCTGAGCACTTCGGCGAGCAAGATAAGTGAGAGAACGAATGGTATGAAGAAAGCCGGTGGTGCGATGTTATGCCGCGGCTGTGAAAGTAGCCACGCCCAGATTACTCCCGAAATTAGCAGTCCATGGCGCCAATGCTCATTCAGTTCTTTTACTCGGAGTTCAATTTCTCTTCGGAGGGCATCGAATTCTACGAGCAAAAAGCTATCTTCCCGAGGGCTGATCATCGCCGCTGAGCTTACCACGCCGCCCGAATGGGCCAAAGAGGAGCGGGTTGCTACCCCGGTTGCTACCAAAGCCACGGTTCCGAAGGTTAACTGAGGGGGAAGTTACTGAAAGTACTGGAGCCACCCGCCGGGATTGAACCGGCGACCTGCTGATTACGAATCAGCCGCTCTACCAGCTGAGCTAGGGTGGCCCGCCTTCTTATTCTAACAACCGAGCTAACCTACATCAACAAACATGTCATCGCTTCATGAGCCAGCTCTGAATATCGGGGTGAAGGAGCTCAATGACATCCGGCTTCTCCAAATCTGCCCGTGTGACCAGCACTGCCGAAAGATCCTGCCTTGGC
>DASQLD010000120.1:0-9358 GCA_035630195.1 Bryobacteraceae bacterium
GCCGTCTGCCCCTCATGCATGAGGCTGCCTTCGACAAACGTCGCATTCACCGGAAACTCGACTTTCAAGACATCGACCTTGTACCGGTCTTTGGAGAGTTCCTCCATTGTTCGCAAAACGATCTCGGGCTTGCGCTTGGCGTATTCGAATCCTTTTACGTCGAGACCATCGACGTCATACCCCACGGGTTCAAGGAAGAACGGCATATCGAGTGCTTCACATTCGGCGCCAATTCGCTCGATCATTGCGAGTTTGTGATCGTTCCACTGGGCATCGTCATGCGGTGTGTACGAGAGCAGGATCTTGATGCCGTTCGACCCCATGTCTTGCAGTCTTTGCACCGACAATTCCGGCATCAGCGCCAACATGCGATGAGGTCGCGGATTCTCGTAGCCGTCCATCTCATAAGTGGTGAGCAATCCACAGGTAGCGGCGCGTTCCGAAAAGGCGCCATAGCCGTACTCAGCATCAATTAACACCGCGCTCGCGTGCGGACTGAGTATGCGTGTGACTGCCGACTTGAACTCCAGCAATTGCGCATCGGAGATCAAATCGGTCGCAACGCCGGCAGCCTGCGCGATCAACATCCGTAGACTCTTGCGCTGGTCTATCGCGAGAGCCGCAATCACGCCCTCTTTGGTGGATATCTTTCGAAGCCGGGCGGCCTTCCGTTCTGAGATCTTCATGGTGTAAAGGTCAGGGTATCAAGCGGACTGATAGAATCGCTGCTTAACGTGCTCAGCCGCCGTCAACTCATCACCAGCGGTATTACCGCGCTCTCATGCCTGGGCGCGCCGACTCCGTTGAAGATTACGCGCTTCGACATCCACAAAGTCACGCTTCGCTGGCGCGACATGGTGTTTCTCGAGGTCCATACCGACTCCGGCCTTACCGGGATGGGGGAAGCTACCCTTGAGACTCGCGCCGACATGGTGGAAGCCGGACTTCGCTGGCTTGAGCCGTCGTTCATCGGACAGGACCCTTCGGGCATTGAGGATCATTGGAAGCGCTCCTATTATGGGCTTTCCCGGTGGCGGAATGGTCCCGTTGCGTTGACTGCGCTCTCGGCTGTCGATATTGCCCTGTGGGATCTCGAAGCAAAACGGCTGGGTGTCAGCGTTCATCGATTGCTGGGAGCGGGCGCGACACCGAAGCTGCGATCCTACTTCACGCACTGGAGCGCGTCTCTGAAAGGACGCACACCTCAGGAGTTTCACGATCTCGCGCTGCAAACGCGGCAAGCGGGTTGGACCGCAGTCAAGTGGACGCTGCCTCTGAAGGGGACCGAACCGGAACGCATTCGCGCTTCTGCCGCTGAAGTCGAGGCCGTGCGCAAGGCTGTGGGTTTCGATATCGACATCGGGCTAGAGGCCGCGGAAACATTCAGTGTGCGATCTGCTCTCCAATTCGCGAAAGCATTGGAGCCATACCGTGTGCTGTTTCTGGAGGAGCCAACGTTGCGCGAAGATCCAGCTGGGCTTGGAGAACTCGCCGCCAAGAGTCCTGTGCCTATCGCGTCAGGCGAAGGACTGCTTTCCCGGTGGGAGTTCCGCCAGTTGCTCGACGCCAAAGGCGCAGCCATTATTCAGCCGGACGTGCTTCACGTCGGTGGGATTACCGAGCTAAAGAAGATTGCCGCGCACTCGGAGCCTTATGGCGCCGAGGTCGCTCCGCACCAATGCAGCGGTCCGGTCGCGCACGTCGCCTCTTTGGCGGCGATGTCGGTGTGCCGCAATTTCCTGATGCAGGAGTGGGAAGCGGCCGATGACGGAGTCTACACGGAAGTCACAAAGGGTACCTATCCGATTCAGAAGAACGGAACCATCCAATTGTCCGAGCGCCCGGGTCTCGGCCTGACCGTTGACTTCAACGAGTTCAAGCGACGATTCCCGTACAAGGGTATCCCTCGGCGCGCGATGATAGGGAATTAAGCCTCATGTCTCAACCTCATCTCACCGTCATTGCGGAAATCATTGCCAAGCCAGGCAAGGAAGACGAAGTGCGCAAGCATCTCCTCGGGTTCATCGAGCCCACTCGAAAGGAAGAGGGTTGCGTTCAGTATGACCTTCACGTGTCAACCGAACAGCCCGGGCACTTCCTGTTTTTCGAGAACTGGACGTCGCGCGAGATGCTCGACAAGCATTCGAAGTCAGCTCATATCCAAGCTTTCCGCCCATTGAAAGACCAACTGTTGGCGCAACCGACACGCATCATCACCGCGACTCGGATCGGGTAGATGATCGAACTGAGCTGGTGGCAGTGGTCGATCGGCGCCTTCTGTGCTTTCTTGGTCGGGGTTGCGAAGACGGGTGTGCCCGGACTCGGGATCCTGGTCGTTCCGCTGATGGTGCTGATGGTCGGAAACGCCAAAAATGCCGCGGGATGGCTACTGCCAGTGCTATGTATTGCCGACGTCTTCGCCGTGATTTACTGGCGGAGACAAACTGCGATGTGGAGATTGTTCAAGCTTGCCCCATGGGTAATTGTAGGTGTGGTCGTGGGAACGGCAGCCCTCAGTCTCGACGAAAGAACATTGCGGCCCATTATCGGCGCGATTGTCTTCGCGATGATGACCATCTATCTGGTTCGTCGCTGGCGTAGCGCAGATGCCGAAACGCCAAGCCATGCTCCGACGTATGGGGTAACGACGGGTTTCGCCAGCACAGTCGCCAATGCTGCCGGTCCCGTGATGAGTCTTTATCTTCTCAGTAAGCGTCTACCGAAAGAAGAGTTTGTAGCCACAGGAGCCGTGTTTTTCTTCATCTTGAACTTGAGTAAGGTCCCGATCTACGTCTGGCACAGCATGATCTCCATGAGGTCGCTTGCGTTCGCGGTATTCATGATTCCCGCTGTCGTTGTCGGAGCGGTGAGTGGCCGCTGGGTGATTCACAGGATTCCGCAACGGATCTTCGAAGCTTGTGTTATAGGATTGACCGCGATCTCTACTCTAATGCTCTTTCGGTAAACGATCATGGGCGAGAGTATTTCGAAACTAGATCTTCGCCGGCAGACCGACGGGAGCCCCGAGTTGCGGGAATACGGCTGGTATCACAGCTTCGAGTTTCCGGATGGGACATTCATTCGCGGGGTGCAGAGCCTGGAGCAACTGCGCGAACGATGGGCCCGTTTTCCAATACCGGCGGATCTTACAGGCAAGCGAGTACTCGACATTGGCGCATGGGATGGCTGGTTCAGCTTTGAAGCCGAGCGCCGCGGCGCGGCTGTTGTCTCTGTCGATTGTGTCGAGATCCATAATCTGCTCGACACAAAGCAGAGACTCCATTCCCAGATTGACTATCGGGTTTCCGATCTTTATAAGCTACCGGCTCTCCAACTCGGCACGTTCGACTACGTGCTCTTCCTGGGAGTTCTCTATCACGTAAAGCATCCTTTGCTCGCATTGCAGATCGTCTGCGCGTTCACGCGCCACGTCGCGATCGTGGAGTCAGCTGTGATCGATGGTCCTCAGTATGAGCAGGGCAAGCGAGAAGAGATCCCGACGCTCGAGTTTTTCGAAACGGATGAGCTTGGTGGCCACTTCGACAACTGGTTCGGACCGTCGGTTTCGTGCTTGATGGCTATGTGCAGGTCTGTGGGGTTCGCCTGTGTAAAGCTCCTGAGCGTTACCGCGACGACTGCGAGTGTCGCCTGTTTCCGACGCTGGCCAGAGCCAGCCGGGCCGTTCCCTGAGAGTCCGCCCGCACTACTCGCTGTCGTCAATAATGCGAATCTCGGGATCAACGTGTCCAGCGACGCGGACGAGTATTTGTCATGGTGGTTCAAAAGCGATCTGGATCTCACTCGCGAGGATCTGCAGTTCGAGGTGGGTGGCTTCGGTTGTCATGCCGTGTCGTTGATGAGAAGAGAAGAGAATGGTTGGTCGGCCAACACCATCGTTCCGCCAGGCCTCGGCAAGGGTTGGGTCGATACTCGTATGAGGACCGCGCAGAGCGCTTACTCATCGAGCCATCGTATTGCAGTCGATATCATCGCGGCGCCTGTGGGAAGACTCGTCCTCGAAGCCGTGCAGGACGGATCGACGTGGGCGATTGGCAAACTATCCGCCGACGCTACCCACGTCGTCTTGTGGATTCGAGGATTGGGCGAAGCCGCCGATCGCGCCAACACCGCGGTTCTGTGGAATGGCGATCGATTGAGAATTGTTTTCATGGGCATCCCAGATCAGAACAATGTCTGGCAAGTGAACGCGATACTGCCGTCGTCGCGCACGGGAACCGGCGCTGAAGTTACCGTCCGGTATGGCGGCGCCATGTCCAACTATGTACGTGTCGACTATTGAAACGTGTAGTCCGGCTTCAACTCACAACGGAATAGCTTCGTGCGGTCGGGCTCCAGTTCCATGCTGCAATTAGCCCAGGATAGCTTGAGACTTGGCCCAAGAGGATAGACAATACTGGTTCCCCCGACTTCCGCCTCGATGGCCGGCCCTTGCGCCGTTGCCGGTAATGTAAAGCTCATCGAGCGATCGAAAATGGCCGGAAAATTATACCGGATTATTTCGGTGAGCATCGTCCGCGTCACCTCGGCCTGCACAAGAAATGTGACCGAATCAGACCAGTTACGAACCGTAAGATTGAAGACACGGCCGTTTCGGACATACTCGTTAGAATCGATTCGCGTGAATGGACACGGCCCGGCGATGCAAGCGATCCGCGCGTTTCGAAATTGCTTGTCATCGCCTGCATCGATTGACAGCGAGCCTACGGCAGCCTTCCACTTACGGTCGGGGGAACAGGGCGCCTTCCGATCGCAAGGAATGTTTCCGGTGTTGATTACTTCGAAGGTCTTGACGGTGCTTCCCACGTTCGAGGTAGCCGTTTCCTTCACGGCGTACCTCACGCGAATATTGGCAACCGTGGTTGGGGGCTTCGGCGGCCCATCCTGAGCTTCACGGGCTTTCGGCGTCAAGCGAATGACGTGTATGCGGTTGGCGGCGGGCGTAGTGGTTTCGAAAGGTTCGTAATCACGATGCCGGAAGACGAGCCGTATCGATTCACCGATGAACAGCGTTGGACGTAGAGGCAGACGAAACAGACCGGATGCATCGGACTTCGACTCGCTAACGATCTCTCCGGACTGGGCAGTGATTGTTACCGCGCTAATCGGCTGTTGCTTCCTGGGATCGGTATCGGCTTCGAGCACTGCGCCAGTCACAAGCGCCACTTGGCCGATCCGCAAAACTCTGAGAATGAATACCGTTACAAAAATGGCGACACCCGCGCCAAGCGCGGTCCATATCAGCAGCTTGCGCTTTTTCCCCACTTTCCGATCCACTTGGTCTCGATCCACTTGCTGAAATTTTATGCTGTTCACTGCAATCGTATACATTCAGACTAGGTGGGCTGGCAAAGTGTTCCAAGCAAGAAGCTTTCGCGCCGCAATGTCCTGCGGCAGGTTGCGGGCGTCGGACTGACTTTCGCCGCCTTAGGATCCGAGCCGAACCTGACGCTTACTCCTGAAGACGATGCCTTCCTCGAGGAGTTGGAAAGAGCGACATTTCGCTTCTTTCTCGAGCAGTCCGATCCTGACACAGGTCTCGTCAAGGATCGACACAACGTTCGCGCCGCCACGAAGAACACCGTTTCGAGCATCGCCGCGACAGGATTTGGACTAACTGCGTTCTGTATCGGCGCCGAACGGGGTTACATGCCGAATGCAGAAGCAGCGAGCCGCGTACTGAACACGCTCGATTTCCTGTATCGCAACATGCCGGTCCATCGCGGTTTTTTTTACCACTGGGCAGACTTGAAGACCGGTGAACGTGTTTGGGACTCGGAGATCTCGTCTATCGATACGGCGATTCTGCTTTGCGGAATCCTGACATGCCGGCAATACTTTCGTTCTCGTGATATCAGCCGACTGGCCACCTTGATCTTCAATCGTGTCGATTGGACATGGCTATCTGCCGATACATCGCTGCTGCCGCACGGATGGACGCCCGAACTCGGCTTTCTCCAGTACAGATGGGATTATTATAGCGAGCTGATGATGATGTACCTTCTGGGTCTCGGATCGCCTTCGTATCCGTTGCCTGTCGAAGCCTGGCATGCCTGGAAGAGGACAACGTTTGAGTACGACGGCCTTCGCTACATCGGATCCTACGCGCCGTTGTTCGTGCATCAATACTCGCAAGCGTGGTTCGATTTTCGAGGCAAACGGGACCGGTACGCCGACTACTATCAGAACTCGGTCACCGCGACTGAAGTGCACAGACGTTTCTGTCTCGAGCTCGCAAAACAGTACCCCCATTTCAGCGATGATCTGTGGGGTATAACGGCATCCGATTCGAAACGTGGATACGTGGTTTGGGGCGGTCCGCCGGAGATGGGGCCGATCGATGGCACGGTGGTTCCGAGCGCCGCGGGAGGGTCGCTCCCGTTTCTTCCAAAGGCGACGCTGCGCGTGTTGAAGAATATGAAGAACCGCTATGGCTCGCGCGCCTGGAGCCGCTACGGATTCGTGAACGCATTTAACCCGATGACGCAGTGGTATGACACGGATGTAGTCGCGATCGACACGGGAATTACCATGCTGATGGCGGAGAATCTCCGCACGGGACTGGTATGGAATATGTTCATGAAGAATCCGGAAGTGCCGCGTGGCTTACAGCGGGCTGGTTTCGAGAATTATTCGCCTGCCTGAGCGGTTCACGCATCCTTTGGTTTTCCTGAACAGCATTTTTCCTGAACGGGTCCATAAAAATGTTCGATGGAGAAACGCCAGCCAATCGTTGATAATCGGTATTAGTCAGCGAATCATTCTGGAAGTGCTTGTCCGCACGGTCCCGGAATACGTGTGTTCGCGACGAATTTTTTGTCACGCCCAGCTCAAGGAGATGAATGAATAGCCAACTACAGGACCGTTTGAGCCTCCCCTACGGGAAACTGGAGGACCTCAATCTCCAAGCCAAGGAGCAACGTAAGAACCGTGTTCCTGTGGAGAAGATTCAGGAAGAGCGCCTGAAGTACCTAACCGACGAAAAAGGAGTGAAGGCCGTAACCCTCCTCTTCAGCGACCTCGAAGGCCGTCTGCACATGCTCGATTACGATAAGAAGTTTCTCGTAAAGAGCTGGGACAACCTAACATTCGACGGTTCCTCGATTCGCGGCTTTACGGCTCAGCGTGAGAGCGATCTGCGTCTAGGCATCGATTGGAGCGCGTTCTACTGGGCTCCATCCGACATCTTCGGTACGGGCAAAGTACTGGTGTTCGGCGAAGTTATCGACAAAGACGGCAGCGCCTACAGCGGCGACATCCGCGGGGTCCTGAAAGGTTTTGCCAACGATCAGTTCACCAAGAATGGCTACACGCTGAACGCGGCCAACGAAATCGAAGGGTTTCTCTTCAAGGGCTCCGACGCCGAGCGGACTTATCCGGACACCGGCAAGTTTGAGTACGTGAACACGGGCGGCTATTATCATTCGCTGCCGGGCGACCCGCTCCGGGAGTTCATTGACGCGACCGCCGAAGTGCAGCGCGCCATGGGTTTTGAGAACGAGAAAGACCATCCGGAAGTCGCGCCGTCTCAATTCGAAATTAACTACAGCTATGCCGACGTTGTCACCGCTGCGGATCAAATTCAGCTTTATAAATTGATCTGCCGCCAAGTCGCGACGAAGATGGGCCTAACCGCCTGCTTCTTGCCGAAACCGGTCGTCGGGGTGAACGGCAACGGTATGCACACCAACGTCTCGATCACCAAGGGCGGCAAGAACATTTTCTGGGATCCCAAGGGTGAAGAGAAGATGAGCGGATGCGCGTGGGAGTTCGTGGATCGTATTCTAGCCCACGGCAACGACATCTGCCTGCTCCTGAACTCGAGCGTCAACTCCTATCGCCGCCTCGATCCGCACTTCGAAGCGCCGAATCAGATTAAAGCCTCGGCCGTCGACCGCGGTTCAATGGTGCGCATCCCGATCGGTAACGAACGGAGTGCTCGCGTCGAAGTTCGCTCGGTTGCTCCCGACGCGAACCCGTACATGGTTCTGTACTCGGTCTTCCGCACCGGCATCGAAGGCGACAGCCCGAACGGTGTCGAGAACATCCGTACGGCCGAACGGTATCTGCCTGACAACATCTACGACGCTCTGGAGAACTTCCGGAAAGCCGAGTGGTCCAACAAACTGCTCACGGAAGATGTAAAAAACCGGTTCGCCGATCTCAAGCAGGCTTCCGCCGACCGCTGCGCGCGCCTACTGGGAACGGTTGTTAAAGTACCCGAGGTGCAATACCACCACGAAGTCTACAATCAGTTCCTCTGGAACCAGTTCTAAAGCAACAAGTCTCATCCTTTACGGCGCCGCGAATCCTGCGGCGCCTTTTTTATTGAAAATTGAGCGAACTTGCGAGGCAAGATTTCGTCTATGCCTCCAGTGACCTCCCAAGCCTTCGCGTTTCTTCAAAATCGCAAAGACGATCTGCGCTTCGCCTTTCGTACGATGCGCAAGAGCCTTGGCTTCACTGCGGTCGCAGTATTCTCCCTGGCCCTCGGGATCGGCGCGAACACGGCGATCTTCACCCTTATCGACGCCGTCCTGCTGAAGAGCCTTCCCGTTGAAAACCCCGGCCAGCTCTATGTCGTGACTACTTCGCACCCGGGCCGCACGAATGCGCACTGGACCTACCCCGATTATTTGGCAGTCCGCGATCGCAATCAGGGATTCTCCGGGACCATCGCCTACAGTTCCGTTCAACCTTCAGGATTCGCCGCGGGGTCCGGCGGAGACACGCGCGCCGAGTTGGCCGCCGGTACTTTCGTCTCCGGCAACTACTTCGATGTTCTCGGTGTGCGCGCTGTCGCCGGGACCCTCTTCAACCCGGAACATGATCGCCGACTGGGGGCCGCTCCATACATTGTTCTTAGTCACTCTTTCTGGGAGCGGCGGTTCGCGTCAGACCCAAGAATCATTAGCTCCACCGTACGTGTCAACGGCTTTCCGCTAACGATTCTCGGGATAACGCGCGCCGGATTCACCGGCGTGGAAGTGGGTGTCGCGCCGGACTTCTTCGTGCCGATCATGATGCGCAGCGAGATCACAGGTCAAGGCACTTGGAACAACAGGAATAACTCCTGGTTAGTGATGCTGGGACGCATCAAGCCGGCCGCTTCGATCGCACAACTCGAAACGGAACTAACCATCGTCAATAAGGATCAGGAACTACGGGAACGCAAGACCAGCGCCAACCCGCGCTTCGTCAACGAGGGTCGCCCGGTAAAACTCATACCGGGAGCGCAGGGGTACTCTTCCCTTCGAAATCGGTTGTCCGAACCGCTCGTTTTGTTGATGATTATCGTCGGGGTCGTTCTTTTGATCGCGTGCGCGAACGTCGCAAATCT
>DASQLD010000121.1:0-9359 GCA_035630195.1 Bryobacteraceae bacterium
GCTGCGCAGAAGCCGTACATCTATCTCAGCGCAGGTGTGAGTGCCTCCCATTTCCGGGAGTCGCTCAAGCTCGCAACTGAGGCCCGAGCGCGTTTCAATGGCGTGCTGTGTGGCCGTGCGACCTGGCAGGATGGCGTCGCCGTCTATGCGCGGGAAGGCCTTCATGCTCTGAATCGCTGGCTGGCGAATGAGGGGACGGAGAATATTCGTGCCGTCAACGAGTGTCTGACTTCGGCCCGTCCCCTCGCGTTTGTGGTGGAAACCTAGTTGGCCGAAGATCCCGCCTTCAGGAACGCCACCAGCCACGCGTCGACTTCAGCCACCTGCTCGGGGATGTTGTTGTGACCCGTTTCGAGCGCAAGGAGCAACTTCTTTTGTCCTGGAATCACGTTGTAAGCCGAGTACATGGACGTCGGAGGGCACGTCTCATCGTTGAAGCCCCACGTGTAGAGGCCAGGTGCTTTCACGCGCCGCGCGAAGTTGACCACGTCGTAATAGCGCGAAGTCTCGATCTTGTCGGCCGAGCGATGACTCATCGGACCTTCCGTAGCGCGAAACATATGTGGCCAGCCTCCGGCGCGATTCTGCAAGTACCCAGTGACATCGGAAAGTGCCGGATAGTACGCGGCTAGGCCTCGGACGCGTGGGTCCAGCGCCGCGGTGACGATCGACAGCGCTCCTCCCTGACTGCCGCCCGTGACAGCCAGGTTGGCTCCATCCCATTTCGGATGGCTGGTCAAGAAGTCGTTTGCGCGGACGCAGCCGAGATACACGCGGCGGTAATAGTAGCGATCGCGATTGTCGAGTCCGAACGTGTTGTAGCCTGCCAACGCTCCCCCGCCAAGGGAGTCATAAACGGACTGATCCATGGTTACCGGAATGCCGTGAATTCCTACTTGCAAAGTGATGACGCCGCGCGCCGCCATCGCGGCAAGTCCACGGTAAGGACGAACACCCGCTCCGGGAACGCTGAGAAGGGCAGGGTACTTGCCGGGCGCTTTCGGCTCGCAAAGAACCCCATAGAAACGCGAGGGAGCAGCGCCCATACCGACGTTCTGTAAATTAACGTGGTAACAGTCCGCCGAAGAATTGCCGTATTCGGGTAGCGGCGTCACCTTCGCGTCAATCGGTATCTTGGCGAGAGCAGCCTTGCCGGCGGCCCAGAATTGGTCGAAGTCTGCGGCATCTTGCTGCGTGGGTTTGATCGCTTCCGGGTTGAACGCGGCTGTGGCAAGTCCGCGATAGGTTCGTCCATTCTGATCGATTGTTACGATGCATCGCAGAAATCCAGGTTCTTTCATTGTGCCGCCCTCAACGGTGACTCCGTCCGCCGCGAGGGTCGCGGTCTGATCAATTTTCGGAGGCATCATCTCGGGACCGATCTTGATAGACACCGTAGCCCCCTTCAGAACCTGACCGTCTCGAGTGGCAGTGATCTTGAAGCGCACGGGTTGACCGGGTGTATAACGCCAATCAGGTCTGTCAGTAGACACGCGAACCTGAATCGAACCGATTTGGTCCTGGGCGAATAGGCAGATGGCTAGAAGTGAAAGAGTAACGAATCGAATCATGGCGTGATTTATTACGATATCGCGTTCGCTCCGATTCCCGTTCGGAGCCGATCAATCGCATACCGCATCAGTTCTTCGACGCCGCCCGGTCCGTGGAGTTGATTGTCGATGCCGAGCGTGGCTACGCCATGCACAATCGCCCAAACGAACTTCGCCATCAGAACAGTGCTGTCCCCCCGAACGAATCCCTCGTGCTGCAGGCTGCTAAGGGCATCGACAAGCGCCTGGAAAGCGCCGGCGGCTTCAGAGGCGAGTTCCGGGTCGTGCGCGTTCGGCTCGACGAAGCCGCCAAACATCACGCTATAGTGCGACGGGTTGGCGACAGCGAAGCGAATATAGGCGACGCCCATCAACTCGAACCCCGTTCGTCCGCGGCCACCCTCTTCCCATGCGGCAATAAGCCGCTCACGCAGCATGCGGAACCCTTCCGTGGCGACGGCTGTCAATAGCGCGCGTTTATCGGCAAAATGTCGATAGAGGGCGGTCCGCGAGACCCCAACCTGGGCCCCGATTTCTCGTAACGTCAGGGCCCCAACGCCCTCGGACCGAATAGTGACCAGGGCTTGGTCGAGAAGCGCCCGGCGCAGGTTGCCGTGATGATAAGGGCGGACGGGCTTGCGAGCCATGTAGCATCCATCGTAGGTGAAAAGTGTTGACACTGTCAACATATCGCGCTACTCTGATGTTGACACTGTCAATATTAAAGGAGGCACTCATGAACTCGACCAAACGCCCTACCGAACTTATTAAAAGCATGTGGCACGCGAGCCCCCCACTCCTCGTGGTCGGCCCGCTGATGCTCATCGTGGCCGCTACTTCGCTGGTGGCCATGTTCGTCGATCCGCGAATCATTACCGGCGTGCCCGCTTGGCTCAAGCCGTTCAAGTTCGCGATCTCCACTGCGATTTATAGCCTTACCCTGGCGTGGATCTTTACATGGCTTATGGACTGGCCACGTGTTCGCCGCATCGTCGGTTGGACCACTGCGATCGTGTTCGTCCTTGAGGTGGCGATCATCGATGTCCAGGCATGGCGCGGAACCACCAGCCACTTCAACGTATCTACCCCGCTGAACGCGTTGCTATTCACCGTGATGGGCTCCGCGATCTTCCTGCAGACGGCCGTAAGCGTAGCGACTGCAGTTGCGCTCTGGCGGCATCGGTTTGCTGACCTGACCCTGGGATGGGCCTTGCGTCTGGGAATGACTCTGACGATCGTTGGCGCCATGACCGGTCCGTTCATGACTCGTCCAACCGCAGCGCAACTGGCTGACGCGCACTCGGGCGCGCCCATGAGGATTGTTGGCGCGCACACCGTTGGTGGTGTAGACGGGGGCCCCGGATTGCCGGTGACAGGATGGAGCACGGAGCACGGTGACCTGCGCCTTCCACACTTTATCGGCCTCCACGCGATCCAGGCGATGGCGCTAATCGCGATCGCCCTGCGGCGTTGGCGGCGGCCGGAGAACATTCGCGTCAGAGCAATGCTGGTGGCCGCGGCAAGCTATGCGTCGTTATTCGTCTTGCTGCTTTGGCACGCATTGCGGGGACAAAGCTTGCTCGATACCGGCGCCTCGATCGCAATCTGGGCCATAGTCACCTTCGTGGCCCTTGGATGGATCGTATTGATCTCGCGTGGCGCCCTGCGCCAAAGCCTGGATCGGATCACGGTATGACAGCCGAGCAGCTATTCACAATTCTGAACTTCGTGACCATGGCATCGTGGCTGCCGCTAGTGTTCCTGCCGCGAATGCGGTGGACATCGATGGTCGCACTGGTGATGCCGGCCGTTCTTGCCGTCGTCTATGCAGCACTGGTGGCGGCGACGATACCCGGAAGCGACGGCGGATTCTCATCCCTGAAGAGCGTGAGCACGTTGTTCGACAATCCGTGGGCATTGCTGGCCGGTTGGACACACTACTTAGCTTTCGACCTCTTTATCGGCGGGTGGGAGGTGCGCGACGCCCAGCACCGCGGCATCTCACACCTGCTCGTAGTGCCTGCGCTGGTTCTGACGTTTCTCTTCGGCCCGGCAGGGCTCTTGACCTATCTGGTGATCCGCTCGTTCTCGCCCGACAAAGGCGCCAAGCAGAAATTTGAATAGCGGCTATGCGTTCGCCGGATTCACGGGGAACGTCAGTGGATCGGTTTCTTCCGGATGCAGACCCATGCGGTTGATCCCATCGAATGCCGCCGTCTTGTAGCATTCAGCGAGTGTCGGATAGTTGAAGACATTGTTGACGAAGTAGTCAAGCTTACCGCCGAAACTCAGAACCGCCTGCCCGATGTGCACCAGTTCGGTTGCTCCTTCGCCGATGATGTGAACGCCGAGAATCTCGCGCGTGTCGGTACGAAAGATAATTTTGAGTAGGCCCGTTACGTCGCCGAGAATCTGACCCCGCGCGATTTCGCGATAAAGGGCCTTCCCGACCTCGTACGGAACCTCGGCAAGCGTCAGTTCCTCTTCGGTCTTCCCGACCATTGAAATCTCAGGAATCGTGTAAATACCGTAAGGGAACAGTTCCGGAACCGCCTTCGCCGGAATGTGAAAGGCGTGGCACACCGCAAGACGTCCCTGCTCCATCGAGGTAGACGCAAGGCTGGGGAACCCTATCACATCTCCAACCGCATAGATGTGGGGAACCTGCGTCTGATAGCTTTCGTTCACTACCAGACGGCCCCGATCGTCGGCAGGCAGCCCGGCCGCTTGCAGATTCAGCTTCGATGTATTTCCGGTACGGCCAATGCTATAGAGAGCCTTCTCCGCGACAATTTGTTTGCCGCTGGCAAGGTGAATTTTCACACGATCCCCGTGCTCGTCGCGAATCGGCTCGATTGTATTGACTTCTTCGTTCAGCCGCATCGTGACGCGATTTTCCCGAAGGTGGTGTGTCAGGATATCGACGATCTCGCAATCGACGAACGGTAACAACCGTGGCCGCCGATCGACCAGCGTTACCCGAACTCCCAGCGCCGCGAACATGCTGGCATACTCACAGCCGATGACACCCGCGCCGACAACTGCCAGAGTTCGCGGCAGGCGGTCCAGGCTCAAGATGTCGTCACTCGTAATGATCCGCTTCCCGTCGAAGGCAATGTGAGGATCCATTGTGGCTTCGGTTCCGGTCGCGATTACCACTACCTCGCCAGTGACTAACCGCTCGCCGCGGCCATCCACGTAATTCAGCTTCAGTGTATGCGCGTCATGAAACGAGGCGGTTGCGCCGATCAACTCCACCCGGTTGCGGGTGAGTTGATGACGAATGAGGTCGATCTCATGGCGGATAACCTGATCCGTCCGTAAGAGTAGGTCCTCGATCGTAATATTCTGCTTAACCGTGTACGACATCCCGTAGAAGGCGCGCTCCCGGAAGCCAGAGAGGTCCAGAACTGCTTCACGGAAGGTTTTACTGGGGATGGTGCCGGTATTTACACTGACGCCGCCGAGTACGGTTTTCCGCTCGACCATGGCGACACGTTTGTCGAGTTTGGCAGCCTGAATCGCAGCCCGTTGACCAGCCGGACCGGAACCGATTACGATCAGGTCGAAATCGAACTTAGGCATGAATGCCCTATGGTAGCGAACTCGTCGTTATGATCTGCTAGTTACCGATCCACCAGGTGTAATCCCTTGTGAATCGCATAAAGCGCAAGTTCCAGCCGATCGGATACACCCAGCTTGTCGAAGATGTTATGGAGGTGGTTCTTGACGGTCTGTTCGCTGATGAACATCTTCTCCGCCATTTCCCGATTCTTGTAACCCTGCGCCACCAGCCCAACGATTTCGCGCTCGCGCTGGCTCAGCGGAGACCGCTCGCGGCCTTTAGCCGGCGTTCCGCTCATTACCTCTGCGGGTGACGCGAACTGCCGCATCACTGCCGCCGTAGTGTGGGAGTCCAGCCAAATCTCGCCGCCGTGAACCTTGCGGATACTCTTGACGATCAACTCCGGCGCAGTCTGCTTCAGAACGATCCCAGAGCAACCAAGCTTCATCGCCTGAACGAACTCGTTCTTGTCTTCCGAAGCAGTGAGTATGATGACTCGCGTCTTCTTGTCGACCTGCTGTAGCGCCTGGAGGGTTGCTAGTCCATCCATGTAAGGCATCCGCAAATCGAGGATAAGCACGTCGGGACGCGAATCCTGGACCACCTGCACGACTTCACGTCCATCGGAGGCTTCCCCGACCACCTCAATGTCTTCCTCAAGCATCAAAAGCTTGCGAAGACCATCCCGCACGATCGGATGGTCGTCTGCCAACACGACACGAATAGGCTGCGGTTTCAATTCGGCGTCGGTACTACTGATAGCTGTCTGCAAAGACTCACCTGGATTCATACTGTCAAAATTCTAGAGACTCACCACCGTCCATTCAATGCTAGGAGTTCCTACTGGACAGTACTAATAATACTTACACATCTCTAAGGCGTTAGGGGCGGAACTGATGTGCGCTCCCTTACACCGGTAAGTAAACGCCGAAAGTGACGCTAGTTCCTACGTTTTGCTCGGGGGCAGCGCGCGCTTCCTGCGCGGGCGCCGAGGCTAAGATATTCCTGAAGCGATAGCGTCCGCGATCTTCTTGCCGTGGAAGCGGCCGTTCTCGATGAAGATCTCGTTCGTGTGCATTCCTGCGACAATAACACCCGCCAGAAAAATACCGCTACGTTCACTTTCGAGCGTGTCCGGATGCGTGCAAGGTCTTTGCGTCTCCGCTTGCAGCGTGATGCCCATTGACGCCAGAAATTCCAGATCCGGTTGATAACCGATCATTGCCAGAACGAAGTCGTTCTTCAGAACCACCTCACCATCCGGCTTACGAACCGTGATACTGTCCGGCCGAATTTCCGCAATTTCCGAGCGAAAATATCCGGGAATTTCCCCGTTTTTGATACGGTTCTCGATGTTCGGTTTGATCCAGTACTTCACGTTATCGTGAATCCCGCAGCCTCGGTGAATCAGGGTGACACGGGCGCCCGTCCACCAGAGTTCCAGCGCGGCGATTGCGGCCGAGTTCTTAGCCCCTACAATCGCGACATCGTGATCGTAGAAGGGATGTGGTTCCTTGTAGTAATGGATCACCTTCGGCAAATCGGCCCCTGGGCAGGTAAGCCGCCGGGGAACGTCGTAGTAGCCCGTGGCAACAACCACCTTCTTCGCCGTGTACTGCTGCAGTTGATCCAATTTATTTCGGGTAGATACCAGGAACGCGCCGTCCCGGCCCGTAACCGACAGTACTGTTTCATATTGGTGCACGTTAAGCCGGTAGTGGTCGGCCACCCGTCGGTAATACTTCAACGCCTCAGTACGGTTCGGCTTGTCGTTCAAGCTCGTCATCGGGATGTCACCGATCTCGAGTAACTCCGGCGTGGTGAAAAACACCATGTTCGTCGGGTAGTTATAAAGCGAGTTGACCACACAGCCTTTATCGATGAGAACTGTGTTAACGCCGCGTCTCTTCAGTTCGATGCCACACGCGAGGCCGGTTGGCCCGGCCCCAATCACTACGACATCGATCGCATTCACAGCATGCCCTCGACAGATGTGTAAACATCTTCGAGCGCCGCTGATAGAGCTTCCGGTTTCGATCCTCCTGCTTCGGCCATGTCCGGCCGTCCGCCACCCTTGCCTCCTACGGCTGTCGCAACTGAGCCGACGAGCTTCCCGGCGTGTACCTTCGCAGTCAGATCCTTGGTTACAGCGGAGATGATTGAGACATTCGAATCCGCAGTCGTAGCCAAAACTACAATCCCGGTCTTCCACTTGTTCCGCAGCGAATCGGCTAGTTCGCGTAACTGCGCCCGGTCCAGGCCATCGACGCGCGCCGACAGCACTTTCACACCTTTCAGCACGCGCACCGAGCCTTCGAGTTCCGCCGCTTGCGAATGCGCGACTTTCGACTTGAGTTGATCGATCTGCTTTTCCAGAGCCTTGGTTTGCGCTGCCAGCTTGTCAATCTGCTCGGCCATACCGGCCTTTTCTTCTTCAAGCCGCTCGACAACAGCAGTGCCCGTTAAAGCCTCAATGCGCCGGACACCTGCCGAGATACTGCTCTCGTAGACAACCTTGCAGACGCCGATGTCTCCCGTGCGCCGTACGTGCGTACCTCCGCACAGTTCGCGGCTGAACTGGCCGTCGCCCACGGAAACTACGCGCACCTTGTCGCCATACTTCTCGCCGAATAACGCCATTGCGCCCGTCTTTAAAGCGTCGTCGATGCTCATGACATCGGTGCGCACTTCGTCGTTTCGCAGAATAGCCTCTGAGACGAGACGTTCGATGTCCTTCAACTGATCGCGATCGACTGCGGCGTAATGCGTGAAATCGAACCGTAAGCGCGAGGGCTCTACGACGCTGCCCGCCTGCTTGACGTGCTTTCCGAGCACATCCCGGAGCGCTGCGTGAAGCAAGTGTGTCGCGGTGTGATTGCGCATCGTCGGATTGCGCTTCTGAGCGTCGACCACCGCCGATACGACGCTCTTGCCGGCGATCGATGTGACCGTCCGCACACGATGAACGTTTAATCCTTTCACTGGCGCGTAAGTCCCATAGACGTCCGCAACCTTGGCGCCCGCTTCGTCGTAAAGCGCGCCTTGATCACCGACCTGCCCTCCAGCTTCCGCATAAAACGGCGTGCCGTCGAGCACTACCTCACCCTCAACCCCGGCAGGCAACTCATCGACGACTTGCTGATTCTGAAGCAATGCGACGACGGTGGCCGTGTGCTGTAGCGTATCGTAGCCGTAGAACTTCGTGGCATGAGCGGCATGTAGCTCTTGATAGATGGGAGCGACCGACGTTTTATCGCCGCCCTTCCAACTCGCGCGAGCGCGTTCGCGCTGGCGATCCATCTCCGCGTTGAAGCCCTCGCGGTCGATCTGCAGGCCGAACTCGCGCGCCATCTCCTCCTGCTCATCAAGAGCGAGTCCGAACGTATCGTACAGCTTGAATGCAGCCGCCCCGCCCAGTACTCCGCCTTCAGCGCCTTTGGCTTCATCGTGAAATACGCGCTCGGCCACCTGGAATGTATTCGCGTAACGAAGTTCCTCTTCGCGAACGATGCGAGCGACGCGGTCCATGCTTTCGAGCATTTCCGGATACGCCGGCTTCATGTAGTCCGCGACGAAGCTCGTCATCTTGTGGAGGAAAGGATCCTGCACGCCCACCATCCGAGCGTTGCGCATCGCCCGCCGCATGATCTTGCGCAGTACATAACCGCGTCCCTCGTTGGACGGCACAACTCCGTCATTAACCAGGAACGCCGCTGCTCTGGCATGATCCGCGCAGATGCGCAGCGTGGTGGCGATGCGTTCGCTTTCGTCATACTCCAGGCGGAACAGATCGGCAGCATGCTGGATGATAGGCCAGAGCAGATCCGTTTCATAGTTGCTGAGTTTGCCCTGCATCACCGCAGCGATACGCTCGAGTCCCATGCCTGTATCGATTGAAGGGCGGGGAAGAGGCGTCAGGACCCCTTCGGCCGAGCGGTCGAACTGCATGAACACGTTATTCCAGATCTCGACAAACCGCCCGCCGCCGTCATCGGGGAACTGCTCGTGTTCCCGCCCCGGCTCTGCCGCTTCCGGGCCGTAATCGTAGTGGATCTCTGAACAGGGACCGCAAGGTCCTGTCTCGCCCATCTGCCAGAAATTGTCTTTCTCATCGAGCCGGAAGATGCGATCTTTCGGAACACCCGCCACCTTCTGCCACAACTCCTCGGCCTCATCGTCTTCGCGAAAGACGGTAACGTACAGCTTGTCCTTCGGTAGACCGTACTCCTTTGTCAGCAATTCCC
>DASQLD010000122.1:0-5436 GCA_035630195.1 Bryobacteraceae bacterium
ATGGTGTTGTCGCCGAATTCGCTCGACTTCGCATCGCATTCGATGTTGGTGGAGACGGATCGCGAGAAGTATGCAGTTCAGCGCATCATGAATTTTTACTTGCGGCAGCCAACGAAGCTGTCGGAGTACTTCGAAGCTGCGTGGCAGTACAAGCATCGCGCCGCGCTAGGAAAGCGGAACGCGACATTGGCTACGATCGCGGCAGACGCGAAGGTGAGCCCAAAGTATTTGCCGATGGTCTGGCAGATTCTGAATGAACAGGGCGCCATCGGGCCGGTTTTGAAATTGCAGAAGATGTGGCTCGGACTGCCGAAGCCTGGCGCCAAAGAGTCTGAAAGCCTGGTCTCGATGTGCGTAGAGATGCAGGCTTTTGTCGAGCGGATCAGGAAGCATACATCGTTACAATTTGCCGCCCCGATCGTTGAGGGGCTGCCGGCGGGATCGCAGCCGCTTCTGAGTTGGAAGAATAAGGAATTCGCATCGCACCGGCGTTCGAGCGATCCTCAAGCTCTGCGAAATGACACGGACCCTCCCCCAGTGGTTCCGGAGATTCCTAAATATCCCGGGCTGCATCGAGAGTCAGCTCCACGGTGGGCGGCGCTGATGGCCAAAATGCGCGCGAGCGACTCGGATTTGGTTGTGCCTGCCGCAGAACGAAAGCGCTACGAAGCCGCGTTTGCGCGGTTTGCTTCCGTGTTCCCGGATCGATTCTACCTGACCGAAAGAGGTCGCTATTTTCCGGAAGATTCGCAGGATCGGGGCAGACTTCTGAGCGCGGGTTATCACAGCGTTCTGGGTTTCTTTCGGGATGATATTCCACTGATGGAACTCATCCTTGACGACAAGGGCAAAGAAGAGATCAATCGCTTGTGGATCGAATTCGATTACATCGCCAGCTTCACCGCTCGGACCTGGGTGCAGTATTACTTCAATCAGAGCGGGGAAGTGCAGGGCAAAGGGGCAGAGTCGGCGTCTGCAAGGCCAGTAGGCCGCGAGATCACGGACTCGACGGTGATCACAGCGATGCGAGACGCATATCTTGCCAAGGCCGCTGCAGATCCCTCGAATGATCCTGTCGCTTCCCGGGCGATTCGTGAACATTACGATGGCATCAATGCCGCGTTGCGCTCGATTGAAAAGTTGCGAACGGAGGCAGAACCGAAACATCTGCAGGATTTACTTCGTTTCGCGGGGCGCGCTTATCGGCGTCCACTCAGTAAGACCGAGAGTGACGATCTGCTCGCTTATTATCGAAAGCTGAGAAGTCAGACTCAGTTGTCACACGAAGATGCGACTCGTGAATGCGTGGTCAGCGTTTTGATGGCTCCCGATTTTCTGTATCGGATCGACCTTCAGAGTTCTGCCGCGCCTGCTGCATCCTCTGTGTACCGGCAAGCCGCCATGAAATCTCCGGCTGCGGTAACGACTCGCCCGCTATCGAGCTACGCGCTCGCGAGCAGGCTGAGTTACTTTCTCTGGTCCAGCATGCCCGATGAGGAGTTGCTGCAGCATGCGGCAGCGGGCGATCTGAATCGACGCGATGTACTGCTTGCACAGACACGCCGGATGCTGAAAGATCCGCGGGTGCGGGGATTCGCAACGGAGTTCACTGGTAACTGGCTGGGCTTCCGGCACTTTGAAAAGAACAACTCGGTCGATCGCGAGCGTTTCCCGACGTTTAATAATGATTTGCGAGAAGCGATGTTTCTGGAGCCGATCCGTTTTATCGAAGATGCGCTTTCGAACGATCGCTCGGCGCTTGATTTGCTGTACGGGGACTATACATTCGTCAATCCGGCGCTTGCTCAGCATTACGGCATTCCAGGCGTGAAAGGCGATTCGAACAAATGGGTTCGTGTGGAGAATGCGAGCCAGTACGGTCGTGGTGGTTTGCTTCCGATGGCGGTATTTCTCACTCAGAACTCGCCCGGCCTTAGAACGAGTCCAGTGAAGCGTGGTAACTGGGTGGTTCAGCGCGTCCTGGGGGAGGTGGTTCCACCTCCTCCGCCCGTGGTGCCTGAGCTGCCTCACGACGAGTCTAAATCGGAATTGCCCGTACGGGAGATGTTAGCCAAACATCGGGAAAACGCGCTGTGCTCAGCGTGCCACGCGCGCATTGATTCGTTCGGTCTCCCGTTCGAAGGTTACGGGCCCGTCGGGAATGCGCGGACCAAAGACCTTGCGGGACGTCCAGTGGACACCATGGTCGCTTATCCTGGTGGCAGGACTGGGACCGGAGTTACCGGTTTGCAATCGTTCATTCGCGATCATCGGCAGAGCGATTTCATGGCGAACATCAGCCGCAAACTGTTTGCGTACGCCATGAACAGATCGCTTCAGCTTTCTGATGAACTGATTGTGGAACGTATGCAGGCTCTTGCGACGAAGAACGAATACCGGTTGAGCTCCCTGGTGGAGACGATCGTTACTAGTCCGCAGTTTTTGAACAAACGAATTCCAGAGGCTCCGCAGGCGAACGAACCTGAATCACAATCGAGGAAGGCGAAAACATGAAACGAAGTAAGCAATCTGGATCTCCGATCTCCCGTCGCACTGTACTTCGCGGCGCCGGCTGCACGATGGCATTGCCATGGCTCGAATCGCTGCACGCCCTGGCGGATACTCCACCGGCATCCGCCTTCCCGAAGAGATTCGGTGTCGTGTTCCTCGGGAACGGCGTCAATGAGGACCATTGGAGCGCAGAGGGAGAAGGCGCGGCCATGAAGCTCAGCAAGACGCTGACGCCGCTCGAACCTCTGAAGAACAAGATCAACGTGATTGACGGCCTGTATGTCAAGGCGCTCACGGGTCAGGGCATTCACCCCGGTCAAACAGGCAGTCTGCTCTCTGGCGCTCGAATCGCGAAAGGCGCGGTGATTCACTCTGGCATCAGTGTGGATCAGATGATCGCCAGTCGCGTCGGCGAAGGCACTCCGCAGTCGAGTATCGTTCTCGCGTGTGAGCAGCCCATGACGGGTTACCACGAGACGAACTTCTCGATGGCTTACAGTTCGCATATTTCCTGGCAAACTCCGGACTCGCCAGTGCCAGTGGAAGTTTATCCGTCGCTCGCTTGGGACAATCTGTTCGATAACCGAGGCAGCCTGCTGAACATCAGCATCCTCGATCGGGTGAAAGATCGAGCGCAGGAGTTGAACCGGAAGGTCAGTTCTACCGACAAGAGCAAGCTCGATGAATATCTCACGAGCGTGCGTGAGGTAGAGAAGCGCGTAGAAGGCATGCGAAAGAGCAAGGCCAACGCCGATGACGCCGCAAAGGCGAAGAATACGGTGGCGGCTGTCATGGATCGGCCCGCGAACGGGCTCCCGGAAGATTTGCGCGACCATGCGCGCCTGATGTGCGACATTATCGCCATCGCGTTTCAAACAGACAAGACCCGTGTCGCGTCACTGCTGATCTCACGCGATCTTTCCGCGATGTATTATCCCTTCCTTGACGTGAAGGAAGGTCATCACGCCGCATCACATGACAACACTTCCCAAGGGTACGAACGCATCGCGCGATTCCACGTAGAGCAGTATGCTTATCTCGCTTCCAAGTTGGACAGCATGAAAGAAGGATCGGGCACGGTTCTCGACAACACCTGCCTGATGTTCCTTTCCAATCTATGGATTGGCCGGAAGCATGACAACACGCGATTGCCACTGGTGCTCGCCGGTGGGTTGGGTGGCACGCTCAAGACAGGGCGAGCGCTGAATTATCTGAAGGACAGCGAAGACAACCGTAAGATGTGCAGCTTGTATTTGTCGCTGATGGATCGCTTTGGCATCAAGCTCGATACATTCGGGGACTCCAGTACACGCCTAGAGCGTTTGTAGCTCGCAAGTCCAGTTTGGAGGTCGTACGTGCTTCAAGATCGTGTAACGCGCCGGAGTCTACTGTTTGGCATCGGCGCGGCGGCCCTGACATCTGGTATACCTTCGTGGGCACAGACCCAATGGCCTCCCGCAGAAGGAAAAGGGACACCTAAAATTTGTCTTGGCTCCTTCGGTGGCAACGACGCCATGCTGCGCAACCTGAAGCAAATCGGAGTTAACTACGTCTTGGGCGGTGGTCCACAGTCTCCGTGGACGGAAGAGAGCTTAGCCTCCCTCATGAAGCCGTTCAAAGCTGCAGGCATCGAGGTTATCAACCTGATGATCGGCGGCATGAATGACGTGATTTGGGGACGTCCAGGCGCTGACGCCCAGATTGAAAACATCATCAAGTCGATACGAGCGGCTGGTAAAGTCGGCTTGCCAGTCATCGAATACAACTTCTACGCTAACCGCCTTATGGAAGGCTACAAGGACGAGGTTGGACGAGGCGGAGCGGGTTACACCGCGTATGATTACGAGCTGTCAAAAAATCTTCCGCCCAAAGACGGTGTCGGAACGCACACTCGCGCGGAGCAGTTAAAGAGAGCTGAGCATATTCTGAAAGCGGTTGTGCCAGAGGCGGAGAAGGCTAATGTACGTCTCGCGTTGCATCCGAATGATCCGCCGGTGCCTATAAGCCGCGGCTCGGAACAAATCATGGCAACATTCGAGCATTGGAAACAGTACTTGAATCTGGTGAAGAGTCCACATAATGGCATGACCTTCGACTGCGGCGTCACACGAGAAATGGGCGAAGATCCGGTTGCGGTATGCCGCCATCTTGGGGACCGCGATTGTATCAATCACGTACATTTCCGCAATGTAGTGGTCCGCAAACCTTATGTTGACTACACCGAAGTGTTCCTGGACACCGGTATGGTGAACATGTTCGCCGTGATGAAGGAACTCGTGAAGCAGAAATACCCGAGAGGGCTATACCCTGAGCATCCTCGCGCGCTAGACATCGACCGCGAGAGGAGCATCAAGAACCAATACCCGGGCGGCGGCGGATTCGTCGCCGAAGTGTACAACGTAGCGTACACTAAGGCGATGCTTCAGGCCGCCTTGTCCTCATAGCGGCCCCTGCGAGCTGTTACCAGTCCACTGTTACCACTCAAGCCTTAACTGCACTTGCAGTTCTCGCGGAATGGCCGAGTCGAACTTGGCGTTTCTGTCCATGGTTGCCGTGATTACGCCGGCCGTTCCGAGGTTCGTGATATTCGTGTTCGGATCCATGTAGTTTGGATGATTCAACGCATTGTTGGCGAGCAACTCGAGCCGCATTCGGACGCGCTCCTTCATGACGAACTGCTTGGCTAGGGTCGCGTGCAGTACGTTGACAGGAGATCCATACAACACATATTTGCCGGAAGTTCCGAAGCGGCCGAGTCCCGGAGCCGTGAATGCGCCGACATCGAACCAGCGATTGACGGTCGGGTCGTCAATCCTTCCGTCGGCGATACGGTCGGGCCGTATCGTGACTTGCGGTCGCGTGCTATTGGCTGAGAAGCGCGTCCCGGTGGGATCGGGCCCGGTCCACAACGGCGTGATTGTGCCG
>DASQLD010000123.1:0-7841 GCA_035630195.1 Bryobacteraceae bacterium
GGCTCTTCTCTTGTGGCCGATGAATCGGGGGGCAACCTGTAAGCGACGTCCTGCGCGGTCTCGTCGGGTCTTTCGACAGCTCTCAGGAAGACTACAGAATGCGGCAGAGGAGCCCCATGGCTGAAATGGTGGCCGAAAAACTTGAAAAGCAGGGTATCGAGACGCCGTGGCGGCGACAACCCTAGTTGATACCGGACCCCTCGTTGCGCTCGTGGACCGAAACCAATCGGTTCACAGAAAGTGCCTGCTGGCTCTGGAATCTATGCCCACTCCGCTCCTCACTACGTGGCCCTGCCTGACGAAGCGATGTACTTTTTGGAAGGTATCGGCGGCTGGACAAGCCAGAAAATCCTGTGGGAGTTTATCGGACGGCATGGATTGAAACTCCACACTCCGAAAGCGAACGAAGCAGACCGGATGAGAGCGCTTATGGAAAAATATAGCGATACCCCCATGGACTTGGCTGACGCGTCTCTCGTAGCGACAGCGGAAGCTCGGCAACTTAGGCGCGTTTTCACTCTTGATGTGACTTTCGGATATACCGTGCGAGCGATAGAGAGCCATTCGAAGTCATCCCTTAAAGTAAGGGATCCACTCTATCTTTAAGGGTCTGAACAACCTCAGCCAGCGACCGATTTTCATTGCGTGTTAGAAACTGGCTGGCTTTGTAAATTTCATTTGGATAAGCAGCTTTGAGTACGCCGTCCTTCACGCGCCACACCTTTAGGACGTGGTAACCCTCCTGCTCCGGCCTGTATGTCAGAAAGAACAGATATGTCTCGCCGCGCAGATAATGGTCGCCCTCTCCGTGAACATTCCAAGCGATAACTCGTCCGGTATCCAAACGCGCAGTTCCCCCTCTACGAAGCACGATCAGCGAGTTCTTCATTGCCGCGCTTGCAGAGGACTTGACCATCTCTGAGATTTGAATCGTGTACTCCGTGTATAGCGATGTTTGACTGGACGTCAGAAAGGGTTGTACAGTGCTCACCTCACCCACGACCACGACATCACTTTCGTCGATAGGAAGCTCTGGTAAAGGAAGGAGACACACTATCGATCCCGGAGGTGGTGGCGGTGGCGCGCCGGGTGGGATGCGCGGAGGAATCAACAATGAGGTTCCACTTCCTATGTCGAAAAACTTAGCCCGAGCTGCTCGAATTTTCTTGTCCGTAGTATCTGTGGATTCTGGCAACAAAGTTGAGATCGGATGGGCTTCTGTTTCCGACGGCTGTGCAGCAATTAGGAGCGTAGTGGCGGCAATGATACTCACATATCCCAGTAACCGGCGAAGCATACTGCCAGAATATCGGAAGAACCGCAACATAGATGGATTTGATACGCTCTTGGGCGTAAGGGAGGCTAGTCCATGTTGAACTTCACTTCGTACGTAGTCGTTCTGGCGCTTCTTGGCGGAGGTGTTTCGGGCCTGCGCGCGCAGACAATCTCCGGCGATTTAGTCGTCGCCGTTGTCGATCAGAGCGATCTCGCGGTTTCCGGAGCAACGCTGGAACTGATTCAAAGAGACACGAATATCGGACAAAAGGCGCAGACCGACTCGCTCGGCCTTTATCTATTCAGTCAATTGAAACCCGGTCAGTATCAGTTGAACGTTACGATGGCCGGATTCCAACGGACTCTTGTGGATGATATTCGTGTGCAAGTCGGTCAACGCGCGCGTATCGACGTAAAGCTCAACGTGAGTCAAGTTACTGAGACAGTCACGGTTTCTGCGGCTGGAGCGACGCTTATTAATGCCGAGAGCGCGGCGATTGGACAGGTGATGGAGACTAGATCGATTGTCGAGCTGCCGCTCAGCGGGCGCAATTTCATTCAGCTCGCCCAATTGACGGCCGGCGCGATTCCGATCGGTATCGCCAATTCACCGGCGACATCCTGGACAGGACGGAGCGATACAACGCTGTCCATTGCAGGCGGCCGCGAATCGAACAACAGCTTCTTGCTCAACGGCATTGAGACACGGAACGCGCGGTTTGGCAATGCGGGGATCCGACCGAGTATCGATGCCATCCAGGAATTCAACATTCAGCGATCCACATTCGGAGCCGAGTTCGGACGAAGCGCCGCGGTCGTAAATACGACTATGAAATCGGGCACGAATGCGATTCACGGGAGCGTGTTCGAATTCTTTCGAAACAAAGAACTCGATGCGAATGACTTCTTTCTAAATCGCACGGGGCGGGCTAGAGCGCCGTTATCTCAGAACAACTACGGGACGGCAGTCGGCGGTCCGGTGGTGATACCCAAGCTCTATAACGGCAGGAATCGAACATTCTGGTTTTTTAATTACGAAGCGTTCCGACAGCGCACCGCTTCGAGCGCCACGGGAAACTATCCATCCCTGGCGCAGCTAAAGGGAAATCTTGCGGATGATAGCGCAGGCACCGGTTTGTTTCCGCGGAGCAGCGCGATTTGTCAGGCCAACCCGACATCGCGCAAGTGTGTCGACTTTCTCGATCCGTCGACGGGTCTTCCGTTTCCGGGCAATGTGATTCCGGCAAGCCGGTTGGATGCAACGACCCAGATTGCCGTGAATTACGTTCCGGCGCCGAATGTGGCCGTACCTGTGAACAGTCCGAATTTCCCGCTGTTCAATACACAGGGAACGCCTTCGATCATCAACGATTTCGATCAGTACAATACGCGACTCGATCATCAACTGACATCGAACGATCAGATATTCGGCACGTTCTCCTGGTCCGACGAGGAGCGCGATGTTAAGGCGCTGCGTCCTTTGGGCGGTGAGGGATACCCGATGAGCAACCGATTGGTGACCTCGACCTGGAATCACACGTTCAACTCGGCAATATTGAATGAATTTCGTTTTGGCTGGAATCGCAGCCGCACGTTCCGTCTTTCGGAAACGAGCTTCGGCCCGAACTACGCTCAGGAAGTATTCGGCCTCGAGAATACCACCACGCAAGAGATGTCGTACGGCATTCCCGCGTTCAACATGTCGGGATTTAGCGGGATCGGTTCGATATCGCAGGCGATTGGCGCGACGGATGAGAACTTTCAATTCACCGACAATCTGAGCATTATCAAAGGCCGGCACAATGTCCGCACCGGTGTGCAGATCATGCGGCTAGCGTATTTCCAGATTACGAACTTCGCAGGCAATCCGACGTTCACATTCGATGGGCGCTATACAGGCGTGCAGACGAACGGTTACGGCATTGGAGATTTTCTATTAGGTTATCCTTCGCGCGCCCAGGGTTCCGTTGGAGATGGAAGCCAGGATATGCGCACGACATTCTGGGGCGGCTATCTGCAGGATGACTGGCGCATTGCATCGAACTTTACGCTGAACTTCGGCTTGCGGTATGAGTTCGCACGGTCGCCGGTGGAAATCAATAATCGCAGCATGTACTTCAATCCGGAGCAGGCCCAGATCTTTGTCGCGGGTCAGGGCGTTCGTCCGGATATCGTCGATCCGGACTGGAACAACTTCGCTCCGCGCTTCGGCTTCACGTGGCGTCCGGGTTTCATGAGCAATATGGTTGTCCGCGGTGGCATGGGGATCTACTACGCCACGGATAACTTCAACGAAGAGCAGTTCAAGGGACAAGGGGCGCCGTTTTTTCAGCAGCAGACGCTCGATGGCGACCCCAGAACACCGACGATTTTCATGAGTGAAATGCTGCCCGCGTTCACGACGTCGCGGAATACCGGTCCGTTCACGTTTGATCGATTGAATCGAACTCCGTATTTGAATCAGTGGAGCTTCGGTATCCAGAAGAGTTTTGCTTCGGACTGGCTGTTTGAGATCGAGTACGTGGGCAGTCAGGGAAACAAGATGCCGCAGCGGAGAAATCTGAACGTCGCGACAATCGATCCGACGGGAACGATCCCGGTTGCGCAGCGCCGCCGGTATCCGCAGTTTGCCGACATTCTGCTTACGTACAACGGTGGGTGGACGAGCTATAACGCCATGACGACGAAGCTCGAGAAGCGCTATTCGTCGGGGTTGTATCTTCTGGGCGCGTACACGTGGTCGAAGAATCTCGATCTGGGAGCGACGGACGATTTCTCCACGATTCACGGCGAGTTCAAGAAGTGGGACAAAGGTCGAAGCACCCTTGACGTTCCGCATCGATTTATCGCGAGTTATGTGTACGAGCTGCCCTTCGGGCGAGGAAAGCAGTTTGCTTCGGGTGTCGGAAAGACGGCGGATATGTTGATCGGCGGGTGGCAGGTGAGTGGCATCACGACGTTCGCCACGGGACAATTCCAAACGCTGGGAATCGGTTCTGATTGGATCGCTATCGGCAACTGGACGAGGTCGATACCGGATGTTGTCGGCGACTATAACGCGGGTAGAGCGCTCCCGGACGCGTATCTGAATCCGGCGGCATTCGATTATCCGAAAGACGCACAAGGGAATCGAGTACGAGCCGTTGGTAACGCGGGCCGAAATACGATTCAACAGCCCGGTATGAATAACTGGGATCTCAGCGTGCTGAAGAACTTCAACTTTAGCGAGCGCTTCCGAGCTCAGTTTCGGTGCGAGACGTTCAACACGTTTAATCACACGCAATTCGGGTCGGCCAATTTGACGATGACGAATACGAATTTCGGCCGGATCACGTCCACGCGCGTCGGGCCGCGACGAATGCAGTTGGGCCTTCGCTTAACGTTCTGACCGACTACAGCCCATACGCAAGCGGCTCTCTTATCGTCTGAAGACGAGCTTGCCGCTTATTGTTCGAAAAGACCGAGCCCGTAGTAGGTGATTTTCTGCGATCTCGTTTGTTATCAGATAGCTCCCGCTACTGTGCCGGTCCAGGACCATTCCGACATATAGATCTCGTGTCGTGATTGTTCTATGGACTTCGCTTATCTGGTGTGGCATACTCCGAGCGAACCAATCCGGCCACTAAGTGGAGGCTGTAATGCGTGCAACGGTTCTTCTGTTCAGCGTGTGTGTGACTTTGTTCGCACAGACGAAACTCCCCCCGCCCGCGGACATCAAAGTTGATTTCGAGAAGGACGTTCAACCGATCCTTGCTCAGAAGTGCCATTCCTGCCATGGTGAAGAAGCGCAACAGTCCGGGCTCAGGCTCGATCGGCGGCAACAGGCGCTGCGAGGCGGTGATTATGGGCCAGTCATCGTCGTCGGGAAAAGCGCCGAGAGTAAGCTGATCCGGCGGCTGGTGAATGGCGATGGCGGATTGCAGATGCCTCCCACTGGTCCGCTTTCCGATGAGGAGATTGGGATCCTGCGCGCGTGGATCGATCAAGGCGCCGACTTCCGCATCCAGGTGCAGGAAGAGGCTCCGGCAAAACCGGTGGACCCCAAGTTTGCCGCTTTCCTTTCCGCGGTGCGGTCGGGAGCTACGATTACCGCAGACCCCGAGATGGCGAAGGCGAAAGATCCGGCAGGCTCAACTGCCCTCCATCACGCGGCGGGATTCGGCACCCTTGCCACGATGAAGGAATTGCTAGCCAAGGGCGCTGATGTGAACGCGAAGAACCGGCGGAAATCGACGCCGCTGTTCTGGGCATTGCACGATGAGGCGAAGGTGCGTTTGTTGATTGACCAGGGCGCGGATATCAACGCCGTGCAGATTGACGGTCGGACTCCTGTTTATCAGGCGGCAACGATGGGCAATGCTGTGACGGTTCTTCAGCTGTTTCTGGAGAAGGGCGCCAACCCGAACGCGAAGACTATTGTCGGATCGACGCCATTAATGCAAGCAGCGCGGGGCAACCTGGAAGCGATGCGGTTGCTCATCGACAAAGGCGCTGACGTCAACGCCAAGACTGCCGGCGGAGCGACAGCGTTGATGGCGGCGGCCTCGACGGGTAGGGTTCAGGCGGCGCGCATGCTGCTTGCAAAAGGCGCGGATGCAAACGCGAGAACGAAGAAGAACGAGACGGCTCTCAGCGATGCCGCGACCACCGGCGATGAAGCTACGGTAAAGCTTCTTCTGGAACATACAAAAGACGTGAATGTGCAGGATGTTCGCGGCTATTCGCCGTTGTTGTATGCGGCAGGGTCGGACACTATGCCGGCTGCAACGGTGAAGTTGCTTTTGGCGAAAGGCGCCGACAAGGATGCCACGGGCGATGATGAAACGGCCCGGATGCTGGCTGTGAAACGTGGCAATAGCGAAGTCGCGCGGCTGCTGGGGGCGTCGGAGGACGACAGGAAACTGCTCGGGATTGCGCCGGTTCCCGAAGGTAGTGGTCGATTCCGTTCGATCGCCGAGGCAGTTAAGCCGGCTTTTGTGCTTCTCGAGCAGCAGAGTCACAATTTCATTCGCATCGGCGGTTGCAATTCCTGTCACGCACAGGATTTGCCGTCGGCAGCGGCTGCGCTAGCGCGCGACCGGGGACTGCCGGCTCCGAAGGTCATCCCGCAGCTTCCGGCGCACATGCATGGAAACAATGCTGTCCGTCTGATGGATCTGAACACGTTCGGCCCGGGCGGAGTGGCCTGGGAGCTATTCGATCTCGGAATGAATCATGTTCCTCGCAACGAATATACCGACGCTGTTGTGCGCTACCTCAAGGTGATGCAGTCGCCGCAAGGAGATTGGCTCACGATTGAGAGCCGGAGACCTCCAATGGCCGCAGGCCGGCATCAGACTGCAGCACTCGCGATTTATTCGCTGAAGCAATATGGGCAGTCCGACGCTGATAAAAATGTCGCGCGCGCGGCCGGATGGCTGGAGACGGCGGTTCCCAGCACGACGCAAGACAGGGCCTTCCAGGTAATGGGATTGGCTTGGGCGAATGCGAAACCGGCGTCGATAACATCGGCGGCGAAAGCGCTGGCCGCGATGCAACGCCCCGATGGTGGCTGGAGCCAATTACCGACGATGGGCTCGGACGCATACGCGACGGGGCAAGCGCTTTATGCGTTGGCGTCGGCGAAGATGCCGGTTACTGATCCGGTCTATCAAAAAGGAGTGAAGTATCTGCTGCGCACGCAGGCTCCTGACGGGTCTTGGCACGTTAAATCGCGGTCCATTTGGTTGCAACCTTACTTCGAGAGCGGCTTTCCTTATGGTCATGACCAATGGATCTCGGCCGCCGGAACGAGTTGGGCGACGATGGCGCTGGCAGTAACGGTGGAACCGCAGAGGATCAGTCAAAACGTGACCGGGAAATAATGCCCCGTTCGACATAGAATAGTGCGCATGAATCGGCGCACGTTCTTGAAGGCAGCGGCGGGGGCTCCCATCGCGCTGCACCAATTAGCGGCTCAGCACAAAGGCAAGGTAAAGATCACCGACGTCAAGGTGATGATCGTACGCGGCACCTGGGACTGGAATCTGGTGCGCATCGATACGGACGCCGGAGTGTCGGGCATCGGAGAGGCGTACTGGGGGTTCGGCATCAAGGACTTAATCCTGAACCAGCTGAAGCCGCAGGTCGTAGGAGAGGATCCGTTTAACGTCGACAAGCTGTATACGAAGATGCTGATGCGCAGCGCCGGACAGGGGGCGCTCGCCGGCGTTACAGTGACTGCGGCGAGCGGAGTCGAGATCGCGCTGTGGGATCTTGCGGGACGACTGCTGCAGACGCCTGCCTGCAATCTGCTCGGTGGACGCTTCCGGGATCGCGTGCGGTTTTATCGGACGATGCCGTCAGTGAAGAATCCGGAGGATCTGCAGCAGTGGCGCGATCAGGTGCGTCAGGCAAAGGCCGAGAAATTCGGATGGACTGCTTTTAAGTTTCAAGGCGACGGCATTCCTCCTGCGGCCGACCCACAGTACAAGGAACCGGGTCACGATCCGTACACGCGCGGCCTTACGGCGAAGGATCTGCGGCGCATCGGGAAGGCGATGGAGACGGTCCGCGAAGAGCTTGGG
>DASQLD010000124.1:0-4958 GCA_035630195.1 Bryobacteraceae bacterium
GCCCTCAATTGCACTGCGATCGGCGCGCGCGGCGGCATTGCTACGCTGGAGCAAGCGCGGTCATTGCTGGAGCGGGCTGAACGCCGCTCGAATCGCGACTACTTGACTCGATCCGCGCGGTAGGTTTAGGAGCATGATTCCGCTTCGGGATACGCAACCGAGTTACTCGACTCCGTTTGTAACGATCGGCGTCATCATCATCAATGTTCTTGTGTTCCTGCATCAAGTCTCTCTGGATCCCTATGAACTAAACCACTTCATCACACGGTACGCGATCGTTCCCGACAAATTCCAGTACGTCGATCTGTTCTCATCCATGTTCATGCACGGCGGCTGGATGCATCTGATCGGCAATATGTGGTTCCTGTGGATTTACGGGGACAACGTCGAGGATGTACTGGGGCACACGAAATATCTTGTGTTCTATTTGCTCTGTGGTGTAGCCGCCGGTCTCGTTCATGTGATGCTCGGACCGTATTCACGGGTTCCCACGCTCGGCGCCAGCGGAGCGATTGCGGGGGTCATGGGCGCTTACATGATCAAGTTCCCGCATTCCCGCATCATCACGCTTGTCCCGATCTTCGTGTTCTTCACCACGATGGAAATTCCGGCGTTGATTATGCTGCTCTATTGGTTCGCGCTGCAGATCTTCAGTGGTGTCGGGTCCATCGGGTATTCGAATGTGTCCAAAGGTGGCGTCGCCTGGTTTGCCCACATTGGCGGCTTCATTGCGGGCATCGTGCTGATCTACATCCTGCGTACACGCCAACGTTTCGAGGCCCGCAAGGACCTGCAATGGTAGATCTGCTGGCAATCGCAGCGCACCCAGACGACATCGAACAAACTTGCGGCGGAACACTGTTGAAGATGGCCGAGGCCGGTTATCGCACGGGCGTCATCGATCTTACGGCAGGCGAGATGGGAAGCCGCGGAACGCCCGAAAAACGGCGTGAAGAGGCTGCCCTCGCGGCAGCGATTCTGAAAGTCTCACACCGAAGCAACATGGGGTTTCCGGATACGAGGCTCGTGAACTGGGTAGAATACCGAGAAAAGCTCGCTCTCGAAGTGCGAAGGCTCGCCGCGCGCACGGTAATCCTGCCTTACTGGCAAGCACGCCATCCCGACCATTACCACGCCTCTGAGATCGCGTTCGACGCCTGCTTTCTGGCTGGCTTGCGAAAGCTCGATCCGGCATCAACGCCAGGCCGGCCTTTCAACGTAATTTATTCTTCCCTCTATGCGAACGTGACTCCCAGTTTCGTGGTCGATATTACCCGCGAGTTCGACCGAAGAATGGAATCGCTCCTGGCATACGACTCGCAGTATGGCGAGAGGGCCGAGGCTTCCGACCTGTTTCCCAAAGCTTCCGAGATTCAGGATCGACTGGCGGCAATAGCTCGCTTCTACGGAAATCTCATTGGCGTGAAATACGCTGAGCCATTCGTTATAAGAGAGACGATGAGAGTCGACGACATCGTCGCGCTCGGAGTACGCAGCTTCTAGACTCGTCGTGACACTTCGTACGGCTCGTTTTCGAGCTACAATGTCCAGCTATGAATCACAGTTTTCTCGTGTTGGGCCTGGTATTTTGCGTGACCGCAGTTGGTCAGAACACCCAAGCCCCCGCGGAAGCGGCGCCTACGCCTCCCGTTCGTTCCACAAACGTCCCGGAAATCCGGCCCTATGAGAAGGTGATTACTTCCGAAGCCAAGAGCGATCCCGGCATCTTCCTGGTCCACCGTGTTAAAGAAAAGATCTACTACGAAATGCCCAAAGCGGAACTTGGCAAGGACTTTTTGTGGGTCTCACAAATTCGTAAGACTACACAAGGCGTTGGTTACGGCGGACAGATGCTCGATAACCGCGTGGTCCGATGGGAACGTCATGGATCCCGTGTGCTGCTGCGCGGCGTGTCCTACGACATAGTGGCGGATCCCAAGCTCGCGATTGCGCAGGCAGTACAGGCTGCAAACAACAATTCGATCCTGATGGCGTTCCAGATTGAGGCGCTAGGAGCGGACGAGAGTCCAGTCATCGATGTCACCCGCTTGTTTACGACTGAAGTTCCGGAGTTCAGCGCTCGCGCCCGTCTCCGCGCTCGGGGATTCGATGCGTCGCGCTCCTTCGTTGAAAGGCTGAAATCATTCCCGTCGAACATCAACGTGCAGGTCAACCATACTTTCACGAGCCCGATCGAAGCGCTTCCAACAGGACCGCCACAGCCGGCTGTGCCGGTTGGGACTGAGGCAATGCGACCCGGGACCGCCACGGTCCTCATGCACTACAGTATGGTGAAGTTGCCGGAGGAGCCGATGAAGCCCCGCCTGGCGGACTATCGCGTCGGGTTGTTTTCCGTGCAGCAACAAGACTACGGTGTTGAAGAGCACCGCGCCCCCAAGCGAACCTACATCACGCGGTGGCGGCTCGAAAAGAAGAATCCCGAAGCGCCTCTCTCTCAGCCTGTGAAGCGCATCGAGTACTACGTCGATCCGGCAACACCTGCGAAATGGGTACCGTATGTGAAACGAGGAATCGAATCCTAGCAGAAGCCGTTTGAGGCGGCAGGGTTCCGTAACGCCATCGTAGCGAAAGATGCGCCATCTGTCACTGAAGATCCCGAGTGGAGTCCAGAGGACGCCCGTTACTCGGTCGTTCGCTGGCTGCCGTCGACCGTGGAGAACGCACGTGGACCTCATGTTCACGATCCGCGTACCGGCGAGATTCTGGAATCGGACATCATGATGTACCACAACGTCATGAATCTGCTTCGGACATGGTATTTCACGCAGGTGGGTCCGCTGGATCGGCGGGCGCGAACGCTGCCGCTGCCTGACGAATTGATGGGAGAACTCATTGAATACGTCACGGCCCATGAGGTCGGGCATACACTTGGCTTCCAGCACAACATGAAGTCGAGTTCCACTTACTCGTTCGACAAGCTCCGCGACCCCGCGTGGCTTAAGAAGATGAGCCACACGCCATCCATCATGGACTACTCGCGCTTCAACTATGTCGCTCAGCCGGAGGACAACATCGATGTCCGTGATCTCATTCCGCGCATCGGGCCCTACGACGAGTACGCCGTGATGTGGGCCTACAAGCCAATTGCCGGCGCCGTGACACCGGACGATGAGAAAAAGACGTTAGATCAGTGGGCGCGCATGCAGGATGATACGCCATGGCTTCGTTTCTCCACACGTAAAGCGATGGGCAGTGACCCTGGCGATCAGACCGAGGCTGTGGGTGACTCCGACCCCGTAGCCGCAACCAGGCTCGGTTTAAAGAATCTTGAGCGAGTAATGAATATGCTCATCCCGGCAACGTCGACCAGGGCCGGCGAGCCGTTTGAGGACCTCGAAGAGTTCTACACAGAACACTGGGCCAGTGGGCGCGGGAGATGAACCATGTGGCAGCTCTTGTGGGCGGTTTCTATTCGCAGCAGAAGCATGCGGGTCAAGTGGGAGTTATTTTCAATCCTGTGCCGAAACAGAAACAGGCCGAAGCGGTTAGATTCCTGAATGAGAACGCCTTTCGGACTCCGCGGTTTGCACTGAATCCAGAGATTCTCCGGCGCATTGAACCCGCTGGATCTGTCGCTCGCATCAATGCTGCCCAGCGTCTTGTGCTGACAAACCTCCTTGACGGCGGGCGATTCAACCGGCTCGTCGAGCAGGAGGCGTCTGAAGGCGTAAACGCGTACTCGCCCGGAGCGTTTCTGGCCGACGTGCGGAAAGGAATCTTCGCCGAACTCTTCGCAGCCGCCCCGAAAGTGGATGCACATCGGCGCGGTTTGCAAAGAGGTTACCTGGCAGTGGTTTCGGAAAAGCTGAATGGTCGTACGCCGGTGAACGACGACCAGCGAGCATGGCTTCGAGGCGAACTCCACGCGCTCCAATCGCTGGTAGTTGGTGTGTCAGCGAGAATGACAGATCGTGCGGGTCGTGTTCACGTGGAAGATTTGAAGGATCAGATTACGAAGATCCTCGATCCGAAGGTTGCGTTCGTCGCAAGTGGCGGCCCTTCCCTCGCTCCCCGGCCATCACTGGACAGCCTCGACTGCTGGCACGACTATGAGTCTGAGGCCTTGCGTTGACCGGACAAATCCGGCCTAAAGCTCGCGGCGGTTCTCGAGGGACTTCATCATCGTGACCTCGTCGGCATACTCGAGATCGCTACCGACCGGTATCCCCATCGCGATTCGTGTGACCTTCACTCCAAGAGGCTTCAGCAAGCGCGATATATAGGACGCGGTCGCTTCTCCCTCCACCGTGGGATTGGTGGCAAGGATCACTTCTTTCAACGCTCCAGTTTCCATCCGTTGCAGGAGGCTCTTGATGCGCAACTGCTCCGGACCGATGCCGCGCAACGGCGAGATCGATCCGTGAAGTACGTGATAAAGGCCATTGAACTGGCGCGTCGTCTCAATCGGCAGAATATTATGAGGCTCTTCGACGACGCAGATGACGCTCTGGTCCCGGCCGGTGTCGCGACAATAAGAGCACACTTCCCCGTCGCTGATGTTGTTGCAGATGGTGCAAATCCCGAGCTTTTCTTTGACATCGATCAGAGCCGTAATGAGCCTGTCGATATCTTCACGCTTTGCGCGGAGTACATGAAAAGCAATCCGTTGTGCCGACTTCTGTCCGATGCCGGGTAGTCGTTTGATCTCGAGAATAAGGCGCGCTAACGGCTCCGCAAAGTCGGGCATCGGCTAGAACATGCCAGGTGGCAGGCCCATCCCGCCAAGCATTCCGCCCATGATTTTCTGCGATTCCGATTCCACCTTCTTGTGAGCTTCATTGAAGGCGACCATCACCATGTCCTGGAGCATCTCCGCGTCGCCCGCAGCTTCCGGATCAATCTTTACGGCCAGCACTTTCTTGTGCCCGTCCATCTTGACCGAGACCATTCCCCCGCCGGCAGTACCTTCGGCAGTGATCTTCTCGACCTCTTCCTGC
>DASQLD010000125.1:0-6494 GCA_035630195.1 Bryobacteraceae bacterium
CTCGTGGAACCGTATGCCGCCGCTGCACAAGCAGATCCAGATCGCTGAAGCGTTCACGACGAGCTTTACCGTTGTGCGCGCGCTACTACGGGCCGGGCGGTCGTACGAACAGGCTGTCGAGGCGTTTCGACCCTATAACCATATCCAGGACCCGAACCCGCAAGCTCGGGATGCGATCAAGGCTGTGATCAATCGCGCGCGGCGGAAGAGAGAGCCGGCTTATCTGTTCATCAATAACCGTCTCGAGGGTAACGCGCCGATGACCATCAAAGCCATTCTTGAAGGCATCAACGATTAGTAGCTCACCTTCCCCAATATGACGGGGCGGCGGGCTCCCGTAGCCGACGGCAGGTTCGATGGCCGCTTGCGCCATGTTTCATGGGCCAGAATCGCAAAGGCGATCGCCTCTTTGGCGTCGCTGTCGATGCCGAATTCCTCAGATGTTCGCAGCCGGGCTTTCGGGAAGAATGCCTGTAGATATCCCATCATCGTGCGGTTATGAACGCCGCCTCCGGACACGATCAATTCATCGACAGCCGGCTTGACGAACCGCTCGACTCCTATTGAAATCGTTGCTGCCGTAAATACTGTTGCTGTCGTAATCAAATCGAGCATGGAAAGCTCCGTGCGGATGAGCTCGTTCACAAACTCGGCGCCATACTGCTCGCGACCGGCTGTCTTGGGTGGCGGTTGACGGTAATAGGAACGTCGCAACAAGCTCCCGAGCAGCTTCTGGTTAAGTTTGCCTTTGGCCGCCAACTCGCCGCCGGCATCGTATTTGCGGCGCTTGCGCGTGTGAATCGAGACAAGCTGGTCGATCACCATATTTCCCGGGCCAGTATCGAACGCGATCACGTTTTCGGGGTCGGCCCCTGCAGGAATCGAGGTGATGTTGGCAATCCCTCCGATATTCAATGAAACTCGATTGGCTTGGCTGTCGGCATAGAGAAGATAGTCGACAAATGGGACCAAAGGAGCGCCTTTTCCTCCCGCCGCCATGTCACGCGTGCGAAAGTCCGACACGACGGGAATACCGAGTTTCTCCGCCAGTACAGAACCATCCCCGAGCTGCAGGGTGCTGCCGGCCTCGTGAAAGACGGTCTGTCCGTGGCAGCCAACCAGTTCGATGCTTTTGAGCGGAACTCCACACTTGCGGACGGCTTTTGCGTAAAGGTCCGGCAGCAGAAAATTCAGCCGCGAGATCTCGGCGGTATGTGTGTTCGTGTTCGACACGGCAAGAATTTGATCGCGTACTTTATCCGGGTAGGGAACCGTTCGATGCGTAACGACATCAATCTTGCGACCCTGGATATCGACTACTGCGACGTCGATGCCGTCGAGCGACGTGCCACTCATGATGCCAGCGACTCTCATTGCCGTCTTAGCTCCTGCTGCAGCTCGGCGAGCAGCTTCAATGCTTCGATAGGACGGAGCTCATCGATGTTGATGCGCCGAATGCGATCTGCAATTTCATAATTGACGGGCTCGAACATCTGGATTTGCACAGGACCGCTGGAACGAGGAGTCAACTCTTCCGTCAACGTATGCTCCGTGCGCTCATGCAGCGCGAGAATCTGTTGCGCTCTGGTAATGACGCTCATCGGGAGGGCGGCCAGCCTGGCGACTTCAATCCCGTAGCTTCGATCCGCCGCGCCCGGTTCTACTTTGCGAAGGAATAGTATCTGATCGCCGGCTTCCTTCACCGACACATGAAGGTTCCGAATGCCTTCAAACTGCTGCTCGAGCTCCGTCAACTCGTGATAGTGCGTGGCAAACAACGTCTTGGCGCGCAGATGATCGTGAATGTGTTCGAGCACCGCCCATGCCAGCGCGAGCCCATCATACGTGGACGTGCCGCGTCCGATTTCATCGAGCACAATCAAACTACGCGCCGTTGCTGTATTGAGAATCGCCGCTGTCTCGGTCATCTCAACCATGAAGGTGGATCTGCCGCGCGCCAGATTATCAGAGGCGCCGATGCGTGTGAATACGCGATCAATAACCGGCAACAACGCTTCATCGGCCGGGACAAAGGATCCTGTCTGGGCGAGGATGCTCATCAAAGCGGCTTGTCGCAAATACGTCGACTTGCCGCCCATATTCGGCCCTGTGATGACAGCGAGAAACTGCTTATCGTCCAGATAGAGATCGTTCGGGATGAATCGAGCAGCCTGCTTCTCAGTCAGCTTCTCGATGACCGGGTGACGTCCTCCGGCTACCCGCATCTGCCCCGCTTCGGAAAACTTCGGCCGCACATAGCGACTCTCCACCGCGATCTGAGCGAGTGTTGCCGTCAAATCCAATTCCGCTACCGCCGCTGCCGTAGCGCGAATACGCAGCGCATGAGCCGCGGCGAATGTTCTCAGCTCGGCGAAGATCTGCCGCTCAAGCTCGAGAATCTTCTCCTCGGCTGACAGAACCTTGACTTCGAGTTCTTTCAGTTCGGGCGTAGTAAACCGTTCGGCGTTCACCAGCGTCTGCTTGCGCTCGTAGTCGGACGGCGCATGTTGGAGGTTCGCTTTTGAGATCTCGATGTAATAGCCGAAGACGTTATTGAAGCGTACTTTCAACGAAGCGATGCCGGTCCGGGTTCGCTCTCGCGCTTCGATTTGCGCGATGTAGCTTTTGCTATGCAGGCTGATGTCGCGCAGCTCGTCGAGCTCGGAGTTGCAGCCGCTGCGAATCGTACCGCCATCCACCAGATTCACAGGGGGCTCGTCGGAGATGGATGTGAGAATACGCGAACTCACTTCCTCTACGGGGTCCAACCGTGTCGCAATTTCCTTCAACCGCGAGGAGACTCCAACCGCAAACCGCAGCGAAGGAATCAAAGCCAACGATCGGCCAAGGGCGAGGACATCACGCGGATTTGCCGTTCCGATCGTCACTTTGGCGAGCAACCGCTCGAGATCTAGAACCGACCCAAGTGTCTTTCGCAACTCTGTCCGCTCGATTGTCTGGGCGACCAGTTGCGCGACTGCATCCAGCCGCGCCTCGATTTCCGCAACGTCGGTCGAGGGCCGCAATAATCTCGAGCGCAGCAATCGACCGCCCATTCCAGTGCAGGTTTGATCCAGCACATGGACAAGTGTCGATTCCTTGCTCTCGCCTGCAAACAGCGGCTCAATCAGTTCCAGATTGCGAATCGACACGGCATCGAGCGCCATCGCGTCCGAGCGGTCATAGTACGCCGGCCGGTCGAGATGATCCAGCGCGCTTCTCTGGGTGTCACGAAGGTAATGCAGGATCGCGCCGGCCGCTCCCACCGCAAGCGATCGCCCCGCCAGGCCGCAGCCGTCGAGACTCAGCAGCTTGAAATGCTCGCGCAACGCTCGTTCGGTATAGTCGGTATCGAAGATCCAACTCTCAAGTTTGGTCCGCAAGCAATCCGTTTCGACCGAGGCATTCTCCTCATGCAGCACTTCACGGACGCTCAGCGTCTCGAGCACCGGTCCGACATCCTCAGCTTGGATTTCCGTTACGCGGAACTCACCCGTCGAGACATCTACATGCGCCACGGCTGCGCGACCCGCTTTGACGATAACTGCCGCAAGATAGTTGTTCTCGTGCGATCGGAGGAGATGGGATTCGGTAGCGGTGCCGGGCGTAATAATGCGCGCGATGTCCCGTTTAACGAGCTTTTTTGTGAGCCGGGGATCTTCCATCTGCTCGCATACCGCGACGCGATAACCGCGTTGAATCAGCCTGGCAATGTAGCCTTCCGACGAATGATGCGGTACACCGCACATCGGAATGGCTTGTCCTTTCTCCTTGTTGCGCGATGTCAGCGTGATCTCAAGCTCGCGCGCGGCAGTGACCGCGTCGTCATAGAACAGCTCGTAGAAATCCCCGAGCCGGAACATCAGCAAAGCCTGGGGGACTTGCTGTTTCAGCGCATGGTACTGCCGCATTAGCGGCGTCGACGCTTCACTCTGCATCAGGCGTATATGCCGCGCAGTTTGATCGCTGAGGCCACGCGATCCAGCGCTACCATGTATGCCGCGATGCGGTTATGGACCTTGTGCTTTTGGGCAAAGGCCACGACGTCGTTAAAGCTATTGACCATGATCTCTTCCAGCCGCTGGTTGACCAGGTCTTCGTTCCAGAAGAAACCCTGGCGATCCTGCACCCATTCAAAGTAAGAAACCGTCACACCACCGGCGTTGGCCAGGATGTCCGGAATAACGAAGATCTTCTTCTCAGCGAGGATTGAATCGGCAACGGATGTCGTTGGTCCGTTGGCGCCTTCGCAAAGAATACGCGCGCGGATCTTATGCGCATTGCGCGAAGTAATGACATTCTCTTTGGCGGCCGGCAACAAAACATCGCATTTGAGAAACAGCGCCGTTTCTCGATCCATGTTTTCGCCATCCGGGAAATCCACAATCGATCCCGTCTCGCGACGGTGCGCAAACAGCGCTTCGACGTCGAGACCCCCGGCGTTGTAGACCGCTCCATCCCACTCTATAATCGCGATGATCTTGAAGCCCATGCGCGACATCAGCCGCGCCGCCATCCCGCCGACGTTACCGAAACCCTGAATGACAACCGACGTCTCGGACGGCGCCTTGCCGAGCAGCTTCAACGCTTCCATCGTCACGATCATGCAACCTCTTCCGGTTGCCTCGGGGCGCCCTCGTGATCCGCCGAGGCTCATCGGCTTGCCCGTCACGACGGCTGTTACGGTGTGTCGGCTGTGCATCGAAAACGTGTCCATGATCCACGCCATCGTCTGCTCATTCGTGTTCATGTCCGGCGCAGGGACATCTTTGTCGGGTCCGAGAAACTCGAAAATCTCCGCCGTATAGCGGCGCGTGATTCTTTCAAGTTCGATCTGGGACAAAATCCTCGGATCGCAGATCACTCCTCCCTTCGCGCCGCCCAGAGGGATGTTTACAACAGCGCATTTCCACGTCATCCACGATGCGAGCGCGCGCACTTCATCCAGCGTGACGTCCGGCGCAAAACGAATGCCGCCCTTTCCGGGACCACGCGCGATAGAGTGCTGCACGCGATAGCCGGTAAAGACCTCCAGACGGCCATCATCGAGTTGCACGGGGATGGCGACCGTAATTTCTCGCGCCGGGGTGCGCAGCACTTTCTGAAGTCCCTCATCGAGGTTCAATCGCTCAGCAGCTTCCTTGAATCTGGCTTCGGCCGACAGCCATGGATTCAGCTCCCGCTCCATCGCCTGGTCCACTTGCGCGATCATTCCGTGTCCATCCCGCTACATTATGGCATTCGACCTCGATAATGAACCTATGCGCGAGAACCTCAGCCGCCGGGATCTTATCTTTGCGGCTGGATTCGGCTGGCTATGGCCGCCGAACTGGTTCCGCCGCCGCGTTCGTCTCGCGGAAGCTTCCTTTGAGGAAATCCGTCGCGGCGACGATCGCCGTCGCTACATCTGGATTCACGGCAACGAACGCACGGCGCGCGCCGTTCTCCGCGATCACATGCGGCGCTACGATGGGCGAGCTTTCCTCATCGACAACGACGTGCGCAATGTGCGTCTTAACGGGGGAGAGCTCGATCCTAACCGGATGTTCTCGCGTCCCGGAGCAGAACGCAATCTCCGCGCGTTGAACCCGGCGTGGGATAACTCTCAGATCGAATCGGCCCTCGATCAGCTCGATAGTGGCCGCCAGAAGTTCTTGCAACGCATTCTTCCCAAACAGCCCGGCGCATTGATCGTTGCGTTGCACAACAATGGGCCGGGCTATTCGGTCAACGACGAGCTCGCAATCAGTGACGAGGTCGCCTTGAACGATCGTCAGCATCCGGACGAGTTCATGCTCTGTACGATGCGGCAGGATTACGAGAAGCTTGCAAAAGGACCATACAACGTGCTTCTGCAAAGCAAAACCCCGCCTGATGACGATGGATCGCTCTCACGTCTCTGCGCCGCGCGCGGGATTCGCTACGTGAACATTGAGGCTGCTCTCGGCGCAACGGCCGCGCAGTCCACCATGCTTACGTGGCTCGAGGCAACCCTCTAGGACGCAGAATCCTCCCAGGCAGCGTCAGGACGGCCCAGAGCAAATCCATTACTCCGCCAACGGCAATCCCCACGATTCGAAACGGCAGAAGCAATAGCCACACGATCGGATACAGGACCAGCGCCAGCAGCGCCAGCGGCCACGATATGCAGAACAGCAACAGCCATAGCAGGAAAGTGAACACACGCCCTCCACTTGCTATACGAACCGAATACAGAAAAGGTTCTGCAAGTCGAATCGCTATTGACAGAGCGGCCCCGGTAATGCTACTTTTCCAACAGGTTGCTGGTTTTCCAACATGAATTCTGCCAACGATTCTCTAACGCGCCGCGAACGGCAAGTCATGAACATTGTCTATTCCCGCGGCCAGGCGACCGCCGTGGAGATTCACGAAGCGCTGCCCGACGCTCCCACGTTTTCCGCCACCCGGGCTATCATTCGGACCCTGGAAGAGAAAGGGCACATTCGCCACGAGGAGCAAGGCCTTCGCTACAT
>DASQLD010000126.1:0-18042 GCA_035630195.1 Bryobacteraceae bacterium
GGTGTTGCTCCTAACGCTACGCGACGATTGATGTGTGGCTGACCGTGATCAATTCAATATCGTTTACGATGGCGAGGCTGTGCGGACACTGATCGATAATCGAGATGAATGTTACCCGATATGCTGAGTGGCCGAACTGGCCTTCTGAAACATCTTCAATCGTTTGAGAAGCTCGGACACCCCAGACGTCATCGCCCACTCAGTGCCATCCAAGCAGACCGACAATCGTTTCGACAAGCGATTGAAGTCATGGTTTCTAAAGATGGCACATTCCCGAACATGTTTTCGGGAGTCGCGACTAAAAATGTCCGATCCAGCCCAAGAGAAGAAGAACTTCGTGGCAAGCGCGTTGCCAAGCGGATTGTTTAGACTCAGATCAAGAAGAGTGGGTCCCTTCAGGTCGAAGTAGTCGACCACGACCGCATGTTGAAAACCGTGGACGTGATTTACTTCGATGCTTTGAAGCATCGCGCTTTTGAGGCACGCGTTCACGTGAGGATCGCTGCCCCCGTAACCAACTATAAGCCAAGCAGGCGTCAGCATTGCGACGCGGCGGAGCAATCCCATATAGGTTCCGTAAGGCTCCGCGAGTGTCGAATTGGTTTTGCCGTACCCGGTGACCATCGGCAAACACGGTATTAACTTGCCACCCGAGGTTGGCTGACGGGTGATCTCGTAACGGAGGCGCTCGTCGTCCCAACTCTTTCGGGCCAACTCCCGGTCTGGGAATCGGGGCAACACTCCATGGCTTAGCAAATCCGGGCCGAACAGTACCGAGCCGTGTAGTTGAAGGTGCAGATTGGCATCGGTGTCGTGAAACTGATTCATGCCGTTGTAGAGCTGAACTGAGTAGAAACGCGAATCGCCATGGACCCGCCCGGTACCCTTTGTAGTGTCGTAGCCGGAGTAGAATTTGATCCTGTTCGAGTGCTCCGGGACATCGTCGTAATTCAGCGAGAATACCCAAAGACGAAAATGCTCGGCGAGTTCTTCCAATCCGCGAACAATGGGAAGTGGCTTGCGTTCGGCCTCATCGCAAGCTTTGGAAATCCAGCGTAGGATGGCGAAGCATGCCTCGCGGTACTCTTCCCACGGATTTCCAAAGGGCCTTTCCTGGAACAGGTCGGTTAATGTCTTATTCGCAAGATCGTTCGAGTAATATTCTGCGATACCGAGAAGGTCTTCGAAGTTGGGTGGCGGGTGGGGTTTGCCATCTTTCAAGGACAAAGCAGCGAGCTTCGTTGCGCATTCGGTGGCGATACGATCGAAGATGCGCTGCGGCGGCTGATCCGAGTGCCTCTTGCGAACTTCGAATGCGCGTAGTGACTCGGTGATTTTCGCCACGCCAGGAATGTGCGGCATCGTAGCCCCGGTTCCGAGTAATACGAGAAGATCAGGCTTTGCAACCACTGGTGAAGCATACAACATGGGGGAGCATATAGCGCTGGTCGCGTTAGCCGGGATAATCTCCGATTCGAACGCTCGCGTACGCTTCTTTCGTGGCGTATTTCGTATGATTCAAAAGCTCAACGAGCGTATCAACAAGCTTCCGAAATGGGCACGTGACTATCTTCATCACGTCCACACATTCATAGGGGCACCCGAGGTAGGGGAATTGATCTATTTACGAGACCAGAACAAGGCGCTGATTACGGTTAGTCGGGGAACTGAAGGCGGAAAATCGGCGGCTTCAGCGTGAGGCGATTAAAAGAAGAACTTAGGTGGTATCTCTTGAAGTCAGAACCCGAGATTTATGGCGAAGCTTGCGCACTACCCTTCAATGGACGATCTCATCCGTTCGCACCGTGACCTCAGAGCAGCAGTACGCCTTTCGGGTCGGCTCATAGAAAAGCGGCTGCCGGCCGATCCAAAGGCGCAAAAGCTCATACGCTTACTGAAACGCGTTCTGAAGGAATCGCGACAGGTTGAGAAGGCGCAGACTCAGTAATTCCTTATCGCTTCTTTGTCCACATCCACAACTGTCGCCAGGCCTGAACCAGTTGTTGGATCGCGACCGGCCGCGGCAACTTGTCTCCCTTCATCTCACAATCCTTGTAAGCCTGCTGATAAGCGGTTTCAACTCCAGATTTGCTGAGAAGAGCGAGGTTTCGCCGTAGTTGCTCTAGCTGCGACGGGGTTAACGGGTCGTCGGCCATACGAGGAAGAGGATAGCACGATATTCTCCTTTTGTTCGCCTATGGCTTATCGAGCAAATAGAGAAGTTGACCCGCAGACAGCAGCGCCGCACAGGCCACGCATAGCCATTTAACAAAGGCCTGCACCCATGTCGATCGCGTTGGCTTGTTTTCTCCCCAATGCTGCGGCACGAGGAGCTTAACGGCTTATCTTGTGGCCGCTTGAATGAAAGAGGGGAGAGTTGGTACGGCAGAGCGGACAGCCCTGCCGTAAACGAGGTGCGACCTAGAATTCATTAGCCGTCGCTTTGTTTTCTAGTGCGCATGGTATTCAAAGTTCTCACCGGCCTAAGCCGTTGAAGCTGAACTCGGAAGGCGCACAGGCGAGAGGATCGTTGTTGCGGTTATACTGGTCTACCAAAATGGGAAGCGATAAGCCATCTCTTCACTTCGTCATAGAACAGTCGCTCTTAAATACGATCGATGACTTCAGGTATAAACACCGTTTCGACTCCCGGGCCGCGACGACTAAGTGGCTCCTCGCCTGGGCACTTCAGCAGAATTCGAAACCAGCGGCTGAGTGATCCGGGATCGATATGCCTGACTTGGATTGGCGAAGCATTTCTGTGCTCGCGGTTGTTGTACTCGCGTGGCTTACGAAGTCTGTTTGGGAGCCATTCCTGAAGGCATACTCCGAAGAGAAAGGTAAGCGGAAGGCCACACATGAGGACATTGAGAACGTCCTCGCGGAATTGCGCGTGATTACCGCAGAGACGAAGGCGATCGAGGCAAAAATCAGTGGCGGTGAATGGGATCGTCAGTGGCTGAAGACAGAACGCGTAAAAAGATACGCAGAGTACCTCCTGAAGCTAGAAGCCTTCATGAGCGCCATCATCCCCGCCGCTTCTAAGCTGCGTGCTGGGACTCACTGCGTCGACGAACTCACAAGATTCAATAGCGCCGCTAGCGAACTCGATCGCCTTCATTGGTTAGTTTGGATCTTAGCTGATGATGAAATGCAAAAGGCAATCCAAGAGATCAATACATTGCGGCTCGAAGTGGCAGCGGTTTTGTCTAGTAGTAGCCCCGACGAGGCCACGGTCCTTTCAGGCGGTCCTTATGGAACAAAATTGCGTGTCCTTATTAGTGCCATGCGCAACGAACTTCAACCTAAGTAAGATCGCCAGGCAGCTACATCCCCAAGAGACTTCTTGAGATAGAACTTCCGCGCAATTCGGGGAAGTTCAACTTCGGAAATACATTTACGAATTTTCGAGTCAAGGGCTGGAGAACAAGAAACTCAGAAGGCAGATGAACGGATACCGAAGGCCACCACAAGAAACGTGGCGGCCGAGATCGACAAACTTGAGACACCGGCCCGATTCCATAGCGTTGAGAAGTGATTGCGCTTATAGATGTTGCGATCAGACAGCGGCGGTGGAGCAGATCCGATTGCTCGCTGGGATTCTTCCTGTGACTCACTTCGCCCAGTGCGACGCGGTGACAGAGGAGTAGTCGGTGGGGTGTTCAAAGGTTAATGAGAAGGAAGTTGTTAAAACTACCGGGCTCCACCCCACGGGCGGCGGAGGTTAGCTACAATGAGTGGGCTCTAATCGTAATTGCCGGCGCGACGTAGCGTGATTTACTCGTGGTTTGGAAGACGCCCACAACGTTGTTGTTCGTGTCATCGAAAGATCCGAGTGTCCATCAATGTTGGTTTCCTCCCAATTCATGAACAACATCCGTGTTCCATATATCCCCCGCATACCGGCAGTGGACGGGCCGATTAACATTGCTACACAACCCGTTAGGTTACGGTTGAAGAGCAAACATATCGACACGAATGCAACCGCGCTGATCGCTTTCAAGCCGAAGCCACGCCTGATTTTCGAAGCTGAGATCCCGCCCCACCACCTTATCGACATGGACGAAACAGTGACGCTGGAGATAAACGAGTGCGACACTCCAGTGGAATGTTTGATCGCTCAAGCAACACCGTTTTCTAATCGACCACAGGTTATTTACCTTATGCCGCTGCTCGACGACGTTCCTTGTATGTCAAAGGATGTCGCAGTTGAAAAGGCAGGGTTCACGTTGCCGAACTTTCCTCAGTTCTATGTTCGAGACGGTCAGGCAGACGGAAGAATTGAAGGACGAGGTGTTAATGCTCTGGTGCTTGAATCTCACGGATGGCGAACGGTAATTTACAACACATCAGACATCGGTGAGCGTTCTAAGCACCTACGATGTGGAGGGTATGGTATCACGGCTACCGGAGAGATCGCGCGAACCGATGGACAGCCGTTCACTCGAGGTGAACTGAATGTGTGGGTCGATGCGTTAATTGTATTCTTGTCGTTCGCCTGTGGTCGTTGGACAGGCCCTTTATTGTCGACGGGCTTGGATGGCAACTATCCGGTCTGGCAAAGCTGGCGGGTCCCTCGAATCGATTCTGGCATTTCAGTATTCGGTTGGTTCGACATCCACCATGGTGAAAGCCTTAACCATGTGTTGCCTGGTTTTCTTGAAAGGTGGAACGATCCAACCTGGAAGCAAACACTTTCTCAAGCGATCTATTGGTACATAGGCGCAAACTCGATGGCCGCTGGCGCAGATGGGTCTTTGATACTCAGCCAAGCTGCGCTCGAGAACTTAAGCTGGACTTATCTTGTTGAGGATACCAAGACTCTAAGCCGAAGCCGCTACAAGAAACTCAGCGCCGATAAAAGCATACGCTTGCTGCTGCTGGAATTAGATATATCTACAAACGTACCCGAATCACTTGTGGACTTAACGAAGGTGGTCAGCGACCGCGGCTGGAAGGATGGAATATCAGCTATAACGGCCACCCGAAACAGTCTGGTGCATCCGGAGAAAGCCGACGACGAGGGTCCTGTTGCAGACTGCTGGCTCTTATCACAGTATTTCGTTGAACTCGCGCTTCTACGACTGTTCAGGTATGAGGGCCAATATGGTAATCGAACGAAGAGGCGTTGGGTTGGTCAGGTAGAGTTCGTGCCTTGGGCGAACTCACAAAACGATTACTCACGGTAGCGCGCACGAGTCCTGATGATCGCGGACAATCATAATTCGGCCAGGGGCAATTAAATGCCCGGTAAAGCGACTCTGGCGGGAAGCTGGACAGGCTTGATGTTAGAGGTTGCGGCGGCAAAATCGGGCGTGGACCCGCTCGGTATCCGATTCCGCCGTCCAATTGGCGAGTCCTGCCACGGGCGTAACTGAAACCAGCGGCAGACGGTGATGACAGCCGTCCACGCGCGGTTCGAATTGTACACCTTCATCCGCCACACACTCATGAACGCTGCCCGCGAGGGAATTCGCTTCGGTGTGAGTGGTCCGAACTTACCGGTTGGCGCGAAAGCCAGTTCATTCGCTATTCAGCAAACACCTACCAGGAACGCAGGACGACTAAATCATCAAATCGGAGCTATGTGCCAGGGCCACCCAACCATAGACGAATGCAAGCTTAAGGCCAACACTTATTGCCGCCAGCGGCAGATGAAACCAGATAATTTCCGGATAGATCGCTACTTGAAGCTTGGCTCGCACTCCCTCTGATGGACCGAAGTCGGGATGCAGCAACGGAAAATCATGTTGCTTGCCATCCCGAGTACGGATCAGCGTACCTACTCTGAATGAATCGCGAAAGTCCGCTGTGCGCAGGTATCGACCGATTCTGTGGGTCCGGATTATGAAAACTCGCTGAATCAGCCGATAGTGCACCTCGGCCGACCAAAATAGAAGCGGTATAACCGCTGTTAACCAGATGTATGGTCTAAGGTCCACGGCAGTTATCGCTGCGCCAACAGCTCCAGCCCAGGTCAGAATCGTCCAATGTTTCAAGTTCTTCGTCATCTCGTCCATCGCACGGATTGTTGAATTCGCATCCGTGAGTTCGGACTTCAAGACTTCAAGCTGAAACTTCAAAGGTTCGGAGATGGTAGTGTCGGACGGCTGGCTGCCAGGTGACATCGCGCTATCTGCAGTAGCCTAACACAAGTAACTCTGAAGTTCTTGTTTTGATCATCTCATGTCGCGGCGAAGTAGAACTTTCTACTTAGCTGCGACATTCGTTCGGCGCTGAGAAGATGCGGCGGGGGAGCGTATCGGCTCGCTTTCAGGCTCTTGAAAAGGTGAGTGTGAGTTTTGGAATTAAGAATATGGAATAGCCCGCGCCATCTCCAACCGCTGAGATCACTTGCGGCGCCGCCACGCTGTCGCGATCGTTTTCTGCATAGGAGGGCACGCGGACAGGGCCTGCGCAATCGATGTGTCTACCGTAGTTGTTCCCGTTACCCAGGCCTTAGATCTGATTCTCAATATCGGTCGGAGAGTGTTTCCAATTGAGAGTCCTTTACCTTTCGCGCACAGGCTGTATGTCGATTATCTCGCCTTCATCAACCCTTGGTTGTGGCTGCGTTGCACCGAATACGAGCTGTACCGAGACGTTTGTGGTCGCTTGCTGCCGGCGGCCGGTGACATCAGCTTCTAATGTCATCAACTGAGTATCCGCGCGGTCGAGAGCCGCGACAGCTTTGAAATCAGACACCTTCTCCGCCTGCTCAAGTACCCTATCTAGCCGCCCGTACTTGTTTATGATTCGCGCATGGAAGGGGTCGGTCGCTACGAGTCCATGCGGCTTCACCTCGCCAGGCTGTTCGTATCCGCTGGTTTCGATTTCGTTGTTAGCCTGGACTGGCTCAACAGCCGCGCTACTTGGCTGGAGTCCAGTGTTGCTCGATGCTCGAGCGTGACGGGCGAGGGTGTTGTGGCTAACCCGATAGCCGTGGCCGAGGAGAAACGCTTCTACCTTACGGCTTGAAGTGCCCGCCCGCAGCATGCCCAGCGCTTGAACTCGCAATGGATCCGGTAACCCTTCGAATCCAACCGCCTGTGGGAGTTCGACCGACATACCCTATTGTATTCTGAAACGAAAACGCACGGAAATGTTTTATACGCTTAAGATGGAGCACCAAACGTTGCTTCACACCGCCGCGGTCGTTTCCGGCGCGGCGCCCCATTCTGTGTAAACCAGTAGTAGCTTAGGATTGATCCTTGCCTATCTCTGATCAATGCCCCGTTTCTTGTCCGGTCGCCTCGACACATGAAAAATACAACGAGGCGCAGTACTTCTTTTGGCAGCTTTTGTGGCACTACCACCGTCCACAGGAGTTTCAGTTCAATCTGAACGCCTTTATTCAAGCCCTGCGGAACATAACGTTCATGCTTCAATCCGAGGAAAACAAGCCAGCCGGATTTGATAGATGGTATATGGGCAAGCAGGCGGAGATGCGAGCGAATGAAACACTGCAACGCTTCGTTGTCGCTCGAAATGTTGTCGTTAAGCGTAGCTCTTTAGCCGCAACAAGTACAGCCTACGGTGGAGTCTTTCGTGGCAGACGACTTAAATTTGCTTTTGGCTATACTTTGCAACCATTCGTAGACACATACAAAGCACTTGAGATGGAAAGAATAATCGCATACGGCAGCTTCTTGGATGAGGAACACTCGGCTATTGGTGAGCAGGTTGGCGTAGAACGGACTTGGAGAGTCATGGAACTTGGAAATGATGAGGTGGCGGCGTCTTGCTTGACAGCCCTGAATTATATGGGCGAACTGGTCGCTGAAGTGCATCGTATCCATGGCTTACCAAGCGAGCATGAAGCGATTTCAGTGGATATGCAGACCGTGCAAGTACTTCTAGAGACGGATGTCGATCCGACGCTACCAAAAAAGTGGGGTTGGTAATCTCGCCACAACTTGAATCGAAGCCTACAGGGCCGGAATACCTACGCTCGCGTGCCGATCTAAAGCCGGCGCAAAAGGGTGGTAACCGGTTTTACCCCCTGGGGGTCTTTCATGGGTTCCTCAGCGCAGGGGTTTGCCGGTCAGGATTCTATTGACAACGACACCATGCCAGCGGGTGCCACTCCGCGGCGTCAAGCCTTCAGCATTCAGTTGTGCAGCAATGCGGTCGAAGCCGAGTCCAGTCGCACGCAGAGTTTTCATTCGGTCCAAAGGCTCCATTTCACCTTGGTAGAAGCCATACGGTTTCCGGCCCTCGCAGCGGCCATCTTTAGCCTTCTTGCGCATCCGCGCGGCCCTCAGCTTCAACACAATCTGGCTTTTGTCGTATTCGGCAAAAACGCCCATCATTTGCCGGAAGGCGATACGGGACGGGTCACCTGACATCAGGTCCGGTTCTTGCACGGACACCAAATTGAAGTTTTGCTTCTGCAAGTCTGCAATCGTTTTTTCCTGCACCATCAATTCGCGGGCAAGCCGATCGAGACGTTCGATGATGACAGTTTTTACTCCATTGCCGAGGAGCGCGAGCATCATCTCCGCCCAGGCCGGCCGGTCCTTCGCTTCCCGGATTCCCGACACGCCTTCCTCCCTGAAGACCTTAACAATTCGGATATCATGTGCCGCTGCGTATGCCTTGATGGCGGCCAACTGACGCGGGAAGCCGTCCCCGTCAATCTGCGAATCACCCGACACTCTGATGTATCCGAAAGCCTTAGTCACACCAGAAGTATGAGATCAACTACCCCGGTTGTCAATACCTTATCTACAGATACGGTATGTGTGCTTTCCTTTGTAGTACTTACGGGCGCAGGCAAACTGGTGGATCTCTTACTCGCTGGACGGCTCGCAGGGGGTGCGTTCAGCGCGTTTCAACTCGCGGGTCAGGCGGGGAATTTCCACGCGTAATTGCTGAACCAGATCCCGAACCTCGCGTTTGTAGTCTTTCGTACTCTTGGAGTACTTGCCGTGCTTTTTATGGCTTGCTCGAACTTTGCCTTCAGGTGTCTTGGGTCCGGTCGAGAGCCCTCCATGAATACGGCACCTTCCATACCCACCATCGGCCTTCTTTACGCCGGGCGCTCGGCAGGGTAGGCCGGTACGCTTTGACTTAGCTCCACAGCGTGGAGAATTGAGGCACCCCAAACATGACTTCATGAGCTTCGACCTCGACTTTGGAGATTTCGGGCATCGCCCGCCTTGTAACGCTTGTAACGCATACCTGTAACGTCTGTAATCCAAGTGTGGCTAAGTGACCACAGTTCGTGAAGTATTAAGCTGCCGCCTTCTTTTCAGGTAGGGGAACTTTGCGGGCAAAGACGAGGGAGGCCCACTTCACCATTAGAGATTCAGGACCGCCAAACTTGTCGGGAGCCGCAAGAATTAGTCCGGCGCATAACAGGTTTGAGCCATCAAACCCCTTCTTCGCCTTCTTGACCGAATCCTTAGGTGACGGGTTTAGCCTCGGTGACGGGTTGTGACAGGTTTTTCTAGAAAGTTTTCCATACACGCGTGGTGAAGAACGTTTTGAACTTTTACCGTCAAACCCGTCACCTCGAGCGAACCCGTCACCTAAACTCATGACCGGAGTCCAATGCCTTCATAAACGCTGCCATTTTTGGTGTGCTGTTTTATTAAGCCCTTCTCCGCCATACGGCGTCCGAAAGCAGTCTCGGTAATCACGTACTCGCTGGCATCTTCAGCCCACTTCTTGTAGGCAAGGTGAAGCGCGCGAGCCTTGCATTGAAAGGAATCGCCAACGACACAGCACTCTTCGATGAACCGACCGACTTGATCCATTTCGTCGCGATAGTCCTGAACCGCGGCTTCAATCTCGAGTGGTCGGCCGAGCCCCTCGGCATACCAGCGTTTGGCGCCTTCAACAAGCCACGCGAGAATGCCCTCGGCCTCACTGGTTAACTTCGTGGAAAGCTCTCGGTCTATCTCATCGGCTGGGATCGTGACTGTGTAAGGAATCAGGTGAAGGCGGTTCCAGATGGCGTTATCGCTGCCCGTGATCCGTGGCTTGTGGTTGCAATCCATCCAAAGCTTGTGGGTTTCCAGGAACTCGATGGGATTTTCATACTTCCGAACGGCCTTTATTTTCCCCATGCCTTGGGTGATTCGTTTCAGTTTGCCTTCTGCAAGGCGTTGGCCTTCCTCGGTTTCGGATGTCATAACGAACCGTGCGCCACGGAGATCAGCAAGATCCGCTTGGGTGTTATTCGATTCCTGCCGTGTCATCAGCGTGTCTATCTGCAGGACGACGCTGTACTCCGGAAGAATCTCGCGGATCGTATTCAAGTCTGTTGTTTTGCCGTTATTCCCGCCACCGTGCGTGAAGAACACGACCTTTTCCGAAGTGCGGCCGGTTAAGGAGTAGCCCTTTGCTTTCTGAAGATAATCGACCAACCGCTGTGCTCTATCGAGCTCGGCTTCATTTGCATCGGCGTGGCTACCCATTATTCGGGCGAGGAAAGCCAAGTAACGCGGACACTGAGCGGTCGGTTCGTAGCGATGATGAACCAGTTTCGTGATGTAATCTTCGGGGCGGTGAGGTATCTGCGTGCCTGAGCGCAGATCAACCGTGCAGTTCAGGAAGTTCAGATGGTCAGGATTCGTATCTAAAGCGGCTGGGCTGATAAAGTTCTCAGACTGAGCCATTGCCAACATGTTTGTAATTCTCTTCGCGTCGAGGCTCTGAGTTGCAAATTTCCTCGCCGGCTCATTGCCAGTTTCGATAGCCTGACGCAAAAACTCCAACGTTGCCTGGATAGCTAACCGGCGAGCCCGCTCCGACTCGTCCACTTCCCAGCGCCGGCCATCCCATATCAGCCACTTCTTGAACGGGTGGCAGTAGCGCATGGTAGATCCAAATACACTCAGCAGCCGCTGGGAATTGCCGTGATCGTTAAAGCCGAAGGCAAGTAGGTCCAGTCCCTCAGAGCATTCCTCTGCAGTTGACTCTTCCGATCGCTGATGTGTAGGCGAGGCCGGGCCGGTGGCGGCGGTGTAGCTTCTCTGTGGCGTGTCCTTGTGGCCCCACGGCTCGCGAGCTGGAGATCGAAACGCCTCCCTCACGCTGGCTTGCGCTTCCGAGATCGTGTAGGTTTCACGCTGCCCTTTTGCATTCACAGGCGGCACGGCCGATACGTAATCACGCATGGAGTTCTCGGCCTCGGGTTGACTGTAGCCGTTGTCGCGCAACTGCATAGCTAGCCAAAAACCGGCATTGTTCCGGCCCTCGGACCTGCTCAACTGAAGCGCCCGGTCTATCAGGATCGTTGCGCCGACGCGCTGGTCTCGAGGAGTGGCGGGGAGCGCCGGCTTTGTAGGTGGTTGGACGTGCCCACTTTTCCTGACTAGCGCTGGATCGACAAGCCCGATCATCTTTCGAAGATCAATTGGCAGATCCAGAATCGAACACCATTCGGGTGAGCGAAGCCACCTGTACTCGCCGGTTTCGTTTCTGCCTGAAAATACCGCATAGCCGCCGTCTCCTCGAACGTCGAGGCCCGGCCAAGCTTTTCCAAGCTCGATGTCCGTTTTGCAGTTCAGCGTTGGCACATGCCACCCGGGGTGGGCAAAATAAACGTGGTAGCCACCGCTGCCGGTCAGGACGTGCGGCTCGAGTCCCAGGGCTCGCATGGTCTGCCGACCCTTCTGACCATCGAAGTCCACGACGATGACGCCTGAACACTGCCCGGTCACCGTGGCCCATGCTGCCGGGTTCATAGCCATCAATTCACGTAACTGAGCCTTGGTGGCCTGCCTCGTCTGAAATGGCTTCCACGTGCTCACGAGAGGCTTCTTGTTGAGTCCGACAGGAATGATGCTCAACCCTAAGCTCCAGGCCGCTTCTGGCGTAAGGATGTGAGCAGGAGCGGCGCCCGTCTGGGCGTCCGCCGTTTCAACGCGGTTCATGACTTGCCTTAATCAACTCATCAAGCGCCTCGAGCACGAGATCTCGAAACTTGTTTGCAGTGCCGCGGTCGACGAATTCCACAATGCGCGCGTATTGCGTTTCTCCTGCCTGGTCCAGGTATTCTCGCGCCGGGAAGGAAATCCACCGCGTCTCACTCTTCTCGTGCAACATGACCCCGTGCAATACCAACCCACTCGGTAAAGTGACGCTGAAAAAGCCCTTAAGCGTGTTTTTCGAGAAGGGCTTCCAGTCGCTGATAGCAACCCCACGATGCACGCCGGTCAAGCGGCATTCCTCCGTTGTTCCCGGTCAAACAACGAGCGAAGCTTCGTTTCCGGAATCGCCGCGAACGTATCGATCAAGATGTCGACCGCATGGTAAAGCCGTTCGTGCTCCTCACAGAGCTCGGCTGCACGGGCCTGGGCGGAGTGTAAGAGGCCGTGCTTGAGGATGAACTGCAGCCAATTGTGATAGGCGCGCAGATGATAGTCCCGGTTCTCGCGAAACTCATCGATCTTGCCGTTTCGCCAGTCGCAGAAATGGCTCTCGTTATCCGCTTGTTCTTTTGTCTGTTGCGCTCGGTGCTTGCCGAGTCGTATATTTAGTTGTTGTAGCATCAATCACCTTTCTGAAAGCGCCGACCTCTGATAAAGCGGCGCTTTTGTTTTTTGCCTTCATCTGCTACTGCGTGGCGCGCGCGAAAATGCACCTCCACTGCGTGCGTATCTAGCGATCAGCACCGGTAATCCATCGCTTAACTGAATTGATGTCGTACCGGATCGATCCGGTAGGCAGTTTTGTCGGCGTAGGTCCACGGCCGTAGGACCGCCATTTGTCGATTGTCCTAGGAGAACAGTCAAGCATTTGCGCCAGACGCTCTCGCGAGATGTAGCGATCTTCTACTACTTCTTGAGATTCCTGTAGCTTAATTGCGGGCACATGCCCGTTATAGAGCGAATGTGCTCCTAAGGGAACCTCAGGTAACAACCGAGGTCCGGTAACAAATACAGCACCAAGCACTTACTGGCGAAAAAATAGTATCTAACGAGTAATTACCTTCTTTGTTTCTTCACGTTTGAGAGCCATTTGGCAACGCTGCCCCTAAACTTGGGATTCCGAAATGCCCTTGCCCACCCCCCAGCCTGACTCCACTTCGTATTAGGTGGCGTAGGAAATTTAGAACTGTCGAGTGCTTTGCAAATCTGCAGTTGCGTTAGCCTGGGGTTCGTGTTTGCGAGAGAGATGACTTCGCGTGTCAACCTAAGGCGAATCGGGTCTGCGTTCGAGCGCCGTTGACCAACCGTGATCGAGCGCTGGCCCGAATTGTCGGCGTACTTAATACACGGGTTTTCAGGCGGATGTCCGTCACAATTTTGGTCGATACTCGGCTTGTACCTGAGTGCCGACTTGACTTCAGTGCGGATCAGAGCTTCAACGTAGTCAAGAATGTACAGAAGCTCATGGATATCACTATCCGGAAACATCTCCCTTAGATACTCACGAAGAAAACGGCGTGCCTCTAGGCTTGTCCAGACCGCACAGTGTTGAACGTTTGAGAGAGGACTTAGGACATCGCGAACTGCTCGGTCTAACCGTAGAACCACCAGTCGCAGGCTCTTATAGGGATGCGTGTCCGCACGCCGCGCGATGTATTCTGGACTCTGGACGGTATACGCCATTATCCGGCCCCAATACCACTCCGGTCCGAGCGAACATTGAACGTCGGGAACGGCGTAGATTTCGTCAGCTCGTCGACCTATGATGTGTGACCGCGACCTATTAAATTCTGATGGATCTTTAACCGGAGACAGTACGCCTTCCATAATTAACTCTTCTTCAGACGTGCGGCAAAAGTTCGCGCCGGTTAGGTCAAAAGCTAGATCCAGAGAAGCCTCGAAATATCTATTGGTTTGATGGTCTTCGTCTTCAATGACTTCGATATCTTGTTCGCGAACCGCCTGTGATGGCTCTCTCTTCTCGGTGGGCATTTCGATTGGGAGCGCCCGTTCTAGATCAATCGCAGCAACATTGGCTGTAGTAGTCGGAAAAGATTTCAATCGAATGATAGGAATAGGCCCTTGCCAACCGCGACTCGGCGGGAACCGACCCTCGCCTGCGTGCCAGTCCCTCCACTCCTGAGTGGAAACTACATCAATGTCGAGGTTATCGTAACGGAAGTAAACAGCATCGTCGGTTCGCATAGCTGCCCCTTTAAGCAATCTCCCTTTGTGTATATCTGTTAGGCCGCCAGCGGTCAAAGGATACCGTTTATCGCCCTGCAGAGGCTAGGCGGCCTGAAACAATCATAAGAAAAATGCTCTATCGTCCATTGCGTCATGATCGCTACCTGCTCATTCGCGCGGGTTCGCGAACTTCTTCCTGCGCGTCCACCGGCCGGGCGACTAACCGTGCCCGCGCGTTCATGACAGTGCGGTGGGCATAGCTGTCCGCGTGCGGCTTATCACCACGGCTACGCCTGTAGTCCGCAATCTTCTGCTCGATCGCTTCCGGCGATAAGTCACCCTTCTCGAGGTGACGCATCGCGAAAGCAAAATCCTTCTCGCTCTGAGAACCGCCCGTGCTGACTCCCTCCCGCGGTGTCGTCTCTCCAAACTTCGGGGCGATCCGCTCCACCTGGTATGACGGGAAATCCTCGGGCCGATAGACTCTCTCCGCTCGATCCTCACAAACGTCGTTCACGTAGTGCGGCTGCTCGTACTTGCAATTGCGGAATCCCGGAAGTCTCAGTACGCGAGCACAATCCCATACGGCTTGATCGGCGTTATGTTTGGCGGCCAGATCCCGGACCAGACGCTCTGCTTGTTCTTTCTCGAATCCTTCCACTTGCCAGAGGATCTGATGCTTCCCAGGGCTCGTCTCGAGCACGCTGTGGGAGAGGGGCATCCCTTCGCTGTTCAGGATCTTCTCAACAGCGTCCTTTCCGCCGCTGTCCACGTCGAGGTAGACGTGGCGAACAGTGTCCACGTCCGACTTCGTGCGGCCGGTTGCATCCGGCTTGAGCGTGTTCACGGTCACGTAAATATCTGCGCCATTCGCATTCGCAGCGCGCAAGTGAGCCTGATACCGGGCTGCCGCGATCTCACTCGCAGTCCTGAACTCGTGCTTCACGGCGCCGGTCCCCCGGTGAATCAGAACGACAGCAAGCCTGTCCTCCCGCTCGTACGCACATCGTAGATAATCAATCGGAGCCTCAAATCTGGGCACGGCTTACACCTCCTGGAACTCGTAGCTATCTCGGCTGGCATCGTATCGGCCAAGCTTCACAACCTCGCAAACAGCGCGATGTCCACCGCGGCGCTCAATGTGAACAAGCACGTTCACCACTTCTGCAATGTTCCGCGCGATCGCGTGATCGGGAAGACCCGCCCCGGCCACCGAAATGCATGTTCTTAGGCGCTCCACGGCCAACCGTGCCGAGTTCGAGTGAATCGTGGAAAGCGTCCCCGTGTGACCGGTGTTTAGCGCCTGCAGCAGATCAAATGCCTCCGCACCGCGGACCTCGCCGAGGATGATGCGATCGGGACGTAAACGCAACGTCTGGCGAAGGAGATCCCGGATGCTGATCGCCGGCATATCCGGCTGGGCCCGACGTGCTTCGAGCCGCACTAGGTTCGGCGTCTCAATCGAGATCTCCGCCGTGTCCTCAATCAGTACAATGCGCTCGTCCTGAGGTAGGAACGCCGCCAGCGCGTTCAGTAGCGTCGTCTTGCCGCTTCCAGTGCCTCCGCTGATAAGAATCGTTTTGCGTGCCTCGATGGCACGCTGCAAGGTCCCTAGAATCCCGGGAGACATCATCCCCCGCCGGACGAGCTCCGCCGCGGTGAACACCTTCGCCCGAAACTTACGGATATTCAAAATGGTTCCGCCGACGCTCGCTGGCGGCATTACCGCCGCCACTCTCGATCCATCGGGCAATCGCGCGTCCAGTAGTGGTCGCTGCTCGTCGATGTCGTCTCCCAGAAGGCGGGCGATATTGCGAACCGCCGCTTGACGTTGCCGTTCCGGGATAACCAAGCCATTCATAGCGCTCAGACGGCCATCTCGCTCCACGAACACGACGCCCGAGGCATTTACCATGATTTCGGACACTTCCTCGTCGGCGATCAACGGCGCCAGCGGCTTCACGTAAGGGATGATGAGATCGAAGTTGGACGTCATATTAGCCGCCTTTCCCGTTGTTCGAAATAGCTCATCTCCCGGTCAACGAACCAAGGCTTCAGGTAACACATCGTCGGCGGTAGCGGGTTCACCCCGTCGTATGGGATCGCCACGCATTGAGCGTTCCCCAGTTCCATGAGCAGCTTCGGCTCAAACAGCGGGCGAACTTGCAGGCTGTAATTCTTATTCAGCGTCACGCCGGCCTTGTGTGCTTGTGCTCGTCCGCTGAGCGCCGACACGCGCACATCTTGACCGCTCTCCGAAATGCTGTAGCTTGGCGTCATCTGTTCTGTCCGTCCGGCCATGTCGGACGCGACCTTGGCCGTGAAGTCGTCGGCTACAGACAGGAACAGTTTCGTTCTGAAGCACTGCAGCAGTGTGCGCCAGCTCTCGCCCGGAAGTGTCGACTTCAAAGAACTAATGCTCTGGGTCGCCACAATGGGGATGCACTTCGCTTGTCGTGACAGCGCAAAGAACTTCTCATCTCCGTTTGGGTCCGACTCTCCAACGGTCGCGAGCTCATGGTACTCGTCGCACAGAAACACAGCCTCGCGGAAGTGACGCTCAGGCTCAGCCGCCATCTGTGGAATTCGGTCCAGCATTGCCCGCTGAAATTCCTGCTTTAACAAGCACGCAATCATCCGAGACGTTGCCGGGTTGCTGCTCATCGGAAAATTGAGCGCCAGCACCTTGCCGCTCTCGATAATCGCGCTCATAGATGGCAGCGGACGCCCATAGCGCCCGTCAGCATTTGCAATCGGGTCGTAGCACTCCTTCGGTGGGCAGAAGAGCCGCTTCAGAAGAGGCGAGTCGTCAAACAGCGATAGGAACACTGAGATACCTTCGACGATGGACGTACGAAGCTTGTTGTCGAGCCGCATCCAGTCATGCTGATACCAGCGCTTCACGGCTTCGAATTGAGCAAGCCTCGTGCTCAGCCGCTCTGGGTCTTCCGGCTGGGGGGCAGCCTCTACTTGATATAGGCCCTTCTCTGCATCGAGTAGCGCAGCCAGTTCGTCGGTATACGGCGTTCGCATCTTGCCCCTGCCGTCCGTCTCCCAGGCCATCGACTCAAGCGCATCGACTGCCACATAGACAAGCGGATCGATTACGATGTGCGCCTGGGCAGAAGCGATCCCCGCGAACATCTGCTCTCCTTCGGTTATCTTTTGCTTTAACCGATCAGGGTTGATCGCGCACTCGTAGACGTTGAACAGCGTACAGTAATCGTCCACAACTTTGTGCAGAACGATAATGAACTTCACGAGGTTCGTGTACGCCTGCTGCCAGAACGGCTCCTTACCTTTCCCGTAGAGCTGATTCAGCAGTGAGGCTATCGAGTACGCCAGGGCGAAAGCTTCCTGATCACTGTGCAGCGGATTGTATCGATGCTCGCCGGCCATGCTCAACTCCACATAATCATCCGGTCGCCCAGCTTTCTGCAGTACGTCTTTCACCTGATAGCAGAAGTCTCCTTTCACTTCGAGTACCAGCCCCCCGACACGTCGCGCCGGGTCCTTAGCTCGCCAGCTTAGAATCTGCGTAGCAAACGGGCGCATCGCCGCTGTCGTTTTGCCCGATCCTATCGAGCCGATCACAGCGATGCCGGTGAACATGCCACGCTCGGGGATCGTCAACCATCGCGGATCGTCGACCGGCTCCACGCGACGCGGGTGGTGCACTTCACCGATCACGAGACGCAAGCTCTCGTGATCACCCGGAGCAGGGAACGGCGGGAGTTCTCCTTTCGCCCGCCGTGTTCCAGTCGAAACATAGATATAAATCATTGAGAAAACCCCAGCGAAGACGAGGGCAGGCGTCGTGTAAAGCATCGTCACCCAGGTCCACTTCAGGCCCTGATACAGCCATGGGTTGACATGCGCTGTCAGCACAACGAGAAACTCATTGTCTGGGAACGGGAAGCGGCGCTGAAAGACCGCCCCGACAATGGCGGCGCAGATCAAAGTAAGGGCGGTC
>DASQLD010000127.1:0-6003 GCA_035630195.1 Bryobacteraceae bacterium
AAGGCCATAGGTAATCCATGAGCCCATGGACGGACGGCCGGCAAGATTGTGCCCCGTGCTCATCAGGAAGAACCCTGCGTCATGGAATGGCCGGTCAGTATGCATGGACCGGATGACGCAAGCATCGTCGATCTCGGCGCCGAACTGGGAGAAGAGGTCGCTCACTTCGATCCCGCTTTGACCGCGTTTGCGGAAGGCGAACGGCGACCCAAGCAGATTGCCCGTCTTCCGCTCGGTTTTCGGATTTTCGGTGGGCATCGGCTTGCCGTTGTACTTCTGGAGCATCGGCTTGAAGTCGAACGTATCGACGTGCGAAGGCCCGCCGTTCAGGAAAAGGAAGACGACTCGCTTCGCTTTGCCTTCAAAGTGCGTCTTCGGCGCATTGCCGGCAGTTCCGGCAAGCAAAGGTTGCGCAAGTATATTCGCAAGCGCAACTGACCCGAAGCCACCGCTGAGCGACTGGAGCAGCGATCGCCGGCTCATGTGCGAAGTAAGAGTACTCTGTCCTGGATTGAAAAACATAGGGTCCATCGCTCAATTCATGTAAAGAAACTCATTGGAGGCGAGGATTGCCTGCAGATACTGCGGCCAGCCCTCGTCTCCTGCCAAAAACTCGCGTCCCCATCGAACTTCTTCCGCGCTTGGAGGACGACCGAACGCCAGACGGTATGCCCGCTCGATTCGGACTGTTGTATCTTCCCCTGCCTCGCTTGCAACTCTGTCTGCGAACTTTCGCGCTTGTTGCGTCATGAAGGCGCTGTTCAGCAGGAAGAGCCGTTGCAATGGTGTACTTGTGGAGATGCGTTTCTCCGCGGTATCGTTGGCGTTCGGAAAATCGAAGACCGCGAGCGTGTTATCAAGTTTGCGCCTGCTGACGAAGCTATAAATAGTTCGGCGCAGGTTACATTCGTCGTCAATCGGATGAGCTTGTCCACCAATTGTCCTGTCCAGGCGCCCGGACACGGCGAGAACGGAATCCCGGAGAGCCTCGACGTCGAGCCGCCGTACATTTGCGCGCCAATACAGCCGGTTGCCAGGATCCTTCTTAGTGTTGACTTCCGGCGCATCGGAACTGAGAGCGTAGGTGGAAGAAAGCATGATCTCGCGATGTATCGCTTTGATCGACCAGCCGTTTTCTACAAACCTCGATGCGAGGTAGTCCAGCAGTTCGGGATGTGTGGGACGTTCCCCGAGCTGTCCGAAGCTGCTCGGTGTTCTCACGATGCCCTCGCCGAAATGGTGGGCCCAGATGCGATTCACCATCACTCTCGCCGTCAGGGGATTGCCGGCATTGGCGATGGCTTCGGCAAGCTCCAGTCGGCCGCTGCCGTTTGCGAACGGACGCGGATCGCCTTCGCAAAGGACCGATAGGAAGGCTCGCGGCGCCTCTTCTCCCAGATTTTCCGGATTGCCACGGATGTGAACTTTGAGGTTCTTTGGCTTCTCGACATCTTCGATGACATGAAGGAAGGGATACTTGGCCGGAAGTTCGGCTTCCTTGCGCTGCACTTCCGCCACAAGCCCGGCGGCGTAGCTCTTCCACTCGCCTTGCAGGAAGCGATCGATCGCTTCTCCTTTGTACTGCAGCACGCGCTCGCTCTTGTCAGAAGAAAAACCGGTTCGCGAATCGCCCATGATCTCCGACCAGAAAACGTACTTATCGCGCGGGTAGGGCAATAGTACAACTTTCGCCAAAGCCGGATTCCCCTCCGCGCCGCCGAGTGTCGCCAGATTCTTCTCTTCGATGCTGCGAATTTCATCATGCACTGTCAAAAGCTGCGTTTGAAACTCACGAGCTACTGCCGCTACGGCGGCTTCGTCGGCGGTGTTCTCGTTTTGCAGCCGGCACCACGCATCCAGATGTTTGTGTGTGTGTTCTTTCTTGTCCAGATAGCGGACCCAGCGTTCCAGCGTTTCGGAGTCGAGCTTTTGTTCCGACGCTACCTCGCCTGCAGCGCGATGTCTCGGTCCGAGTACCTGCGAGGCTGCGAAAACGTATTTTTCCGTCTGCTCTGCCAGGATCTCTGCAAGCTGCCGCGTTTGCCGGTCCCGGAAGTCGGCCAGCTTTTTCTTTAACGACTTGATTTCTTCGGCCTGTTTGTCGTATTTTTCGACCACATCTTTTGAAGCAAGCGGATACTCTTTCAAGCGTGTGCTTTGAAAAACGCCCAGGAATGCGTAATAGTCCTTGGTGGGAATCGGATCGAACTTGTGGTCGTGGCATTGAGCGCATCCGACAGTCAACCCGAGAAACGCTTTGCCCGTTACGTCCGGGCGGTCCTCCTGGTATTGGGCGCTAAACGCGTAGAAGCCAAGGGCAGGCCGTAATCGCTCCCGCTGATCCGCCGGCATCAGATCGCCCGCGATCTGCGCCTTTGTGAAGAGATCGTAGGGCATGTCGTCGTTGAAAGCCTGAACGACCCAGTCCCGATAACGGAAAGAATTTGCGTACGGCTCGTCTTCGACGATGTTCAACTTGTCGTCTGTGTAGCGAGCGACGTCCAGCCAGTAACGTCCCCAGCGCTCTCCATAGTGCGGGGAGGCTAGCAATTTGTCGACTACTTTTGCAAACGCGCCCGGCGATTTGTCATTCACAAACGCGTCGACTTCTTCGGGCGTCGGCGGCAGTCCAATCAGGTCCATGTAGGCGCGACGCAGCAGAACAGGCTTGGCCGCCATCGCAACCGGCTGCAAGCCTTCCTTCTCGAGCCGGGACAAGATAAAAGCGTCAATCGGCGTCTTTACCCAAGATCGATTGCCTGGGGCCGGCGCCTTCGGCTTGTGAACCGGTTGGAATGACCAGAACTGCCGCTGTTCCGCGGTGATGTGATATCCAGCGTCTGACTTGGGCGCGGAGGCTTTCGCTTCGGGCCACTCGGCGCCATCCTTGATCCATTGCCGCAAGACGCCGATGTCGTCCGGCGTGAGCTTGCCCTCCGGGGGCATCTTCAGACGGGCATGGGTGTGAGTGACAGCTTGGAAGAGAAGGCTTTCCTCGGGCTTGCCGGGAATCACCGCCGGCCCCGAGTTGCCGCCTTTGAGCAACGACTCGCTCGACACCATTTTCAGCGCGCCCAATGCAGTCGACGTGTGGCATGCAAAGCAATTCTTCGCCAGCACAGGCCGAACGCGCATCTCGAAGAAATCGCCTGGAGTTTCCGACCAGAGTGAAAGAGGAATGAAAGCTGCCAATACTACCGGCCTGACAGCAAACGGCATTTTCGGAAGGCCTCCAGTGCGTGGACTGATCTGGTCGGACCAGATCTTTTGAATGTAGCACAAAGGGAGCGCCTAGGATTAGAGGGCCACGCCAAGCGGCCGTCTTAAAATCAGCGCCGATACTAGGGAAATAACCACAAACCACAACGCCCACGGAAGGGAGAATACCGTTGCTTTGGGATACCGAATTTCAATGGCACTTCTCCCCCACAAAGGTTTAGGAAGGAACGCCATCCCGGAGCCGGCGACGATTCGTTCGGTCATAGACGCGACTTGCAGCTTCCCTGAAGAATCCTGGGTAGGACGGATTCGCCAGCTTGTCTGGCCGGTGGCTTTCACGAACAGCGGTCTGGTCTCAACCGCAAAACCGGGAGGCGTAACAATGGATTGCTGTTGAGCCGCCACCGAAACAACTGCGGAACTCCCGACTTTGAGAGGCGCACGACTATACGCGGCGTCGAGCGTCCAAAGCACGCCCATCATAGGTAGTGCTGAAAGCGCCAACGACGGAAAAAGGAGTTTCAGCAGGCGGACGTTATCCAGCGCCAGCGCGCGCTGCGACCGCAGCACCTGCCCCGGATCTTCCCGAAACAGTCTGCATTCGAGCAAGTGAGCTTGAGCTTGCGCCTTCGTCGCGGCGATCGCAGCCTGATCCGACCATCGCCGGATCGTGAGCATCATCACGAGCGTCGTTACGGCTGCGGCAACGCCGATTCCAAGCAGCGCAACGCCGCCTAACTCGACTTCCGTCACTTCAGATAACCCAGCCCCTTCAACTTGCGTTCGACGTCGTCACGGACGTCGGCTTCCTGGCTTTTGGCCAACTCCCGTTCGAGGACGTGGCAGACAAACTCATCGACGGAGCTGTAGCCCGCCTTTTCCGCCTGCGTGCGCGCGCGATCATAAAGTCCTCGGGTCAAGGTGACAGAAGGCTTAAAGGACAGCATGCCTTGATAGTAGACTGTCCGTCAGAACACGTTGCGGCCCGTCATGGCGGCGGGCGGTGAAACGTTGAAGAAGCGGAGGATCGAAGGCGGCAGATCGCGGAGAGCAGGCTGTTCATTTTTGATGGGCTTGCTGCTCAGAAGAACTCCCGGTACTGCCACTGGATCGATGCAGTGATCGCCGATCCACGGATCCTGGTTCTCCTCGACAACCTTGCCTTCGCTGGCTCCGAGCCCGGTGTTCCAGGCGGCGCGATACCCGGGACTGTATCCGAGGATGAGATCCGGCGCTACGGCCGACTCGCGCCGCTGCGCTACCGCTTGAACGATACGTTCGCCGGTGTCGGGATCCCGCGCCTCGAGCAATCGCTTCTTTATCCGATCGAGCGTTGCGAGGCGGTCCCCGTTTTCGACAATTCCTTTCGCCTCTCTTCCACGCATGTTCAGATATAAGCCGTTCAGTCCGAGCGCGTATGCTTGCGTGCGGCTCCAATCGACGTTTTGGAAACCGTCGCCGCCTGGAGGTCCATCAAGGACAAGAAAGCGTTCCTGAACCAGCCAGGCGTTCAATTGAAAACTGCGCTCGAACCGTGCGAAGCCGTGATCGGACATGACGACGAAAGTTGCGGTGGGCACAGCCTGCATCGTTTCCCAGATCGCCTCGTCAACTCGGCGATAGGTCTCGAGGAGGGCCGTTTCGTCACGCTCCCATAACATGTGCGAATCCTGATCGACAGACGAAAAATACACGAAGAGAAAGCCTTCCCGGAACGCTCGTATTGCCTGGCGGAGTAGTCGCTTCTCATCTTCAAACACCATCCGGCTTTGTACTTTGTATTCCTCGAGGCTGAGGGCCCCGTGTCGCACTGCCGCGGTGTCTTGCGCAATGCCTTGGGTGTAGAAGGGACCTGTTTCCCTGGCGATTTTGGCCGCCAGTGCGGCCGGCGCCGAGATCGGTATTGCCGGTTCGCTGGGATCAATGTTTATCGGACTCACATACAGCCGGAGTGGCGTTACCGACTTGGCGTATACGCGAACCATTCCTTTTGTGCTTGCGATCCACGGAACGAGCGAGAACTCGACAGGTATCCACTCGGACCACTCTCGGGCCTGAAGAATGACAACTTCCTCGCCCACCGAAAGCTGGATGGCGTTTGCATTGGCGTCGACGTCAGTGATCAGGGTGGCAACTGTCGTTTGCTGGTCTTTCCGCAGCGGATTCGATGGGCCTTGGAGCGGCAGCAGAACGCGGCCGTTCCCGCCAACCGCTACCGTGGTGATTTCACCTCCGGGTACGGAGCGCGCAATCTCCTCGGGCTCATCTGTGTACAACGTGAAGGTTCCAAATCCACCTCGAAGATCGGGAACACCCATGCCGGAGATGGCCTCGCCACTTTCTACCGGCGGGAAGTTCGTCGGCATACGTGACGTGAATACCGGGACGCCCTGGTTGGCCAGCAGCGACCAGAACGCAACGCCGTTTCGCAGCGAGATCACACGCGCAGAGGAAAGAGGAAAGATCCACGGCCCGAATGGCAATTGCCAACGAGGCGGTTCCAGTCGGTTCATGGAGGAGAACGGCGCCAGCGTGTTGGGATCGCGATGTACAAAGTCGTAGATCCCATGGCCATCCGGGTCGAGCCCGGTAATAAACGTCGACCAGGCCACCGGGCTCTGCGGAGGAGTCGTTGTCTGTAGTCGACGAAATCCGCCCGTGTCTCTTAATTTTCGGAGCGCGGGCAGGGCGGCCCAGTGGCGCTCCAGGAAACTCGGGTCCATCCCGTCAACGCCAAAAACGATCAGCGACTGTCGACCGAGTTCCCCCGGCTGCGGACGGCAT
>DASQLD010000128.1:0-7538 GCA_035630195.1 Bryobacteraceae bacterium
GTAATGTCTCCTCATCGAACTGATGACCGCAGGAACAGGTAACCACCACGTGCTCGCGAATATCGACATCGTGTTGCCGCAAGTGTTCCTCGACAAAGCTAATGAAAAGGTCCTGCTTGTTCTTAGGAGTTTCTGTCTCAAAGTACACATCCACGTGCGCAAATCCGCCAGAACGTCCGACCTTTCGAAGCCCACAGAGCCCACCATCGGCCAGTTCGAACTCAGCACGATCCGGCCACAGCCGGACGCGTCCGAAATTACGCGCTAGCACGAGCCACGCGACAAGCGAAGCATAGATATTGTCGATCGCCCCGGCAAAGTCGTAGTACAGCGATACTGCCTGGGAAATTTCATACCCATCGTGGTAATCGCCGAGGCGAACAAGGATGGGAACACGAGTAAGCCTTCCTGCTGAAAACATACCGTGTTCCAACAAGAGTTGGACGGTGCATTCCATCACCGTACGTTCTTGATCCCGTGGCAGTCGTTCTTCGGCCGTGATACCGGGCAATTGAAAATTAGGCTGCGCCAAAGCGAGCAGTTCCAGCGCCGGAACGCCACGCGCGTTGTTACGAGCCGCGAGGATAAGAGATCCCGCGTAGCGCTCGATTTCCTGAACCTGCAACACCAGCACAGCCTCTCCTGTTGACACGTGGGAACGAGCAATCACACCTTGTGTCGCAAGCTGTTCTGTAACTGCGTCAATAGCTTGTTCCGCTTCTTCCTTGCCGATTGCGCGCCGAAGGTCGGAAAGATGCAGCACGACCTGTCCACGCTTCCGGCGATCTTCAATCTCATCGCGAATGCGCTGGAAGAGTTCCGGGCGGCTAGTCTTCGCCAGTTGTTTCCAATCAATTGCCTCGGCGATCGCTTCACAGGTCACTGACACCTCGCCCCGTAACCGCGCTGGTTTCCCAATAGGTCAGAAATCCACACTCCTGTTTAAGGCGTTCGATTGCCTGACGATCGATTGTTTCGGAGGGCCGGTCAACTTTACTTCCGACCAGTAACTTGATAGCTGACCGTCCGCGCAGTTGCTTTTCGAGGCATGTGTTCCAGGTCTCCACCTCCGCAAATGCGCTGCGCCCGCGCGTTGGATCCATCAGTACGAGCGCCAGTGTGGTGTCGTGGAGGAACAACTGATGCACGAGCCGGTACTCGTCCTGACCTCCCATGTCCCACAGAACAATATCGCGGCGATCTCCGGGCTGCGCTGCTGCTGCAGGGCTAAGTTTTTCTGGCTCTATCGGCCAGAACTTCATGCCGTGAGTGCTTTTAATTGTGTTGTCGTGAGGAGCCTCGCCCGTGGCAATTCGATGCGCCAAATATGACTTGCCCACATTGCTTTCGCCTACCAGCACTACCTTGGCACTCGTGTACTTTGCGGTACGACTCACTGTGTTGGAACGAAGAAACTGTAGATCAAGCTCCAGGATGTAGATATCACGACCTTGTTGACTTTTGGGTGTTGCCGGGAGCGAGCCGACTAACGCGAGAAGTGGCAAGCTCGGGTGGAAAGCGAGACCTGAATCCCTAATGCTTTCGTTCGGATTGCGCAACTGTGCGACACACTCCCACGTGTCGGACCGCCAGAAACGAACTTCTTCAATCGAGCGCGATACAAGAATTCGGCCTTCATCTCCGTACCTAAGAGAGACAGTCTGCGAAGGAAGTTCCATGAGTTGCCACAATCCTGCGGATCGCAGGCTCCAGACCCCCATCAATGACCCAGCAGCGGCAGCGAGCCATTGGCCACTGGGATCAAAATCGAAATCACGTACCGAGGAACTAAAGAAAGAGGATCGTCTCTCGCTATTTGCAGCGAGATCGTAGAACACAAGGCCGTCATGCGCCTAACAGACCAATGTGTCACCCACGGGGGAAATACCGAAGCTACACGCATCGCTCACGGACGGGAAGGATCGAAGCCGTTTTCCGGTTTTGTAATTCCAGAATGCGATTTCCCAAGGACTTGCCGTCACAAAAGTCGCTTGATCCGGCTGGAAAGCGATACCGTTTATTTTGTATTCACCATAAGGCGAAAACACTCGTTTAAATTAAAGTCTTTCCCAGAGTTAGGATCGAAGATTTCAGCACCATCACCACAGACAGCAATCAGATTGCTAGTCCTATCGAACTTCACCGCTATTCCCGACGTTCCCGTCCCCGTCTCCCTGAAACTCCCTGCCCTCCAATTCCAGAGGCGAAGCTTGTTCTTAACTGGAGCGGCCAACATTCGCCCATCCGGCGACCATGCAATCCGTCCAACCACATCGTCATGCTCCAACGTCCGAACCAACTTCACGCCCGGCGGTAATTCCAACGCATCTTTACCCATAAATCCGTCCAGCCATAATACCCCGTCCACGCGTCTCAAAAACTTATATCTTCCTGCATTTTCAACAAAACCAACCCAAAATCGACCCAAACTCACCAACCCGCATGCCAAGCTAAAAACAAGGAGACACCAATGTCCAACGCCGCCACATCACGAGCCAACGGAGCCAAATCCAACGGCCCCACCACCCCCGAGGGCAAAGCCATTTCCGCACTGAACGCGACAAAGCACGGCCTGACCAGTAGCCGCGTCGTCCTTCCGCACGAATCGCAGGAAGCCTACGACAAGCTCGAAGCCTCGCTCATCAACCGCTTCAAGCCAACCGACGATCTCGAAAGCGAGCTCGTCCAGGAAATGGCCGCTGCCCGCTGGCGCCTCCGCCGCATCGAATCCATGGAAGCCGCGCTCTTCAAGAAGGCGATCAAGCAGCACGAAGAAGCCGGCACGCCCGACGCCCTCGACACCGCCTACGCCGAGGTCGCCGAATCGAAGTCCTATCGCATGCTGGTCCGCCATGCCTCGCAACTCCGCCGAGCCTACGAAAAAGCCTGGAAAGAGATCCAACTCCTTCAGAGCCAACAAGAAATGGACGAAGAAAACGAACTGCAAAACGAACCCAGCGCCGCCTTCTTCAAACGCCAACTCGACGCCGTCATGAACGGGCCCATACCCGGCGCACACCTCGCCACATCCATACACAGTCCGCAACTCCGTCCGTAACCCGCTGCTATCATGTGACCGACATGGAAGTCAACACGCGCAAACATCAGCCGTTTGTTCCTGACCATATCCAAATGAAGGAGTTCACCGTCCGAGCCGTATTAATCGGACTACTGCTCAGCGTCATCCTGGGCGCCGCCAACGCATATCTCGGACTCCGCGCCGGCGTAACCATCGCCGCCACCTATCCGGCTGCTGTCATCAGCATGGCCGTCCTCCGAGTCCTCGGCAAAGGCAGCATCCTTGAAGAGAACCTCGCGCGAACCGCCGGCTCCATCGGCGAATCCATCGCAGCCGGCGCCATCTTCACTCTCCCGGCCTTCATGATCGCCGGAGCTTGGCCGTCCTTCGACTCGCCCGACGCCTACTGGAAATCGACCGTGCTGATGTTGGTCGGTGGCGTCCTCGGTGTCTTATTCGTTTCACTGATGCGACGCGTGATGGTCGAAGATCCCGAGCTGCCATTCCCCGAATCCACCGCTGCAGCCGAGATCCACAAAGCTGGACAAGCCGGAGCCACGGCTGCCAAGTATCTCTTCTATTGCATGGGCTTCGGAGCCGCTATCCAATTGCTCGCCGACTTCAGCGCCTTTCTTAAAGACAAGGACTTCCTCCTGCGCATAGGCTCACTCGGCGCAAGCGCCGTTCGCCTCGGACCACCCGGCACAGCCAACACCGTGCCCGCCGGAGGAGCCACCATCTTAGCGGCGCCCACAGTGAGCCCCGCGTACATCGGCGTCGGCTACATCATCGGCCCACGACTCGCCTCTCTCAACTTCGCAGGTGGAGTCTTCGCATGGGGAATGATGGTCCCGCTTCTCATCTATTTCCTCGGACCACAACTTCAAGCTTTCCTCCCCCCAGGCGCCTCCGAAGAAGCTGGCTGGACCGGCCAAGCCAATACCGTATGGCGCTTCATCGTCAGGCCAATCGCGGTTGGCGGCATGCTCGTCGGCGCCGCCTACACGTTGTTTCGCATGCGCAACAGTCTGTCGGCAGGCCTCGGTCGAGCGTTCTCCGAACTCAAGCAAACCGGAGCCCCCAAGAACCTCGGCCGCACCGAGCAGTACATGAGCTCCAAAGTAGTCTTCTCATGGATCGCCGTCACCACCGTGTTGATGAGCTTCCTCTACATCTATTTCACGGGCGAGATCCTCGCAGGCATCGTAGCCACGCTCGTGATGCTAATCGCAGGCTTCTTCTTCGCGACCGTTTCCGGCAGCCTCGTCGGATTCATCGGCTCGTCCAATAACCCGATCTCAGGATTAACTCTTTCCACCGTCATCATCGCCGCCTTGTTAATGGTCGGACTCGGCGTATCGGGAACGTCCGGAGTCGTCGCGATTCTCGGCGTAGCAGCAGTAGTATGCGTGTCATCCGCTGTGGCCGGTGAATTATTACAGGACTTCAAAGTCGGCTACATCCTCGGCGGTACACCAAGAACTATCCAACTCGTCGAACTCGTCGCTGTGATCGTCTCAGCGTTAGTGATGTACTTCCCTCTGCTCGTCCTGCATGTCGGCAATCTCAAGGCAGGCGGCACAGGATTTGGCGATCGTCAACTCCCTGCCCCGCAAGCGGGCCTGATGGCGTCAATCGCGCAAGGCATAGTTGGCGGCGACATGCCGTGGCCGCTAGTGGTCACCGGCATGGCGCTCGGCCTCGCGCTCATCATGGTTCAGGTGAAAAGCCCGATGTTGTTCGCCGTCGGCATGTACTTGCCGTTCCCGACAACGTTCGCGATCTTCGTCGGCGGCATCGCCAAGTGGGCGATGGAAACACTTCGCAACCGCGGCAACTTCAACGAAGCGCAACGAGCCCGTATGGAGAACATCGGCGTACTCTGCGCATCCGGCATGATCGCCGGCGAAGCGCTAGTCGGCTTGGTTATCGCCACCTTCCGCTTCTTCGATTGGCCGGTACCCGTCATTCTTCCGAACCCGTCTTTCCTGGTCGGACTCGGAGTGTTAGCGCTAATCTTATTCATCCTGATCCGTACGCCGCTCGCCAATCCCGGCGATCCCAGTGAGCCGGCGCCTCCAACGGCGATGATGTAGTCATGTCCTTGATGCAAGATATCCGCGCCTTTCCGGTAGAAAAGGGCTCGGTCGGCGTTTGGTGGTTCGGCCAGAATGGCTATATCTTCAAGTCGCCCGAAGGCACATTGCTTGGCGTGGATCTCTATCTAACAGATAGCTGCACGAAACTTCCCGAGAACATCGACTTGCGTCGCCGCGTTCCGGTGCTCATCGAACCCGAAGACCTTGACGTTGACGTCTTCTCCTGCACTCACAACCATCAGGACCACACCGATCCTGAAACCATCCGGCATCTCCGTCACAAAGACACGATGCGATTCATCGGACCACATCCGACGTGCCAAACCTACGTGCAGGAGGGTGTCGAATCCGGTCGCATCACACCATCCTGGCCCGATTGCTTCATTGAGCACAATGACATTCAGATCCACGGAACATTCGCCTTACCGACCGACACGAGCGACATCAACCACATGGGCTTTGTCGTTCAGTTTGGGAAAGGCCCAAAGATCTACATCACCGGAGACACCGATTACACGGATCTCCTTCTCGGAGTCACCAAGCACAAGCCCGATGCAGTGATCACCTGCATCAACGGAGGATTCAACAACCTATCGCATTGGGAAGCCGCCGATCTAGTCGGCAAGATCAAACCGAAGGTCGCAGTGCCGTGTCATTACGATATGTTCGCAGACAACTCCGCAGACCCTCGCCAATTCCGAGCGTCGATGCAACTCAAAGCCCAAGACGTCGCCTATCACGAGCTCAAACACGGCGAACCTTGGGTACTTTGAACAGCTATCGCGTGTAGTTCAGCTTGTAGAAGTCCTGGTATTCCCCAGACTTCACCCGCGCAACCCAATCGCGATTACGTCGATACCAGTCAACGGTCGACTGCAACCCTTCCTCGAACGGAACCTGAGCGCTCCATCCCGTCTCTTTCTCGAGCTTCTCGCTTGTCAAAGCATAGCGGCGGTCATGACCCGGTCGATCGGTGACGGTCGTCATCAGGCTAGCCGGCTTGCCGGTCGCCTTCAGAATCATCTGCACGACCTCACGATTCGGTAGCGAGCGACTGCCGCCCACGTTGTAAACTTCGCCAACGCGGCCCTTCTCGAGCACAGCGAGAATCGCGCGGCAATGATCATCAACATAAAGCCAATCCCGGACCTGCATTCCATCTCCGTAGATCGGCAGGTTTTTGTCCTCGAGCGCGTTCGAGATCATCAGCGGAATCAGCTTCTCGGGAAACTGGTACGGTCCGTAGTTATTCGAAGCTCGCGTGACAAGCACAGGAGACTTGAACGTTGTGAAGTAGGACAGCGCAAGAAGGTCCGAGCCCGCCTTCGATGCGGAGTAAGGACTGCTCGGCTTCAAAGGGTAGCTCTCGTCAGCTTCGAACGGTTCTTCAAGGCTCCCGTAGACTTCATCCGTTGAAACGTGGACATATCGCGGAACCTTACGGTTGCGGACCGCCTCCAGCAGCGTAAAGGTTCCGCGAAGATTGGTCTCAAAGGACGCGGCAGGACTCAAGATGCTTCGATCGACATGCGATTCCGCCGCAAAGTGGATGATGGCGTCAGGGCTCTCATCTTCGATGAGCGTGTTGATCAACTCCGCGTCAACGATATCGCCGCGAACAAAGCGGTAGTTGGGATTACCCGCGATCGGCTCCAGATTGTCCAGGTTGCCCGCATACGTCAGTTTGTCGAGATTGACCACTCGATGACGTCCCGTGGAAACGAGCATGCGGACGAATGCCGACCCAATAAAACCGGCTCCCCCGGTGACGATGAGCTTCATGAGTAACCCTCATGATACAATGCCCGCGCCATGAAACTGCACCGATGGAGTGAGATTCCAGTCGAGTCATTGAACCCGCTTGTTGATCGACAGGCGCTCCATTGCGACCAGATGACCATGTCGCGATTGACCTTGAAGAAGGGCGCTGTCGTGCCGCGTCACCATCACGTAAACGAACAGGTCACTACGATGGAGAAGGGCCGCCTGCGCTTCATCTTCGATGACAGCGAACTCATCGTAGAAGCGGGCGACTCGCTGCAGATCCCTTCGAACGTCCCCCACTCGGTCGAGGCCCTCGAGGACAGCGTCGCGCTCGATCTGTTCTCGCCCGTCAGGGAAGACTGGCAGCGCGGTGACGACGCTTATTTACGTCGATAGCGCCACAGAACCAGCTCATGCGGGCCCACCGACAAAACTCCACGTTTTACATCCTCAAATCGCAACGTATCGACACCCTCCAAAATCTTTACGGGAACGCCGCCGCGCACAACAAACGTACGCGAAGCAGCGCCGTTGTTCTCGGCAACGAACAGAGTCTTATCCACGACCGCTACCGCATGGACACGATGAAGAGGCACGCCGATCCTCTCCTCCGTCCACAAGAGCTTCGTGTCTGCCGGTCGCCGGAAAAGCGCTGC
>DASQLD010000129.1:0-14915 GCA_035630195.1 Bryobacteraceae bacterium
GATCCGACGTCATTCAGGATTCTTTCACTTCGATCCTGACACCCGCGCTTTCTGTATGATCACGGTTCCCGCGCCTTGGCGCGATACACCAGGACCGACATGGCAACTCGTCGCTGCGATGATGCGCAACCAGCGCCACGAACTTGAGGAACGTCCTCCCGCTCAACCGGCGCAGCAGCGACTGACGTTCTAAAACTAAGCCACCATCTCGCGAATCACGTTTCCGGCAACATCCGTTAGTCGCATATGCCGCCCGTTATGGAAGTATGTCAACTTCTCGTGATTCAGACCGAGTTGATTGAGCACTGTCGCATGAACATCGTTGATCGACTTGCGATCCTCGACAGCAGCATAGCCGAAGTCGTCGGTAGCGCCGATCACCGTACCGCCTTTAATGCCACCGCCGGCGAGCCAGATCGAGAAGCCCAGCGGATTATGATCGCGCCCCGTCATTTTCTGGGAGATCGGCATGCGTCCGAACTCACCGTGCCAGATCACGAGAGTCGAGTCGAGCAAGCCCCTACTCTTTAGATCCGTCAAGAGACCCGCAATCGGCTTGTCTGTCTCCATGCAATGCATCTCATGGTTCTCTTTGAGATCCCAATGGGCATCCCAACTCTCCCCGAAATTTCCGCCGCCCGAGAAGATCTGCACGAATCGCACGCCGCGCTCAACTAGCCTCCGCGCCATCAGGCACTGGCGACCTACGTACTCCGTCTCCTTTGCGTCCACTCCATACAAGGCGCGCGTCGCAGCCGACTCTTTGTCTACATCGACAGCATCGACAGCGTGCGATTGCATCCGAAAGGCAAGCTCATAGGACTGAATGCGCGCGGATAATTCCGTATCGTCCGGATTCTTCGCGAGGTGCTTTTCATTGAGGCTCTTGAGGAGATCGAGCCATTTACGCTGCCTTTCCGGAGTGATATCCTTCGGAGGCTTCAGATCAACGATCGGATCGCCCGTCGATCGGAATGGGGTGCCTTGGAACGCAGCGGGCATGAAGCCGTTGCCCCAGTTCGGCGCTCCACCAATTGGACCGCCACGCCAATCGGAAAACACCACGAACGCCGGTAGATTCTGGTTCTCCGTGCCGAGGCCGTAGGTCACCCAACTGCCCATGCTCGGATAGCCGGCCTGGATAAACCCGGTGTTCATCTGGAACAGCGCCGGTCCATGATCGTTGCTGATCGAATACATCGATCGGATCAGCGCAATATCATCGACCTTCTTGGCTACGTACGGAAACAGGTCCGACACTTCAATACCGCTCTGTCCGTGTTTACGAAAGTTCCACAGCGAAGGCATTAGGCCGCCAGGGTGGCCTTGCGATACGACAACCTCGCCTTTGCCAGTGAGCGCCTCGCCTTGCCGTTCCCGCAACAGAGGTTTCGGATCGAATGTGTCTACGTGACTTACACCGCCATAGCAAAAGACCGAGATTACAGCCTTCGCTTTGCCCGGAAAGTGCGAGGCCCTTTTAGCGAGAGGCGCGGTGGGGTCGACCTCTCCGCCCGCTAGCAATTGTTGAAGCGCAATCGAAGCAATACCGCCGCCGGTGGCCTGCAGCATCTGTCGACGGGTAAGAAATCGTGTACTCATGGGATAAATGCAAACTCGTTCAGGTTAATAACTGTCTGGCAGAAGTCCGCTAGAGCGTTCGGGCCAGTCTTCAGGAATGCGACCGATTCATCGCGTTCCTTGGCGGTGGGCTTTCGGCTTAGCGCGAGCTGGAAGGCGAGATCGACCTGCTCGGACGGATCCGTTCCCGCTTCCCGCTTAAGCCTTTCGGCAAACATGTTGGCTTCCATCAAAACGAATGCGTTGTTCATCAGGATCAGCGCCTGTGGAGCGATTGTGCTGCGATTACGACGAGCGCACGAGCTGACGCTATCGGGACGATCGAAGGCATCGAGCATCGGCAGCGGAATCGACCGCTTCACGAACACATAGACACTTCGTCTCCAAGTGGAAGGATCGGAATCGGGCTTGCCGTGCCAGGTGCGTTTCGAGCTCGATTGGAACAGAGCCGGATCAATGTACGGCAGGACAGCCGGTCCGCCGACTGTGCGATCCAGATTGCCTGAGACCGCGAGGATTGCATCGCGAATCCCCTCGCCCTCGATGCGCCGGCGAGGCATACGCCACAGATATTTGTTGTCGCGATCGATCGCTACGTTGGCGGCGATATCATCAGAAGCCATCTGATAGCTGTCTGAGTTCATGATGAGCCTGTGCATCGTTTTGATGCTCCAGCCCTTCTGAACGAACTCTGTCGTCAGCCAGTCGAGCAGCTCGGGATGCGTGGGACGTTCGCCCATTTTGCCGAAGTTATTCGGCGTGCGCACCAGACCTTCGCCGAAATGTTGCTGCCAGATGCGGTTGACCATCACGCGAGCGGTCAGCGGATTGTCAGCCGAGGCGACCCACTCGGCAAAACCGCGCCGACGCCAGCTTGTCTTGGCATCCTCGGGCGGCGGCGAGAACGACCAATCGGATTTGCTCGCGACACTGAGAACACCCGGCCCCATCAAGCTACCTTTCTGGCCAGGACTACCTCTGTACAGAAAGTGCGACGGCGGGGCTTCACGGCCCGGCTCCGTCACCGACATCGCTGTCGCGTACTGTTTCGGTCTCTGTTCGTCGATCTCCTTGACTTTGGCAGTCAGCTCCTTGTGACGCTCGCGGTCCTCGGTAGATAGCGCAGCCATTAGATCCATCGGGTCGATATTGAGAGTCTTCTCCACCTGAATTGCATTCAGCTTCTGGCCTTCCGTCCGCTTCTCGGGTGGAGTCCGCAAAGCCAGTTGAATGTACTCCGGCAGCTTTGCTTTCTTCTCGGCCATCAATCGATCTTTGTAGGGCTGCTCCAATTGCTTGATCTGCTGTTTCCAGGGAGTCTGGAGTTCATCGAAGCGCTTCTGCTCGGCCTTGAATCGAGCTACCTCGTCATCTCCAACCAGAGGGTAGTCGGTCGGCTTGGCAGGGACGAAGACTGCTTGCATGCGGTAGTAGTCTTTCTGCGGGATCGGATCGAACTTGTGGTTGTGGCAGCGGGCGCAACCCACCGTAACGCCCAAAAATGCGTTCGAGGTGGTGCTCACCAAGTCGTCTAACTCGTCGAGCCGTGTCTGCTCGTTCTTGAGATTGTTCTCCATCCCAAGCCGTAGATATCCCGTGGCCGTGCGCGCTTCCGCTGAATCCGGCCAGATCTCATCTCCGGCAAGCTGCTCTTTTACAAACCGGTCGTATGGTTTGTCCGAGTTGAAAGCCTGAACGACATAGTCGCGATAACGCCATGCGGTGGGACGATCGCGATCGTACTCGAAACCGCCTGAGTCGGCGTATCGCACTACATCCAGCCAATGACGCCCCCAGCGCTCTCCATAATGAGGCGACGCTAACAACTCATCCACGACCTTGGCAAACGCCTCTGGAGCCTTGTCATTTATGAACGCATTTACCTGCGCAGGCGTCGGTGGCAGACCGGTCAGGTCGAGATATGCTCTGCGAATCAAACTCCGCCGGTCGGCAGCCGGTGATGGCTTCAAACCTTTCGACCGCATTGCATCGAGCAGAAATGCATCGACGGGATTCTTGGCTCCGATGGCTGGGACTAAAGGGCGGACAGGAGCGCGGAATGCCCAGAATTGCCGCTCTTCGGGAAGAATAGGACGTTCCTCCATCTTTGCGAGTGCAGCTTTCGCGTCGTCGTCGCTCTTAGGTGCTGTCGTAGTCTCTGCTGCGGAGGCCGGCATGGCAGCGCCTTCTTCAATCCATTTGCGAAGGGCTGCTATGTCGCTGTCCGACAACTTCTTTCCCGGCGGCATCGACGGATTTTCGATGCCCGCCACGAACCGAAACAACCTACTCTTGTCCGGACTACCAGGGTCCAAGGCGGGACCGTGCTCGCCGCCCGTCAGCATCGCTTCGCGGGTGCGGAGATCGAGGTTCGACATCTTCAGCGCGGCGCCGTGACATGTGACGCAATTCTTCTGTATTATCGAAATCGCGTTGTCGGCTGTAGTTTGCGCAATAGCTGAGGCGGTCCAAACAAGAGCTACGAGGCAATTGCGTTTCATTCGAGGTACTATTCTATTCTCTCAAAAAACGCGTCTTCTATCAGAACTGATACCTCAGCATCATCTGCATGTTACGAGGAGTATTGTTCAGGGCCCTGATCTGTCCGAAATTAGGATTGATGCGGTATCCTGCGACGCTCGTGTCGATCAATGTCAAATTCGGCGCGCCAAATTGGACCCGGTTGAACAAGTTGTAAATCTCAGCCCGGAACTGCAGTTCATGACCGCGATCCTTGCCGAAGATCTTCGTGTTTTTAACAAAAGCCATGTCGAAGTTCTTCTGTCCGTGAAGGCGGAATGTGTTGCGTCCCAGTGAGCCGACGGCTCCTGTGCCCGGCAGGAATGGATAACTGCGATTCGGGACATTCGAAGCGTTGGGGAAGAACGCCGACGTAGACACCTGATCCATGGAAAACTGGCGACCTGTCTCGGGATTAACACGAGCATTGTCCATCGACCGGAAGAGCACGCTTGGATCGGCAAGGTACGGCCGATCGCCGCCAATACCATCGGCATTCATGTCATAGCCGAGCACGACCGTTACCGGATTGCCATATCCGAGCGTCACGGTTCCGTTCATCTCCCTACCGCCGATCAGATGGCCGACGAATCCGGATTGCCCCTTGCCGAACGGGAACTGATAGGTGTAGCTGGCGACGAAACGTTGCGGTTGGTCGAGGCGGGACGGACCTCGATTGCCTTTTGGTCCTAAGGTCTCGCTAATCAAGAAGTTCGTGTCTCCAGCGCCGACGAAGGTCGCCTCCGAACCCGTATCGATATTCTTTGACCACGTGTAACTGAGCTGAGCCGACAAACCCTGTGACAGGCGCTTGGTCCAAAAGGCTTGAAGCGCATTGTAGTAAGTCCACGCATTGTTAGAGATTCCGAAAATGGCCCCGTAACGACCATCGGGGCGGCGTGGGTTGGTGCGTAGCTGGCTCAACGAGATGAAACCGGGAGCAGGATTCGCATTGAACAGATTCGGATCGATTTGGTCGAACCGAACTCCCGGAAAATTGGCGGTTCCGGCATATGTCGTCGGAACGGTCGAGGTCACCGGAAACTGAGCCCGGTTCCGCGCATCGTACTGAATGAATCCGATGCCTCGATTGCCGAGATAAGAGATTGAAAGGCCAGAATCCCAGGGAAGCGCCCGTTCCAACGTGAGGTTCCATTGCTGGGTGTAAGGATTGCGCAAACCTGGGTCGGGAGATACGAGGACTACCTGTGCGGTCGGTGGACCTGGTTGGAAAACATAGTTGCCGAGCGGGTTTGCCACCGACATTTCAGGGTTCGCAAACGTCAGTGTCGCTCCCTGCGGCGGATTGAATCTTACTGTCACGCCACCCTGGGCAAAGATCGATTGGAAGATCCGACCGTGAAAAATTCCGTAGCCGCCGCGCACGACAAGATTACCTTGCTCTCCAGCGATCGCGCCGAGCAGACCATCTTGCCAGTTCGGCGCGTAAGCGAAACCAAACCGCGGCTCGATATAGGAGTCAGCACCATAGCCGAGATCGACAAGATTATTTACTTCGGTCGGGTTTCCGACATATTCGAAGCGGGCGCCGAGATCGAGACTGAATGTCGGACTGACGCGGAATTGGTCCTGAACGTACAGATTTACTTCCGTCGTGCGATAGCCGTTGTATTTTGGGCCGAACCCCTGCTGATAGGTCTGCACTACACCCCGAGCAAAATTCTCTACGGTTGAGAACGCGCCGGCGGCATTGAAGGTCCAGAACCCACGATGCATCTGCTCGATGTTTTCGTTGAGCTGATAGCCGCGTGTGTCTGTCCCGAAGCGGATGTTGTGTGTTTGCTGCCGAGTTGCGTCGCGACGTTGTAGACGTATTGGAAGTCGTTCTGCACGCGCTTCAGGGGATACTGCCCGGCGTTGCCAATGTTCGTCGGAGTGTTGGCGCCGGTGAAGGAAACAATCGGCACATTGTCGCCATCGACCAGGCCCACCAGCATGTTTCTGCGGCCAAAACCGAAACGCCCTTCGCCGCTCCACCGCGGTGAGAAGATATGTGTCCAAGTCAGTCCAGCGTTCTGAAAGGCGTGATCCTGCTTCGCATTCTGACCGCGAACAAGCTCCTCATTCTGGATCAACGTATCGCCATATTGATAGCGGCCGTATAGGATATCTCTTTCGCTGATGTTGTAATCTACGCGGCCCGTCATGTCCTGGTTCTGGTTCGTCCTCTTAACGCTGGCGGTGTATCCATAAGGATTTGTGACTGTGTTGTTGGGAGCCACGTTTGGATATCGGTCGATAATGCTTTGCACCCATGCGCGGCGCTCGGCTGCATCTGGAAGACTTGGATCGACGCGAGGCGTACGGAACTCCGGCGGAATAAGACTGATCGTCGAGTTGGCCGATCCCGGCGACCAAAACCGTTCGTAGCTGCCGAAGAAAAATAGCTTGTCTTTCACAATGGGCCCTCCGAAAACACCACCTGGCCGATGAGTTTTCGAGCTAGGAACGACCACGTTCGGCACGAGATTGCCCGTCCCCGGATCGATTCTGCTTCCCGCGGCGTTCTGAAAATACGTGCGGGCATTCAACGCCGTGTTTGTGAGCTGCCAGTAGGCTTCCCCATGAAAATCATTTGTGCCGCTCTTCGTTTGAACTAGTACGATGGCGCCGGCGCCACGCCCAAATTCCGCCGTGAAGTTATTCGTCAGAACCTGAAACTCTTTTATTGTGCTGATGTTCACCGACTGTCGATTCTGATTTTCCGAATTATCGTCGTTCGCGATCCCATCCGTCTGAAAGATAGCCGAGCGTGTCCCCGTGCCGTTAAAAGAGGCTGAGCTCCCGCTTGAAAGCGTGAAGTTATCCTGCCCAGCCGTAGGGTTCGATTGGAAGCCGGGAATGATTCGGAAGAGCTGACGGAAGTCGCGACCGGCAATCGGGATCGTTTCGATCAAATCCTCGTTGACGGAGCGCCGGATCTGTCCGCTGGTGACATCAACAATTGGCGCCGCGTCACTGATCGTGATCGCCTGCTGGGTGCCTGCAACTGCAACGTTGATGTTGAGTACAGTTGTCCGGTTCAACTCGATTGTGGCCCGTGATGTCTGCGATTGAAATCCTGCCGCTTCGATGGATACATCGTATGTTCCGAGCGCCAAGTAGGAATGTGAAAGAAACCTTCTGTATTGGACTCCGATGAACGAACAGTGCCGGTGTTGATCTCTTTTACCCTGACTTGTGCTGCCGGAATCACTGCTCCCGCCGGATCCGTAATCCGTCCCTCCAGAGTTCCAGTCACCGTTTGCGCCGAAACAGACAATACCATTAGCGACAAACCAAACCATTTGCAGAGCATCTCCCCCGCTTCTCCTTTGTAATTAGGTTATACGTTCGAGCGGCCTTCAAGTCCCGAGATGTACGATAGACATCGCATCATCACTGTTTCTTATGGCTACACGAAAAAAGCAAGCCGACACCAGCCCTTCGGAAGTCTCCGCGTCCGCTATCCGAGGCTTTCTCCAGCAATCTGCCGAAATGCAGTCCTGGACAGTGGACGATCTCTCCAAGACACTCAGTATCGATAAAGCGGCAGCGAAGAGCGTGCTCGCGACAATGCAGATGGTCGGATATATCGAGCCGTCAGGTTCCCGCTACCGCAATACCGAAGCTGGAAATGCCATCGCGAAGGTTTCGAAAGCGAAACCGATCAAAAAGGCCACTGCGGAAAAGGCGCTGGAAGAGTTCAAGAAGCGCGCAAGGGACGTGAATCTCGAAACTGCCTACCTTTATGCCGTCGAAAAGATTGTTTTATTTGGTCCGTTTCTTGAGGGCGCAGATAAAATCAAGGACGTTGACGTCGCGGTCGAACTCTCCCCGAAAGAACGAAACAAAGCCAAACTAGAGGAGCGCGTAACTAAGCAGGTCGAGGAAGCGGAGGCTGGTGGGAAGCGCTTCAAGAGTTTCGCAGACCGCCGGGCTTGGGGAAAAAACAAGGTGCTGGAATACCTCAAAGGCAAATCGCGGTCTCTGGCACTGTACACGCTCAATGAGGACATCCTCACACGACCGCACAAGATTATATATACCCGCGGTGGCGCAAAGGATCACGGTTAACGGCAAACAACTGTGAGATGCAGGCGTCCATACTTCTATGCAAATGCAGAGACGATCGTTCCTTTCCTTACTAGCAGCGGGTGGCGGCTCAGCGTTGGCGCAATCAGCGGCCCCTGCACGCTCCCCTGACGTACCCTTTGTCCCGACGCCGCAGAACGTCGTCGAGGCGATGTTAAAGCTCGGCGAGGTCAAGAAGGGTGACATCCTTTATGATCTTGGATCCGGCGATGGCCGGCTGGTGATTACAGCCGCAAAGCTATACGGAGTCAAAGGTACTGGCATCGATATCGATCCCAAACGTATCGAAGAGTCAAACGCGAATGCGAAGAAGGAAGGAGTGGAGAATCTGGTCAAGTTCATCAACAAAGATCTCTTCGAAGCCGACTTTCGCGATGCTACTGTGATCACACTCTATCTTCTTCCGGGCATCAATCTGAAGCTACGACCGAAGTTATGGAAAGAGTTGAAGCCAGGAACTCGTATCGTTTCTCACAGCTTCGATATGGGCGATTGGCAGGCGCAGAAGCAGATCGACGTCGACGGTCGGATTTTGTACTTTTGGACGGTGCCGGCGACCCGGTAGTTCTTATCAGGGAACGAGCTCGTTCACCAGCTCCTGCTTTGCACGGGTAATGTGTTTGCGCAAAGCCGACTGCAGAGCCCGGGCATCTCGACGACAAAACGCGTCAACGATCTGCTCATGCTCTGCGTGTTCCAAATCCAGGCGCGATTGCCATGACTCACCCACACGGTGCAGTCTCGCAATCGTCAGGTGCGCATGAAGGCTGTCGTACATCTCCGCCAGCCTTCTGTTTGCCGAGAGACGGATGATCATGTGGTGCAGTTCCCGGTTGGCCGTTTCATGCAGCGCGCGGTCAGCTTCCGATTCGACGGGTTTTGCGAGACGCTCGAGAATACTTCGCGCTACTGTAATATCCTCCTCGGTCGCATTGGTCACGGCTGTTTCTGCGGCCAGGCATTCGAGAGCTCGCCGGATATCGAAAGTTTCCTCGACGTCCCGGGGAGAAAGCGTGGCTACGTACGTTCCACTACGAGGTTGAATGACAATGAGCCCCTCGGCTGCCAGTAGCTGCAGCGCTTGCCGCACGGGTGTAAAACTCACACCAAGATTGGCCGCAAGATCTTCTACGTTCAGCCTCTGACCGGGACTGAAGACCCGGGTAAGGATCGCGTCGCGGAGGGCTTGAAGGACCTCATCCGTCGCACGGCGCTGTTCGATTTTGGCCAAAGGCATATCGTGTAAGTTGCGACCGGAGCGTCTAGAATACGACGCGATCGACCCCCAGGGCGGGCAGGGTCAATTGTTATCTTAGATCACGGCCCAGCCACAAATGTTCCTGACGTTAGGAAACCGTATATATTTGGTCTGGGAGAAGTATTAATGCAAAACGAGAATCGCCGGACCTTCGTTCGGACTGTCGCGATTACCGCCGCATCAGCGTCGCGCATTCTGGGAGCAAATGACCGCGTCAACGTTGCAGTAGTTGGCCTAGGGGGCCGTGGCCGCGCTCATATGCAAGCTTGGAGCACAGTGCCAGGAACCCGCATCTCAGCTTTGTGTGACGTCGATCAGGCCGCGCTCGAACGCGGTCAGACGCAGGTTTCCCGAAATGGCGCCGAAAAGCCGGCAGGTTATGCCGACATGCGCAAACTCTTTGAGGATAAGAACGTCGACGCTGTCTCGATGCCGCTTCCAAATCATTGGCATGCGTTGTCGGCGATCTGGGCTTGCCAAGCCGGTAAAGACGTATACATCGAGAAGCCAGCCTGCTACAACGTGTTCGAAGGCCGCAAGATGATCGAAGCCGCGCGCAAATACAAGCGCATGGTTCAAGTGGGTTCCCAAAGCCGCAGCACACCGCACAAGATGGAGGCCATCGCCAAACTCCAGGGCGGTGTTATCGGCAAGCTGTACCAAGCCAAAGGCGTTTGTTATAAGCGTCGGAAGTCGATTGGTAGGAAGCCGGATGAGCCGGTTCCTCCCGGGGTCGATTGGGATCTTTTTCTGGGACCGGCTCCAAAGCGCGCGTATAACGAGCTTCGATTCAAGTACAACTGGCATTGGTTTTGGGACACCGGCAACGGCGACATCGGGAACCAGGGCGTTCATGAGATGGATTTGGCGCGCTGGGCCCTCGGCGTGGGCATGCCGAAGTCCGTCGTATCGACGGGAGGCAAGTATGCCTATAACGATGACCAGGAGACACCGAACACTCAGCTTGCGCGCTTTGATTACGGCGATTCGGAGATCATTTTCGACGTCCACGGTCTGATCACCGACCACGACGGCGCGTTGCCGTTCGACGGCCAGAATTGCGTCGGCAATGTGTATTACGGACTCGACGGCTATATGGCGCTTGACGACAAGGGTTATCAGATTTACAAAGGCGAAAAGCGGGAGCTAGTCGAGGACGTTAAAGCAGAGCGCAAGAATACCACGGCGCTGCACATGGAGAACTTCATAAAAGGCGTAAAATCCCGGAATCCTAAAGATCTGAGCGCCGAAATAGAGATAGGCGTCATCTCGGCCGATCTATGTCATCTCGCGAACATTAGCTATCGTGTGAAGCGCCGTTTGGAACTGGATCCGTCAGGTGAGAAGTTCCGTAACGATGCCGAGGCGAACAAGCTTTTAACTCGCGATTACCGCAAACCCTACGTAGTACCCGAGAACGTCTAACCCACAGGGGGACGCCCTTCCGGACGTCCCCAAAATGCCCCAAAACTAGCGAACCCGAATCGCCGCGACCTGAAGCGCCCGGCACGAGTGCTGAATGAAGTGTAGTTTGTTATGATCTACAGCCATGGCAACGCGACGCGGTTTTTTGAAATCGAGTTTGAGCGCTTGTTGGACTGGAGCCGCGCTTCTTGAACAGTCGGTGTTCCGCGCCACTCAGGCTCGTGCGCAGGCGCGGCCCGGAATGCGCTCGCTATTCGATATTCAGAAGGTCGCCGACGGAGTGTATGCGGCAATCGCCAAACCGGCAGCCGTTCTAAACTGTAACGCCGCGATTTTCGAGAACGCCGAGGATTTGCTGGTGGTGGATAAGCACTCGAAACCATCAGCGGTAGTGGCCTTGGTTTCGCAGCTCAAGGCGGAAGTGACGAAGAAGCCGGTAAAATACATCGTCAATAGCCACTTTCATTGGGATCACAGCCAGGGCACATCGGCTTATCGGAAGATGAATCCGCATGCTCAAGTGATCTCCTCTGAGGCGACGCGCCGGTTGCTCTCGGAGAACGGCGCAGCTCGCTTGAAGGCATCGCTGGAGCAAGTTCGCGGCAATCTTGACGTTGTGGAGCAGCGACGAAGCAGGAGTAAAGATGCTGCCGAGATCCAGCGCCTTCAAGAGCTATCGGCCGGGATGAAAGCCTATCTCGCCGAAATGAACAACTACACGCCCGAGTTGCCCGATCTCACCTTCGACCGGGATTTGATTCTTCACGACAAAGCCCACGATCTGCACTTGGCGTTTCGCGGACGGGCCCACACGATGGGCGACATTGTCGTCTTTTGTCCACAGAAGAAAGTGGTCGCAACCGGCGACATGATTCATAGCATGCTTCCGTTTATCGGAGACGGCTTTCCACACGACTGGCCAAAGACGATGCGGTCGATCGCGGAGATGTCGTTCGACGCGGTGGCAGGCGGCCATGGTCCAGTGCAACAAGGGAAGGCTCGGCTCCTGGATATGGCGTCCTATATCGAGGAAGTGACGAATCGAGTCGAGCGAGAGAAAGAGAAGTCTGTTGAACAGTTACAGGCCTCGATTGTGCCTGCGAGCTTGAAGACTCTCTCCGGCGAATACGGGAAGTTCTTGCTACAGAACTTTAGCGGGCCGGGTTCGAGTGGAGATCCTAAGGCTGCTATGGCTGCATCGGTCCGCAGCAACGTCGCCCAGGTACATGAGCGTCTGAAGGCCGGCTGATTTCGGCCATCAGCCGGAACGTTGTAGCGTGTGCGTGGACCGTGAAATCGATTGGATCGGAGTAGCCACCACCTAACGTCACCACGCAGGGTATTCCGGCTTGCATGCAGGCCATAAAGACGCGCTTGTCCCGCTCAGCCAAACCTTCGCACGTCAACTGCAAGCGTCCGAGTTTGTCGGACGCCAATCCGTCCACGCCCGATTGAAAGAACAGAATATCCGGGCGAAACTCGATTGCTTTTGGGAGGACCCGTGTGAGAGCTTCCAGGAACTCGTCGTCGCCGGCTCCATCTGGAAGTCCGACATCGAGACTGCTGGTCTGCTTGCGAAACGGGAAGTTGTTTTGCCCGTGTATGGAGATGGTCAAAACGTTGTCGTCATCCTCGAAGATTTTGGCGGTCCCGTCGCCCTGATGGACATCAAGGTCGAGAATGGCGGCGCGTCTGATTTTCCCCTCTTCCCGAAGGACGGCGATCGCGACCGCCATGTCGTTAAAAACGCAGAAGCCCGACCCGGTGTCACTAAACGCATGATGTGTTCCGCCGGCGAGACCGCCACCACGGCCGCAGCGTAGCGCGTCGCGCGAAGCCGCTACCGTTGATCCGACCGAAGCCAATGTTCGCTGGACGAGTTGCTGCGACCAAGGAAACCCTATGCGCCGTATCACGGAAGAATCGAGCGAGCCGGCGAGGAAGTTCTGAACATAGGTACGCTCGTGAATCAACGCGATCGTGGTCGGGTCGGCCAACGGCGCGGGCGCGAAGTCGAACAAACCTGTGGCCTGAAGAACTTCGCGCAACATTCGATACTTTCGGACAGGAAATCGATGTCCTGGCGGTAAAGGGATCTCGTACTGATCCGAGTAGTACAGCTTCACTTACGATGGCTGAGATCGCGAATGTAAATCTCTTTGAACATCATGTCGCCCTCACCGCCCGAATGCAGTTGGAGCGCAATCGGTCCGTCAAAGGATTTCGGCTTGGGATCAGTGAAATCGATCATCTGCACACCGTTCAAGCGAGAAATATAACGATTTCCCACGACTTGAACAAGGTACTCATTCCAGTCATCGCGCCGCACTACGATCTCGTTTTCCGGCGCCGGCCACACAATCCAAGCGCGCCCATCGCCATAAATACCGCCTGTGTGTTGCCCGAGAGTGCAATCGACTTCAAACTGCAGCCCTTGGGTGACGTCGGCTGTGCCGGGTTTGAAATCGACATGGAAGAACACGCCGCTATTGCCCGTTCCATTGCACTTGAATTTCAAAGATAGCTGGAAGTCTTTATAATCCTTGTTCGTCTTGAGGTAGCCGTAAGCTTTGGTGATGGCCCGTCCGCGCAGGACGCCGTTTTCGACTTCCCATTTTTCTTTTCCGACCTCCGTCCATCCCGATAAGTCTTTGCCATTGAAAAGCTGGACCCAATCTTCACCTGGAAGTTTGGTTTTTTCCGGCGTGTTCTGGGCGAACAAGGCGCCCGTGAGAAGAATTAGCAACGAGAAACGCATCTGCCGCTATTATGAACAATATGGAGCGCAGGCGTGTTCTTCTGCTTCTTCCGGCCCTTCCCGCGCTGCTGCGCGGCCAGGAGACTGTCGTCCGTGGAAAGCTTTCGGCCTCGCCCTCCGGAGGTCCGGGATTGACGGTGGAGGGCGGAAAGTTCGTCCCCCTCAGCGGAGATCCCGACACCGAGGGCGTCCTCAAAGACGCCCGTTTGGTTGGCACGGATTTCGAGGTGGTCGGGCACTTTGCAGAGGGCGGGAAGTTTCAGATCAATCCGATCCACAAGCGCGCGCTGTTCACTTACAAAACGGGCAAACGTTTGATGGTGACGTACTGGTGCGAGGTGTGCGCGATACGCACCTACACACCTGGGATTTGTTGGTGCTGTCGGGAAGACACCGCACTCGACCTGCTGGAGCCTGATAAAGTCGTTAAAGCCTGATAAAGTCGTTAAAGAATGAGAGCCGCAGCGCTGCTCGCCGCTCTGCCACTTATGACAGAAGCTGCTAATTACACCGCCCAACGTGTGACGGTAGACGGAATTGAAGTCGTTCGCCTGACGGACGCGTCCCATAAGGCGCAGGTGTCAATCGCTCCGACTCTCGGAAATAACGCCTACGAATTTCTGGTGAACGGCAAAAATGCGATGTGGTTTCCAGTCGCGAATCTTGCGGAGTTTAAGGCGAAACCTACATTCAGCGGAAATCCGTTCCTGGCTCCTTGGGCGAACCGATTGGATCATGACGGCTTTTACGCAAACGGGAAGCACTATACACTTAACCCGCATTTGAACAATTACAGGCGCGACGGAGCCAAACAGCCGATTCACGGCCTGCTCTCCTACGCGTCTGAATGGAAAGTGACCAAAGTCATGGCAGACGCTAAGGGAGCCGAAGTTACCAGCCGGCTGGAGTTCTGGCGTTATCCGGACTTCATGGCGCAGTTTCCCTTTGCGCATACAATCGACATGACCTACCGCCTGCGGGACGGTGTTCTAGAAGTAGAGACTTCAATAGAGAATCATTCCGCCGAATCGATGCCCGTCAGCGTAGCCTTTCATCCTTACTTCAAACTGCACGATTCACCGCGAAATTCGTGGAAGGTTACGCTGCCTGCGAAAGAAAGCTATATACTGTCCGGCTCGCTCGTCGCGACGGGAGAGAAAAGGGCGATGCCCTACAAAAATCCGCAGCCGCTCGAAGGGATTTCTCTTGACGACGTTCTCGGGGGACTGATGCCGGCCGCGAACGGCCGCACAGAGTTTGCCGTTGAGGGTGCGAAAG
>DASQLD010000130.1:0-4448 GCA_035630195.1 Bryobacteraceae bacterium
CAAGCCGTTTGGCGGAGAGATTGAAGGTAACAAGCTTTTCGGACGCGGCGCCAATGATATGAAGGCCGGCATCGCTGCCAATCTGTTTGTACTGGAGACTTTACGCACGCTTGAAATCAAGCTTCTCGGCGACCTGGTTATTGAAACGGTGGTCGATGAGGAGTTCGGGGGAGTCAACGGAACACTGGCAGGAAGGCTACTGGGTTTCAACGCGGACGCCGCAATCCTAACGGAGCCTACTTCGCTTCGTGTCTGCCCGGCGCAGAGGGGCGGCCGCACGGCACATATCCGTTTTGAAGCTCCCAACACCGGAATACTCGGGACTCGCGGTCCGAGCGCAGTGGAGCAGCTACGAGTGTTTTTGAACGCGGCGAGCGAGTTCGCAGCGACGCGGCGCCGGTCGGCGCGGGCGCATCCCTACTATCGGCATCTGGATAATCCGGTTCCCGCAAATGTGACCCGTATCCAGACCGCTCCGTGGGGTGTATCGGAACCACCGAACGTTCCATCGGAATGCATGCTGGAATTCTTCTGGGAAGCCATGCCAGGGGAAACTCTGCCTGACATCGACGGCGAGTTCAACTCCTGGCTGGATGCTTTGCTCCAAGCCCATCCGTCGTTGTTTACGACGCGACCCGAAGTTGTCTTTCCCATCCGCTGGCTCCCAGGGTCGGCTCTCGATCCCGAGGCTAAGCTGATTCAGGAGCTTTCCCGCTGCGCCGCCGAAGTGCGAGGATCGACGCCGCTAATCCAGGGCATCGAGGGTCCGTGCGATTTATTTGTGTTTCACGAGTTCGGTATTCCAACGGTCCTTTGGGGAGCCCGAGGTGGGAACACACACAATCCGGATGAGTATGTCGAGCTCGACTCCCTGGTAGAAGCCGCAGCCGTGTTGCTTGCGTTCGTATGCCGCTGGTGTGGAGTGTCGAGGAGTTGAAGTAAGGAGATGAAATGATGCGACGACGCGACTTTCTTGCATCGAGTACGCTGCTCCCTTTCGCGGCACAAGCCCAGGCCGCACCCACGCGGTTTCAAATTGCATGCATGACGTTGCCCTATGCTGCATTCCCCTTCGAACGAGCCCTGGCCGGCATCAAGACAGCGGGTTATCGTTACGTGGCATGGGGAGTGACACACCGTGATTCTACGGGCGTGACTAAGCCGGTGATCGCCGTGAATGCGCCGCCCTCGGAAGCCGGACAGTTGGGAGTTCGCTGCCGCGAGATGCAACTCGAACCGGTAATGATGTTCGCCACCGTAAACTTCGAAGCCTCTGAAGCCGTCGATGCTCACCGGCGACGCATCGACCAAGCGCAAGCCGCGAAGATTCCGTTCCTGCTCACATTTGGCAGGACGACTGGAGGCGACAGAAGCGCGGTGATCAGCAACCTGAAGAGCGTCGCAGCTCATGCGAAGTCGGCCGGTGTGACCATCGTGATCAAGCAGCATGGAGGCAATACCGCAACCGGCGCCGACTGCTCCCGCATCGTCGCCGATGTAGGGCACGAGTCTGTCCGCATGTGTTACGACGCAGGCAACGTGCTCGACTATGAAAGCCACGATCCGATTCCGGATATTCAGGCATGCTGGCGCGATATCCGCGCATTCGCCATCAAGGACCACCGTGATTTTCCTAAAGATGAAGATTGCGGCATAGGCTTCGGCGAGATTGATCACTACAGGCTTCTTACTCCGGTGATGCGCACCGGTCTGACAATGCCGCTGGCGTGCGAAAACATTTTCGAGCCTTTGGTGCCGCGGCCCACCACTCCGGAAGGCGTAGACCGTCTTGCGCAGCGTTCTCGTGAATATCTGGAATCCGTTCTGGCAGGCCTGGAACGGAATATTTCTGCTTGAGGGTTGAAGACATGAATATTGAACGTAGACACTTCCTGCTGGGTTCGGCTATGGCCGCCCATTCCGCATTCGCGCAGAATCCCGCCGAGCGCATACCCACTGCCATGATCGGGACCGGTAACCGCGGCTCGTACGTGCTGAAAGGCGTCTTGGAGCAACCGAATTCGAAGGTTGTCGCCTTGTGCGACTTGAAGCCCTCGAGGCTCGACTCCGCCGCATCGTCGGCGGCCAAAGACAACCCCGCGACTTACACGGACTGGCGCAAGATCATCGACCGTAAGGACATCGAGGCGGTGTTCATCGCGACACCGCCGCATCTGCACGCGGAGATGGCAATAGCGGCGCTTCAGGCTGGCAAACATGTTTACTGCGAAAAGCCGATCGGTGTAACACCGCAACAAGTGCGCGACTTGCTCAAGGCCGCGCGAGCCGCAAAGAAAGTCTTCGTCTCAGGTCAGCAGCTCCGATCCCACAGGCAACTGAACCAAGCCATCGACAAGATCCGTCAGGGAGCAATTGGCGACGTCATCATGGTGAAAGCGCAACGCCACGCCACAGAAGATTTGGATCATTCGGGATCATCGGCTGACTGGTACTTCGACGTCACGAAATCCGGCGGCTATCTGATCGAACAGTCGGTCCACAATCTGGATGCCTGTAACTGGGCCATCGGGCAGCGCCCGCTGCGCGCATCGGGCTTCGGCGCGACGCTGCTTTACAAGAATGATCCTCCAGGCAGGACGATCTTCGACTGCGGAGTGCTCTCGTTTACCTATCCGAACGGAGCCAAGATGTCCTTCACCCAGAATGTATTTCACCCCAAGGGTATGCCGGGGGCCAATCAAACCCTCTACGTCTACGGGACAAAGGGCGCCGTGGACCTGCTGTATTCCACGAACATGTATTCCCTCACGGCAAACGAACAAATGACGCCGCTCGCAACCAAAGTGGAGGAACCGCCTCACGCGCACGTAACCGCGTTCTACGACTGCATCACGAAGAACGCCAGGAATCCGGCGGATATCACTGTCGGAGCCACTGGAGCTCTTACAGCCATCATGGGTCACATGGCGATGGCTCAGGAAAAGGTGATCAATTGGTCTGATTTCGGAGTGGACGTATAGGGACTGTCAACTCGATCTTGTGCAGTCGCCGCGTATGCAGCTGAAACGCTTGGTATAGCTTCTCCTTCCCGTAGCACACGTCGGGCGTGAAGTGGTAGCTCCAGGTTTCGTTCTCCAGAATCAGGGGCAGCGCGGCGCCGGATGGCGCGTTACCTGACAGGCGAATCAGGCTCGTCCGTTCCTGCGCGCCAGTCCATTCCAGCTGCTTCTGTTCCTCGATGTCCGCGATCTCAGTAACAATGCTGCTTTGCGGATGAACCTTCGTTCGATACCAGTTGTTCTTGTCGAACGCATCCATGCCTTGCACAATCTGAACCCAGATTGTAGCGTCCTCGCCCGGCTCCAAAATGCCGTTGCCGTTACCTCGACCTTCCGTAACCGTCCGCTGAACCGATGATCCGCCACCCTGATTGCCCTTTTGCCGGAAGACATTCAGCGTCACCGTGCGCCCGTCGAGAATGTGCATCGCGGCCGGAGCGGGCATTACGTCCGGAGCGATTAGGATCGGGATGCTCTTCGTCGTCGTTTTCCAGCCATCGTACGTGACTGCAACCGTGAAGCTCGAGCCCGCGAAGTAGCCCGATCCGCCCGTAAGCCTGACGCGCATCTGACGACTGAGGTCCGACACACCGCCGGGCGGAATCTCAGGGATGGTCGCCTCTCCCGTGATGACTTCCACAGTCGGATATTCCGATGCGATTTTTACTTTGATCTCGCGCATCGGCTCCGAGCGCGGATTGTAGATGCGGAGAGGAATCTCCACGGCATTCGCGGGTTCGATTCGCAGTACATCGCGCGATGTCAATGGCAGCACTACGGGCGCCTGAGCGCCTGTTCCGGGTCCGGCGATGCTGACTTCGTGTCCTTGCCCATCCATGGCTATCGTGAGACGTCCGGCCTTGTCCGCGACTGCCTCACGGCGCGAGCTCTCACCGCTCCCGAGATTGTAATCGAGGATTGTATATGCCTTGCCCGCCGAATACAGCGGGGCCGTTCGAATCGTAATCTTTCGCAGCGCAGCAGGTCCATCGGGAGCCCACTTGCGCGTCGTGACACGAAAACCGCCCTGCCGCACATCCGTAAGGTATGTCAGGGCAGCGCCTCCGCCCGCTGACTCGACTGCATAGTCCCAGACCGCAAACTTTTTATACGGGCTGGCATGGCTCCACGATTCAGGATGATTATTCAGCGTCGGATTATCGAACGCGCGCATGTGGAACTCAAACGTCTCGCCAATCGAAGTTGCCCAATGCCGGTGATACTCATCCTGACGGAATTCAAAATCCACGTCGCTGCGCGCATACGCTTCGCGGGTCTCTTCGTGATACTGGCTGATGTAATCCCCACTCGCGCGAATCAGCCGGATCATAGTTTGGCCGTGGTTGGCGACATGATCCTTCGGCCGCCAGAGTACTCGACTTCCTTTGTCACCGGCAAAGAATTCAGGGCCAGGATTGAACGCCGACG
>DASQLD010000131.1:0-3205 GCA_035630195.1 Bryobacteraceae bacterium
CGCTTGCCGCACTGGCAGCCTGACAGTGCCGCCCTCTTTATCACTTGGCGTTGCATGGTTCTCTACCGGCTGACAGAAGTGGTGGCGCCAGTGTAGACGAGCCGGTCGACAAAATCGATACACCGGGAAGACGCTTTGTACAAGTCGATAGGCGGCTTGACTACGCCGGGGCCGGACCGTTGTGGCTAAAAGATCCCCGTTTGGCAAACCTAATCGTCGCTTCGCTACGGCGAATCCGAGCTCCAGCTTTATGTTTCGAAAGCTTGGGTCGTGATGGCGAATCATGTCCACGTCTCCTGTATCCGAACACGACGGCCGCCCGAATCACGCGGTCACTCAAGACATATACTGCGCGACAGGCCAACATTCTACTCAATCGGCAAGGGCAGCGATTCTGGCAGGAAGAATCCTATGATCATTGGGTGCGGGATAGTTCCGAACTGGAAAGGATTGTATTCTACATCGAATCCAACCCTGTGAAGGTGGGCTTGGTTTGTCGGGCTGAGGATTGGCCGTGGTCGAGCAGTGACGGCCGTTGATCAAAACTATTCCGAGGCAGGCTGGAAGCCCGCCTACTCTGAAGCGTACATACTACGCTCAGAAAGTATCCTTCCACAGGAGTGCCACGAAGCCCAAATCAGGTCAGCCGTCCCTACTTCGGTTTGTAATAAAGAACCAGACCGGCCCCAATGGACCCCAACAAGAAGCCCACATAGAGCAACGGGTTCGGCGATTCCTTCGGCGGATGCATTGTCATCGAGAACAACACGTTGACGAGCGGCGCAAGACCGAAGACCAATGGCATAACGTACGTAGGTGTTCCTCCACTACGAAACGCCCAAATGATGCAGACGGCGCCGATTGCGCCGAGCGCGCCGCCGAGGGTCGATGAAGTAACACCGCCGCTGTTGAAACCCTTTAGTTCGCCTTGCGATCCGAGTGTTATGGCAGGGACGACCACACCTACGAGAAAGTAAGCCATTCCGACACAGAGCAAGGCGCGCAACGGATTACCAAGTTGCACTTGTCCTTTATGGAGGATGGGTCCATAGATACCCCAGGAGAGAGCCGCTCCAAGCGCGAAGTAGATCCAGGTCATTAGCTAAAAGGATATACGCAATCCGAGTTGTATCTGCCGTGAGGATGTGATCGTGTTGCGAATGCGGCCAAAGCTGGCTAACGGCGCTTCGTTGTCCGCAGTGCCTGCAAATGCAATGAGATTCGGCACACCGAAGTTTGCGTGGTTGAAAAGATTGAAAGCTTCGGCGCGCAATTGGATGTTTGCGTTTTCGCCAACTCGAAAGTTCTTCATCGCAGCGAGATCGAACGTCCGGAGGTTGGGGCCTGTGAACGCGCCTCGGCCGCTATTACCAAGCGTGCCGGCAGGCTGCAAAGCGAATGCCGTCGGATCGAACCAAGCTTCAGGACGGCCCACCACAGCGCTCTCATACGTCCTGCCCGCCGCCATACTCGCACGATCGTTACCGATGCCGGGTCCCAGCGACGGCGCCCACATCGTCCGCGACCGGTTCGCGCGCACGAATACGGTCAAAGGACTGCCACTACGCAACTGAGCAATGCCAGCGAGCTCCCATCCCTTAGCAATGAGCGCCGGGATTCCTGTCAATTGCTTACCGAACGGCATTTCCCATGTGAAATTTGTAACCCAGTTATGTGTGGCGTGATAGTCGGCGGGGCCTTTGTTATAGCTGAAGCCCTCAAATTCGGGGAAGGCGGTTGTGGTGCCGTTGGTTCCATCCGAAAAGAAGGTCGACGCCTGCGTGGTGTCGATATTGCGGGAGAGAGTATAGGAGGTCTGAAACTGAAGGCCCCCATTCCATCGCTTCCGAATCTCCAGGATACCTGCGTTGTACCAGGAATCGCCATCGCTGCTCTTAAGCTCGATCGTTGAGAAATTCGGATTCTGCCTTGCCCTGCCAACAGGGAAGAATAGCGTGCCATCCGCCAATCTGTCCGGGGGAACTGTATTCACATCAGCACTACGCAACAGATGCAGACCGCGGGAACCCGCATACCCCACAGTCATAACAATATTCGAGAATAATGTCTGCTGAAGATTGAAATTGTAGACGTGCACTCGAGGGTTCTCGAGTTCCCATTGGACCGGCCGAATGTTGTTAGCGACACCTCTTTCAAACGGCGCGACTGGGAAGGTGGGATTCGTGATCGTAGCGCGTGGAGTCGCCGGGGGATTCGTCACAGTAACGATGAGGTTCTGCTGATTGTTCGTATTGAAGAACAAGCCATACCCTCCACGCAGGGCGCTCTTGCCGTTACCGAAGATATCCCAGGCAAACCCGAGCCGAGGCGACAGATTCTTGTATGTCGGATTCTGATACAACTGCCCGGTCACAGGAGCCGGATCCGAGAGGTTGATCATTGTCGAATCACGACCATATATATCTACCGGCATAGTCGTGAACTCATAGCGCAAGCCTGCGTTGATCGTCACCCGTGGATGCACCTTGAAGTCATCCTGGAGATAGAAGGCGAATAGCGTGAACCGCCAGTATCGATCAAGCGCGCCTTGCGGAGTGAGCCCAATGAAGCGCGCAGCACGGTTTTGAAGGAAGCTCGGCAGATCGTTGAAAGTGAATTGTCCCAGAGAGAAGGTCGGATTCACCATGTTGTCCTGATAGCGCTCAATCAAGACACCCGCTTTGAGCGAATGCTTTCCTCGTTGGAACACCAACCCATCCTCAATGCCGTACACGTTTTGCACTAGTTTCAGATTGACGGATGCTTGTGTCCCGAAACGCAGCAGCCCGCCGACATCGATATTTCCGATCATGCCGCGGCCGGGAACGAAAGGCGTTAGAGGCTGCGACGTGTTCGACTCCACATCTTGGCCGATGCGCGTACGGCTGAAACCGAGGCGAACATTATTCAACGTTCTCGGCGAAATGATCTGCTGGAAATTGGCGGTCGCGAACTGGTTGCGCGATAGGAAGTCGCGTGGAAACTGCGGGTAATCCGTAGGAAGCCGTTGATCTGCGCCGTCGTAGGTATAGCGCACGAACATTTGGTTGCTGTCGTTCAAAATCTGATCAAAGCGGCCCTGTCCATAATCTTGTTTCAGCTTTTGATTGAACCCAAATGTGTACAATGCCGTCCCACTGCCGCGCGCAGGTCCGTTTGGAAGCGGATATTCGTCCAGGAACGGCTTGACCAAAGGATCGATGGC
>DASQLD010000132.1:0-2732 GCA_035630195.1 Bryobacteraceae bacterium
TCGCCGAGGATCAACGCATGATAAACATTGCGACGGATAGATTCTCGGACGATGCCGAGACCGGAGGTCGCATTCGCCTGCGGATCAACATCAACCAATAATGTGCGCTTACCGGCTTTCGCAAGACCAGCAGCCAGATTAATAGCCGTAGTCGTCTTGCCGACCCCACCTTTCTGGTTAGCAATGGCTAATGTTTTTCCCATCCAGCTGCCCGCCGACAAATGTAAGGTGACACATTAACACAGGGCAAGTTCGGTGGATAGGCCGTTTCACGTGAAACCGTCGGCCTGAACAGAGCCCAGCCGGGGCCGCTCAGGGTTACACGTGAAACGCAACACGAATGCTAGCGTGTAATCGCTTTGGCTTGTTGAGCTGCGGTGAGGTAAACGAGTAGGTTTGAGAGGGCTGCCGGTGTGAGTCCTGGGATTTTCCTCGCGTCGCCAAAGTTGCGGGGGCGCATGCGCTCAAGGCGCTCGATCATCTCGTGCGACAAGCTCCCTACTGCTTTGAAAGATAGGGTTTCGGGAATGGAAAGCGCATCGTGCTGGCGCAGTCGCCGCGATGCCTGGTTCTGCGAGTCGAGATAGCCGGCGTACAGGTAATCGGCCAGCGCAGTCTCGACCTCTCGGGGGCGGACGTTTGCCCGTTCAGACGAAGGGAGCAGTTCGACAATCTGTTCCCTGGTCACGTTGGGCCTGAGCGCGAGTTGCGTGAGCGTAATTGAGTCTCCAAGATCCTGGCCCGTCAGCCTGGACATATCCAAGTACGCTGAATCTGTCCGACGGAGCCTTGTCGCAGACAATAGTTCGCGCGCTTTCGCTAACCCATCACGTCTCTGGTTGAATCGTTCCCACTCACTATCTCCAACCAAACCCAACTCACGACCTTTCGGTTCGAGCCGCTCGTCCGCGTTGTCATGGCGCAGCGCGAGCCGGTGCTCAGACCGCGATGTGAACATCCGGTACGGCTCGTCGACGCCCTGTGTTATGAGGTCATCAATCAACACGCCGATGTACGACTCTTCCCGCTGAACGCGGAATAGCGGGCGACCAGTGGCCACCAGCCCCGCATTGATACCGGCGATCAGTCCCTGGCAAGCTGCCTCTTCGTATCCAGTCGTTCCGTTGATTTGCCCGGCCAGGAAGAGCCCTTTAACCCGAGCGGTTTCCAGAAATGGCGAAAGTTCTCGCGGGTCAACAAAGTCATATTCGATCGCATAGCCGGGGCGGATGATTTGCGCCTCATCCATGCCGGGAATCAAATTGACGATCTCTTGCTGAAGCTGTGCCGGCAGAGAAGTCGAGAGTCCGTTCAGATAAACCTCGTTCGTATTGAAGCCCTCCGGCTCCACGAACAGTTGATGTCGCGTCTTCTCGGGGAACTTTACGACCTTGTCTTCGATGGACGGACAATACCGCGGACCTATTCCCTGGATGGCGCCGGAGTAAAGAGGGGATTCGTGCAGGTTGGCGCGAATCCTCTCATGCAACTCATGGTTCGTATAAGCGAGATAGCAATTAAGCTGTTCCTGTTCGATTTCGTCAGTCGAAAACGAGAAGGGAACCGGCCGTTCATCGGGAGGCTGCGGTTCAAAGGCGTCCCAATCGATCGTGCGGCCATCAATTCGTGGCGGCGTTCCGGTCTTGAGTCTTCCGACGGGAAATCCGAGGCGTCGCAGGGCAGCGGGCAATTCGGTCGATGCGGGTTCGCCGGTACGCCCGCCGGCGTAGGTCTTGCGGCCAGTGTGAATCTTGCCGTTCAAGAACGTGCCCGTCGCGACGATTACGGCCTTCGCCCCCAGCCGTCGCGCGTCCTGCAATTCAACGCCGCAGATACGGTCTGCAACCACGAGCAGATCGGTTACCAGACCCTGTCTGAGACTAAGATTGGGTGTCGCCTCAAGCGTGCGCCGCATCTCGACTCGATACAGAGTACGATCAGCTTGCGCACGCGGGGCCTGCACCGCGGGCCCACGCGAACGATTCAGCAGACGAAATTGAATGCCGGTGCGATCGATGACGCGCGCCATGATTCCGCCGAGCGCGTCGATTTCTCGAACTAGATGTCCTTTGCCGATTCCGCCGATCGCGGGATTGCAGGACATCTGTCCGATCAGATCCAGGTTAAGCGTCAGGAGCGCAGTGTTCGCGCCCAGCCGCGCAGCGGCGGACGCCGCTTCACAGCCGGCATGCCCGGCGCCAATCACGATCACATCAAAAACTTCGTCGAAGATCATTTCGGAAATCTATGCGCCAGGCGCATCCCAAAGTGCTACTTACCAATACAAAACGTCGAGAAGATCTCTCCAAGCATATCTTCAGTCGTCGTCTCGCCGGTTAACTCACCGATAAATCTTAATGCGTTATGCAGACCAATCAAAACGATCTCTTCACTGGCGTCATCGCGAATGAGTTCCGCAGACGATGCAATCGAACTCATCGCGCGCACCAGCAGATCGTGATGCCGAGCGTTGGTGATCAGCAAACCTTCGCCGGCGCCGTTGCCGTTACCGAAAGGCTTGAGGATCGCTGCTCGCAGCTCAGAGAGACCCTCTTCTGTAGCTGCCGAAACAGACACGGTGTTTGTGGGTTGGCCATTTGTTGTCCGCAGTCGATGGTCGACCAACTCGTTTGAAAAAGTTGGCAGGTCACTCTTGTTCAGTGCGATCACATGGGTCTTACTCGCCGCCTGTTTGAGCACCGCCTCGTCTTCTTCGTTCGTCCGTTGGGAGC
>DASQLD010000133.1:0-11215 GCA_035630195.1 Bryobacteraceae bacterium
TAATGAGCCTGTCGACATCTTCCCGCTTTGCGCGGAGCACATGGAATGCAACGCGCTGCGCCGACTTCTGTCCGATACCGGGTAGTCGTTTGATCTCGAGAATAAGGCGCGCTAACGGCTCCGCAAAATCGGGCATTGGCTAGAACATGCCAGGGGGCAGGCCCATACCACCGAGCATTCCGCCCATGATCTTCTGCGACTCAGACTCCACCTTCTTGTGAGCTTCGTTGAAGGCGACCATCACCATGTCCTGGAGCATCTCTGCGTCGCCCGCAGCTTCCGGGTCGATCTTCACCGAAAGCACTTTCTTGTGCCCGTCCATCTTGACCGAGACCATTCCCCCGCCGGCAGTACCTTCGGCAGTGATCTTCTCGACCTCTTCCTGCATGCGCTGCTGCATCTGCTGCGCCTGCTTCATCATGTTTTGCATGTTGCCGGGTAGCTTCATGATCTATCCTTGAGGTTGCGCACTTGGCGTATTTCTGCGTCTGGGAACGCTTCGCGAAAACTTTGTATTGCGGGATCGGACAGGGCCCGCTGCATCACTTCCTCTTCAACCGATGGAGCCGCAGGTTTTGACGGTGTGACCGGCCCGACATTCGCGGGTGTTCCAATAATTACTTTGACCTTATATGGCTTCCCTAGCGCTTGCTGGGCCGCCTTACGAAGATCGTTTTCCGACATTGCGAGCCGATACTCCGGTGGAGTCACGAATGTGAGCTCGCCGTTGTTTTCACTAATCTCGGATGCCTCCACGGCGTCCGCTGTAAAGTTGCAATGCAGATCGAGTAGCGCTTGGTATAGAGCCGCCTTGAGGTCGCTCGGAGGCTCGGCAACTGCAGTAGACGTCGCTGTAGCAGTTTCCACCGAAGCCTTCGGTGTCGAAGGGGGCGGCTGGGTCGGGGCCGGCGAGGGCGATGCCTTTCTTGTTGCATCGAGCGCAAATGGGGAAGGCCCGGTCCGAGCCCGCGGCGCCGGTCCTGTCGGCGCAGGGACCTTTGCGTGGACAAGTGGCGCTTCTCCGATTTTGAGCGCATTGAGCGCCTGCTCGATTGGCAGCAGTTTACCTGCGTGAACAAGGCGTAGAAGGCCCATCTCCAAATGCAGCCGGGGCTGAAGAGAAGTCTGAATGTCTTTAAACAATTCGAGCGATAAATGCAGGTAACGCGTGAGGTCTTCTTCAGAAAACCTGCTGGCCGTTTCGCGCAGACGTTCCTGCTCGGCGCCTGATGCTCCGATCAGCTTCGTCTCGCCGCTGGAGATCCGAGCCACCAGTAAGTTCCGGAAATAGCGCGACAGTTCGCGGCAAAAATGGTGCAGACTACGGCCGTTGCGCTCCAACTCCTGAACTATTTCGAGCATCCGTTGCGAATCGCCATCGAGTAACGCCGAACTCACTTCGCCCAGCGAATCCACCGAAAACAGCCCCATAAGGCTGCGCAACTCGACCGGATCGAGGACGTTCCCACAACATGCGATTGCCTGATCCAGCGCCGACAATGAGTCGCGAACGCTTCCTTCGCCCACACGCGCTAAGATTCCGAGGGTTTCGTCGTCTGCCTGAATCCCTTCCTGCTCGCAGATCCAGCGCATCCTCGCAACCAATTCATCGTAGTCAACTGATCGAAAACTGAACTGCTGGCAGCGACTGGCGATGGTGACCGGAATCTTATGCGATTCCGTTGTACACAAGATGAAAACAACCCATTCGGGCGGCTCTTCGAGTGTCTTTAGCAGCGCATTGAAAGCTTCGGATGTAATCTGGTGCGCTTCATCGACGATAAAGACCTTGTAGCGGTCGCGGGCGGGGCGATACCGCACATTTTCCCGCAGTTCGCGCATCTCATTGATCCCACGATTCGACGCTGCGTCGATCTCGATAACGTCTACGCTGTTCCCCGCGGCGATTTCCTTGCAACTCGAACATTCCCCGCACGGCGCGGCAGTCGGGCCATTGATGCAGTTCAGACAACGGGCGATGATTCGCGCGACCGTGGTTTTCCCGGTACCGCGCTGGCCGGAAAGTATGTAGCCATGAGCGATGCGACGCAGAGAAATCGCGTTGGAGAGAGTCGTACGAACGTGTTCCTGGCTAATAAGCTCAGAAAACGAGGCTGGCCGGTATTTACGCGCGATGACTTGGTACATGCAGGCCAACGAAAAATGCCAGACCCCGGGTGATCCGCGGCACACGAACTAAACCACTACCGTTGCTTCCTTCCGGACCTGGCGGGGTTTGCGGCCGTTCATTGCACGGAGCCCGAGGCCTGACAAGCAACTAGTCTAGCATGCAGTATCACGAATTCCAGAGACACGAAAGCCCGGGTTGTGACCCGGGCTCCGTGTGATTTCAGATGGATCAGCGCACCTGATCAGACGACGTGTTCCTCTCGGTAGCGGCTCATGATCTCCACCATCTGGTCTTTCAAGTGGAGCTTCAACTTTTTGAGCTTAACTTCTTCGATTTGCTCGGCTTCCGACAAGGCATGCTTCGCTTCCAGCGCTTCCAGTTTCTGGTCGTACTCAGAATGCTGTTTGCTGAGCTCACGGAAGTGCTCGTCTGTTTGCATCAGATGCGCCTTTATTTCTTCTTGCGCCAGTGTCTCCATCTTGGGCTTCTCCTAGGATTGAGTTCTACGCCCGAGTCAGGCCCTTTGGTCGGCTCGTGACAACTAGAACTTATCATGAGGACGCACGGCGTGACAACCTCATTACAAGGGCATTTTCAATAGGATCGTCATAGTACTCCGAACGTACACCAACTACTGTAAACCCCAGGTTTTCGTATAAATTGCGCGCGGGTTCATTAGACTCACGAACTTCGAGAAAGACTGCATTCGTCTCTATAGACTTAAGCAGCGTTCGGGCCACTCCCTGCCGGCGAAATTCAGACGCGACTGCGAGGTTGAGCACCTCGATTTCCCCTGTCAGATCGCGAGTCACCATGAAGCCGCAAACCCTGCCATCCTTCTCGGCGATGGTGACATCAAAGTCGAAGTAGGATTCAGGCTCCCAGTGCGATGCAGTGTGAGTCGACGCCTGGATTTCACTGATGCTCTGAATGTCCGTGAACTTTGCGGGTCGTAGCTTGATCCCAGTCAAGATCTCGTTCCACATGGTCGCCTGCAAGCGCCCGATGGCCCGCCAGTCGTGCGACTTCTCCACCTTACGTCGGCCATTGGCCGCCATTTGGCTCCGCTGAACATCATCTCCGAATAGAACATTTATGGCATCGGCGAAGGATGGGGGATCGTCCGCGATCCAGACATCGGCGCCGTGTTCCAACCCCAGGCCGGCGCAGCCCGAACTGGTCGAGACCACGGCGCGCCGGCAGGCCAGGGCTTCGAGAACTTTCAGGTTGGTGCCGGCCGAAACGCGGGTCGGGACCACGACTACGTTCGAATTGGCGTAGAAACTTCGGACATCGCCGACAAAGCCGTGAATCTCGACGTTCGCAGGCGTCGGGTTCGGTTGGTAATAGAGCTCAGGGTTCGGTCCGGCGATTGTTACAAAACGAACCCCAGCCACCCGGCTGGTTACGATCGGCCAGACCTCCTCTAAAAACCAGCGGAATGCTACGACATTCGGGAAATGGCGAAACGAACCCACGAACAGGATCTGACGGCCCTCTGACTCGGGTTGAGGCTGGAAGCGCTTGAGGTCGACGCCATTCGGGATCACCCTTACGTTTGGGGCATTCTCTAGCAGTTCACGATCCTTTGCAGACATTACGACTACCTGGTTATAGGACTTCACGGCTTTTTGCTCGAAGCGGCGCCATCTGGCGAGATCCCACTTCGATTGCAGCGAATTTTCGGCAGCCGCCACCTGCTGGTGCAGATCGAAAGTGACGTCGTGTTCGACAAGAATGTCACCTTTGTAAAGCGCCATCTGCGTGTATTCGACCTGCATCACCTTCAGCGCATACTGCTCGCGAACCTGCCGAATAACGGAATCCACATAAGGGGAATAGAACTCATTGACCTCGGGCGGATAAAGCGATGCCCAACGTGGTTCGCGATAACGAGGGTTCGGGAAAGCGATGACTTTCGAACAGAAGTCGAGCACCGGAGAATCGCTTAAGTTCGTAGACTTCTCGACAAAAGAGAAGAGGAAGATATCGAAATCGCGAGAACCCTCGCGCAACAGGTTGTAGATTCGGACAGCTCCCCCATGGCTCAACGGAAACGGGAAGTAAGGCGTGAGTACCGCGATCCTCGGCTTACCCTCCCGTAGCGTCCGACCCTCAAACATCTGATGGGTGGTAGCAGCGATCGAACGTTCCCGGCGAATTGGAAAAAGCCATTTCGGGCGAAGCCAGATACGGTCGAGCCCAACACCACGAAGAAAGAGAGTAGAAGCAATTGCCGAGCGAAGCCGTAAATGATGCCGCTCGAGACGTGAGTTGTACGCCAGAATTTTACCCGGCGCGAAGCGGAAGGCGTGTTTTCGAAGCGAGGAGTACTCTTTATCCCTTGTAAAGAGCGTAGGCGCCAGAGCAACGCGTTTACGTCGGAGCACGCGCGCAAGATCCTCCGGCCGGATACAAACGATCCCGGCGACGTCAAGATTCGTTACTGCGTAGTGTTCGCGGTCCGGAATGAGCGAGCGAACTTCCTGAAGCATCGCCCGCGCGAGCGGTTCTGGTCCGGAAAGAAAACTGACGACTACAGCTTCAGGATCTTTCCCCAATAGCTTCCAGACGGCATTCTTCAAGCTCATCGTTTGCGGAAGGAGAGTTGCAAAAGAAGCGCCGAGAATAAGGGCATCGTAGCGATGGCAGCGCAAATCGGCAGCCATCCGTAGCGCTCCGAAGATGCGGCGATGATCGGGGAAAGGACTGCTTGCATTAGACCGTAAAAGCCGGTGAGAAATGAGACTGCAAAGCCGGCGCTGACGCTGCCGAACATGTCGAGAGGCAGAGCGTAGTAGTTAACGCTCAAACAGGTCGTCGCAAACAGGCTTACGCATATCGCCGCTATGGCGGCCGATGGACCGGGCGCCAACGGGGCGATGGCGGTAACCAGGGCGAAAATGGAAGCGCCCGTTGCGATTCGAAGACGCGACCGAATCACTTCGGCACCTCCAGTGATATCGCGATGCGCAAGCCAAGCTCCCACGAGTCCTCCAAGCGTCGCAAAGATGGAAGGAATCCATGCATATCGCAGGTTCGCTTCTTGTTGTGTTAATCCGTAAGAGCTTACCAGAAAGACCGTCGTCCAAGTCGTCCAAAGGCTATAAATGGTCATGGCGAGGAGATTCGCAATCACGAGCGCGATGTAACGCCGATCGCGAAGCATTTCCTTAACTCGCCCTTTGCCTGATGGGTTGAGGTCGGTCAGGACGGGAGCTTTCTTCGAGACCGCCAACCACAAGGGAATCCAGGCTAAACCCAAAGCTCCAGAGACAAGGAAGGCCGATCGCCAACCGTACAACGCCGACATCCACTCCGTCAACAATGGCGCGCTCATGGAGCCGATCGTCAAGCCTACCTGATTCAAAGCTGTGCCAGTTGCTCTATCTTTGGGATGCAGGTACATCGCAAAACCCTTGCCCGTGGCAGGCACGCCTCCGGCTTCCGCGAAACCCAGAGAAGCGCGACAGAACAAAAGCGTCAAGAATGACCCCGCAAATCCGGTCGCCATTCCCGCCAAGGACCACAGCCCCACAATTAGCGTCGTACCAAACCTTAGGCCAGCGCGATCGAGAAGATGTCCCATGAGTGGGGAGCTGATCGCATAAACGACAGAGAACGCAGAGACGAGGGCTCCAATGTCTGCCCGGCTCAGTCCGAACTCGGTTTGAATCGTCGGCATCAGGGCCGACAGGACCATTCGGTCGAGGTAGTTTAATGTGGACGATAGAACAAGAACAATTACCGCCAACCATCGCAGCCGAGCGCCGCTAGCGGAACGCAATTCGTATCACCTTTTTAACAGAAGTGGGCTCGTACTCTACATCTACTTTCCGCGCTGGTTTTTGATTGCCGCAGGAGAAGGCCCTCTCGCCGCCACCGCCTATTTCTACGCCGGATGGATCTGCGACCAGCAGCTTGGTTACGGTCTTCCCGATCTGGACATGCAGAGTGGCTTGCGTTCCCTGGCAATCGACTCGCACGAGCACACCGGAGATCTTCTTTGCATCTGCCGCTTCCTTATAAATGTCCAGCTTGCTGTCGTCAATAACGGGCTTGCCGGCATTCGCCTTCGCTTCGGCTTTACGAATATCCATGAGTGCGCGATTCTTCAGATCAGTCATCGCCTGCTCTGTTTTTCGCCGAGCCTCGTCTCGCGCTGCCAGGTCCGCTTCGCCTCGTGCCCGTTCCCCAGCGGCGCGAAACTGCTTGATACGTTCCCTCTCTTCGAAGTCGTCCGTCGTTCGTTCCGCCGCCGCCCATGATTTGGCCGCATCCGCCATCTGTTTGGCCGACTCCTGCGTCTGGGCGAGGAGTGCCCAGGTGCGCGCGTCGTTCTGATCCAGTTGCGTCGCCTGCCGGAGCGCAGCCAGTCTTTGGGCAGGATGTGTTTCGCTAGCGGCAATTAGACGGTAAGGCTCGGCCCATTTTGGATTTGCGGCCGCGGCCTTTTCGAGCGCAGGTCGACGCTCGCCTTCGGGCAGCAACTTCGCATACTCGACAAGCGCATGCGCGCCTGCCGATTGAGCCAGCAGTTTCTTAGCCTGCTCGATATCCTTGTTACGCAGCGCAATGAGTCCCTGCCCTTCGACGGAATTGAGACGATCGTAGCCGGGGTCGGCGCCGTTGGCGAAGGCGAGATCGCCTAGCGTTAAGGCTGCGGCTCTGTCATCCACTTCCTTGGGCTGGAACTGACGTTGCGCGCTGATCGGTTTTCCTGACACGGGTATGGTTTCGTATTGGCCATTCTCGATGTACTGGTCTAAGGCTAAGTCGATCTCCTTCTCTGTCTTTTCGAACGCGTTCTTGTAAGCGACAGCAGGATCGACCCCTTTGCCAAGGTTCGAAAGCAGAACGCGAAGTTTGCCACTGAACTCCGGCTGCACTGCGAGCATATGCGCACGGGACCAGTCGCGATCCTTTGCTGCAGGCGGCGCTCCGAGGGTGACACGTGTTCCATCGACATCGAGCGTCGAGTACAAAGTGATGAGGCCGCGCCGGATGTTGGGAGGAACATGACCGTTCCAGGAACGCAGAAGGACATCGACAACCCCGGCGGCAGTTTGAGGATTCATCCGATCGATAGCTGCCATCCATGCGTCGCGACCGAACTTTAACTCGGGGTACGTCTGTCGTTTGCCCTTCACAAGCACGATTCGTATTGGCCAAACCGATGGAAGATCCTGCTGTCCCACCGCAATGCCGACAGCGTTGCGAAGCTGCTCTAGATAGTTCAGCGTTGCTCGCGCCTCCTTGTCGCCGGCGTCGGAAAGCATTTCAAAGGGACCATATTTAAACTCTGTCCAACCGGCGAAAGCCAGGCAGGGAAGCAGAAATAGAATGATGTACCGCACGTGTTACCAGACTATCGCGAAAGGTTAGCAGATACGGTGGAGAGCATCTAAACGATTTGTCTGCTCAGACGGTTGACATGGCGGCTGCTCACGCAATAGCCGCGGGAGCCGTGAAAGACTTCCCATGATTGAGACGATGGTGAGACTTGGGCAACTCACTGACATCCCGCTGTTTATCTGGCGCACATGAAGTTGGACGGAAGACTCCAACTTTCCAGATATGAAGGAGACTGGCCGACCAAGCGAGGATGTATGGAAGATTAAGTTAACCGACGACTTTAGCGAAGTACCACGGCCTCAATGCAAAGAACTCGTGAATGAAGGCAGCCCCGTAAAGCCCGCAATGTGTCCGATGCTCCGCCCGCGTGCGGTTCCCCAGGCGTGCGATTTCCTATTCGTCCCAGGGATTGATGACTCGAACTCCGCAATGAACGAAATCGGCGATGTTGCGCGTTGCGACCGTCGCTCGATGAGAACGCGCGATGGCGGCGATCATTGCGTCAAGCTGCGGTGCAGGCCTTCCCGTTGCTTGTCTATCGGCGACAATCTTCGCAAAGATTGGCCCAGCCCGCTCATCGAAAGACAAAATTCGATCGCGGAAATCATCGGTGATTAGTTTTTCAACCGCATGGTGCAATCGCTCTCGGCGTTTACCTGCCGGTAGTATCTCTACTCCGTAGAGCACCTCGGCTTGCGTAATCGCTGTAATGAAAACCGAAGCAGGCTCCTGATCCGCGAGCCAGCGCAATACGACAGCGGAAGGAACGGGCCGAAGAACTTCAGCGAGCACATTCGTGTCAAGCACGATCATTTCGTGAACTTAGGAGGGGGCCGAACAGGTTCACGAGGAAGGGGTGTGAGTTCCACACCGCCTACCGGGTCCATGTGTCGTCGGATCGATTCGGCAAGATTGAGTCGCTTACCGGGCTTGGTGGTGAGACCGGCCTTCAGCAGCTCACGGGCCTCTTCTTCCATAGATCGACCGTGCTCGGCCGCTTGGACCCGTAGGCGGGACTTAAGCGCGTCGTCCAGATTCCTGATCGTGATACTTGCCACGCGGCAATGATAGCATTGCAATCATCAGGTGCGGCTAGCCTCTCCTTTCAACCTTCCTACGCAGGCACAGCATAATAAAGAATCCCTATGATTAATCCTCCCAAGCGACTCCTCTATGGCCCCGGTCCGACTATGGTTGAGCCCCGTGTATACGAGGCCATGTCCAAGCCTATTGTCGGGCATCTGGATCCCTACTTCTTCTCGGTGGTCGAAGAAATTCGAGACGGGCTGCGCACCGTCTTCGGCACGACAAACCCCTTTACCTTCGCTATCTCCGGCACCGGCAGCGCAGGAATGGAAACTGCGATCTGCAATTTTGTCGAACCTGGAACGAAAGTTCTCGTCTTTGCGAACGGATTCTTTTGCGACCGCATCAGCGACATGGGTAAGCGGCATGGCGGTGAAGTCGTCCGCCACGAAAAGCCTTGGGGTGAGACATTCGACGAGCAGGAAGCGCGTGATGTGATTCGACGCGAGAAGCCGCAAATCGTCGCTTACGTCCAGGCCGAGACGTCGACGGGTGTGTTCACCCGAGGTGAGGCGATCGCCGAAGCTGCGCACGAGATTGATGCGCTCGTGATCACGGATGTTGTCACATCGCTTGGAACCATGCCCGTGGAGGTTGACAAGAACGGCATTGACATCGCATTCAGCTGCACACAGAAAGGCATGAGCTGTCCTCCGGGACTTGCGCCCGTCACCGTATCTCCTCGAGCGCTTGACCGCTTGCGCGCACGGAAGCGCCCTGCCGACACATGGTATCTCGATCTGGCACTACTCGATGAATACTATGATGGGTCGCACCGGTATCATCACACGGCGCCGATCTCGTTGTTTTACGCGCTCAACGAAGGGCTCCGGATCATCTGTGAAGAAGGCGCGCCGAATCGATGGAAACGGCATTATGAAGCGCATCTGCAATTGGTGAAAGGCCTGGAAGGTATGGGCCTCACGATGCACGTACCTGAGCCGCATCGTTTGTGGAATCTCAACACCGTACGAGTGCCGGCCGGCGTCGATGACATGGCAGTTCGTAAGCAGTTGATGGCCGAACATGGGATCGAAGTGCTGGGCGGATTCGGTCCGCTTGCCGGCAAGATCTTCCGTATCGGTCTCATGGGACCACTCGCGACTTCGGAATCGACCGATTTCTTCCTTGACGCATTCCGCCAGGCCCAAGGTCATGGAGTGGCGTAACGATTCGGAGCTATTCGAGCTTATCCGCTCGACCCTGTACACGCCGGTAATCGGCGACATTTTGGACGGACTCGGCTTTTACGATCAGTTCCTGCCGCAGCCCGTCCAGCCAATACGCGACGATATGGTTGTGATCGGACGCGCGATGCCGGTCTTGGTGGAGAGCGTGCTGGGGAAACGTCCTGATCCCTTCGCCATGCTCACTCAAGCACTGGATCAAGTTGAGCCTGGCGAGGTTTACATAACTACAGAAGCCCTCGATTGCGCCAGTTGGGGCGAGATCATGACTGCCACGGCGAAGCGTCGCGGTGGCGCCGGAGCGGTCATTAATGGATTCCATCGGGACACTCCGCAAGTGTTAGAACAGAACTGGCCCGTCTTTAGCCGCGGACGCTACGCGCAGGATGCAAGCGTGCGCGCAGCCGTGGTCGACTTCCGTTGTCCCGTCTACATCAATCGCGTACGGGTCGATCCAGGCGATCTCATCTTTGGCGATCTCGATGGCGTGCTGATTGTGCCCCGCGTCGCCGAGGCCGAAACGATTCAGAAAGCGCTCGAGAAAGCGCGCGGCGAGAAAGTAGTGCGGAAAGAAATCGAAGCAGGCATGTCGAGCACCAGCGCCTTCGAAAAATACGGGATTCTATAGAGAAGGACATGATCAATCGACGTCACTTCGTCACTGGATTACTTGCTACAGCGGCGACGGGCAAGGCCGCCGGCCGTGTCCGACAGATCACGAAGGGCCCCAAGTACCACTGGTTCGGATACTATGACAAGCTGCAGTTCGATCCTTCGAGCCGGTATGTGCTCGGCATGGAGGTCGATTTCGAGCACCGGTCGCCTAGGCCTGAGGATGAGATACGGGTTGGCGTCATCGACACGCACGACACGGATCGGTGGACAGAATTAGGCAAGACCACCGCGTGGAATTGGCAGCAAGGCTGTATGCTGCAGTGGGTTCCCGGATCGAAAACAGACGTCATCTGGAATGACCGCCAGGACGGGCAATTCATAAGTAGGGTGGTGAATTTTAGAACCGGAGCCCAACGAACACTACCGGCTCCGATCTACACGCTGAGTCCCGACGGAAAATCAGCAGTCTATCCCGACTTCCGCCGGTTGAACGATTGCCGGCCCGGGTACGGTTATGCAGGTATTCCCGATCCGAACTTCGATCTTCGTGTGCCGGCTGACGCAGGCATCTGGCGGCTTGATATCGCGAGCGGGAAGACGAAGCTTATCCTGCCCTTTTCGGAAGCCGAGCGGATTCCGTACCCGAAGGGCTACTCTGCCGGAACGAAGCACTGGTTCAATCATCTGCTTTACTCGCCCGACAGCTCTCGTTTCATCTTTCTCCATCGATGGCGCGGCGAAGCCGAAGGCAAGGGGTTCTCCACTCGCATGTTCACCGCCGATCGCGACGGCAAAGATCTCTATATCCTCGATCCCCACGGACGTACATCGCACTTCATTT
>DASQLD010000134.1:0-9305 GCA_035630195.1 Bryobacteraceae bacterium
TATTGGCAGTACAAGACACGCCGGACAACTTTGAGTCGAATCGTCGCTATGTCGGCGCTCGCTATTGGAGCACTGGTGTATGTTTTGGTTCCCTGGCCGCTCGCGTTTGCTGTGCAGTCGCGGCTTTCGAAGGAACCTCTCGACACAAGCAGTCTGCACGTTTCCCTCGAACCATTGATACGACCGAGGATGTTACCCGGAGGTGTTGGCGCCCTCGAAATTGTGCTTCCGGTCACCGTGCGTGGGATTCCGCCCAATCTGGACCTGCGGGCGGATGGAATATCGGCGTCGCTGAAAAGTGCGGGCCGTCGTACATTGCAATGGCATTTCTACGAACCTGCGACCGATAGTCGGACCGAGTCCGAAGAGAAGATGCTGTTGTTTCGAAACGTGGCTCTGATCAGCCCAGATGAATATGACCTCTTGCAGCAGGGCCCCTTCACGGCTCAGATTGCCCTCTTTTTGACGGCCTTTGGCAAACCGCGAGCGCAGACCATCGCTCTTCAGCAGCACGCGGTCAATGTGATGGGCGGTTTGCAGTGTTTCGAAGCGGCGTCGAATCGTCAAGGCGACGTGCTCTGCCGATCTGCTTTTCGATGGCCATCAAGCCTTATTGACGCACGAGTGATGGGCAGCACGGCGAGCTCTTTTACTCAGTTCATCTCGTACTCTCCGTTCCCGGCAACGCTCAGTCTTCATCCGGTCGAAACGCGCTGGGCATCCGCTTACACCGCAACTAGACCGCTCGAAGTGCGGGAAGTAACCATCAGCATCAAAGAACCGACTGCGCACGTGCGTCGGGATTTCGAACTCACCGCCGTTCATGTGCGAGAACACACCGGCGCGAAGCAGGTTTATCGCGGCGGAGGAAAGTCCTTCTGAACGATCTCAGACCACATTGATTTGGCGCAAGCGAGTAGGGCGGGCTACACCTGAGGCGCCTTTGCCGGAAACGGAATGGATCTGACTTCAGGAACTCATAGCCGATAATCCAATCTTCCGGCACCAAGCCGCCCCGTACGGCCGCCCACGTTTTGCGGAGCGAGCGCGATGTCTGTAACGATCCTGTTCGCCGCAAGCCCTCGATCTGCCGTGAAGAATCGCAACTCTGCGTGAAGGAGGAGGCTAAAACAACACAAAAAGCGAAACCGTGATGCGCGGGGAGTGTAGCCCATACACGGGGGCCGGATATTATGGGAGTTCTCGTGATCCAAGCCTTGCCGGCGGACCTGGCCGCGATTCGACCTCATCATTGGGCCAAGAACCTTCTCATTTTTGCGCCGATCATTTTGGGGCAGCGATTGGCCGACGTTGGAGTATGGCGTAGCGCTGCGATCTGCTTCCTGAGCTTTTCTCTGTTTGCCTCGTTTGTTTATGTTCTGAACGATCTCCTCGATCGAGAATCGGATCGCCTTCATGCGACGAAGCGTTTCCGGCCGATCGCTTCGGGACGGCTCACTCGTCCGAGAGCGGGAGTGATTGCTATATTCCTGTTGGTTGGCGGAGCCGTGTGCGCTTTGTCGCTACCCCAATCCGCGCGACTGGCAATCCTCGCTTATGTTGTGAGCGCGACGGTATATTCGATCTGGGCGAAGTCATTGCCAGTGGTAGACGTGCTCTTGTTGGGTTCGTTTTACACGATGCGCGTGCTTGCAGGCGGATCCGCGACGAGTATTCCGATCTCACCGTGGACGCTTGCGTTCTGCATGTTCCTGTTCCTGAGTATCGCCTTGGCTAAGCGTTATGTCGAAGTAGAACGGCATGGCCCAAGCGACCGCCGGGGTTATCGTGCGGAAGATTCACGCGCGTTGCTCGCGTTGGGAGTGGGATCGGGTCTGATGGCCGTGCAGGTCCTGGCCTTATACATCTATAGCCCCGAAGTGCGAGCGCTCTATGCGCGTCCCGAGATTTTGTGGCTGATGTGTCCGGTGGTTCTTTACTGGATTGCCCATATGTGGGTAGTTGCTGGGCGGGGCCAACTGGCCGACGACCCGCTTATATACGCCCTGCGCGACAGAAGCAGCTATGTAGCGGCGGCATGTGCAGCAGGAGTATTGCTCACGGCTAAGTTCCTGGAACGTTAGTGACGGAGCGCGACCAACACCTGTTCGGTGATTTTGTCGATCATGGACGGCATCGCCGCATCGAGGGCCAACGTGACGGCAGCGCGAACGCGCTCCACATCGATGCCGGGGGGCAGATCGGGAGGAGCGAGTTCATTCGGATCGGTGACAACCTTTTCGCCGACGATACCCGAGCCATTGGCCGCGAGATCAGGACCATATTCAGCCTTGTCTTTCTGCGCGGACTCGACCAGCGGCTTCAGCATCTCGATCACGACGGATGCCTCAAATGGCTTTTTGAGAATACCGTCGCATTGAACGACGGTAGCTTCCTTCTCGTCGAAGGTCTCGAGAAGTCCGGCGGTCAGGATAACGCGGACATGCTTGTGTCGTGAGCGATTCTTGATCTCGCGGCAGATATCGTAGCCGCTCTTACGAGGCAGGGAAACGTCGGCAAAGACGACATCAGGGTCGACATCGGCCAGACGGAGCATTGCGGTTTGGCCGTCGGTAACGGTAACGACTTCGAATCCTTCTTCGCGGAGAATACGCTCTCCCATTCGCTGTGCATGGGGGCTATCGTCTGCGAGAAGGATGCGCGTCATTTCTTCTTTTTGTCCTTGTTCTTCTTCTCGTCCTTCTTCTTCTGCTCGGCGGCTTTCTTATCGTTAGGCGCTGCGCCGTTCTGAACGGTCGCAGCAGGAGTCCCAGCCTCTGCGGCAGGAGCAGCGGCTCCGGTTACATCGGAGCCAGGCGCCGTGGCCGGATTAGTGGATGGAGTCGGTGCCTCGCCGTCCGGCGCCGGCTTAGGAGCACGCGCATCCGGCTGCGAATCGAGCGTAGTCGAATCCTGAATCGTTGTTGCCGTCACATCCCCGGCGAATCCTCCACCAGCTTCGGCCGGTAGCGGAACACTCACTGGAATGCTAGGCCGCAGTGATGTCATGGCTGGCTCGCCGGACTTGGCGGCAGTCCGAACGTCGGGACCACGTTTCAACACCCCTAAGGCCTGACTTGCCATACTTGGCTTATTACGATTCTCGAGTTCGTATTTCATCCGGTTGTAAGCCACGGGATCGGCTTCGGGGATTGCGAGCTCCATGGACGTCAGACGCTTCTTCGCATCTTCAACGAACGGACTGAGCGGATACTCTCGAACGATGCGCGCGTAAGCCGTTCCCGCTTTTTGCCGGAAGCGTGGACCCATCTTCGAATAGGAATCCCCTAACAGCCAGTTGGCTTCATCTGCCTTGCTGTAGAGCGGGTAATGATCGGAAAGCGCCTGTAAGCGATTTGCAGCCGCTGGGTGACTTCCTTTGGTGTTATAGAAGGCGCCGCGACGGAATTCTCCTTCGCCGATCACTTCCTGCACATTGCGGAGCAACTGTTGGGCGCTCGGCGCAAACTTGCTGTTCGGGAACTGAATCAGGACGTTCCGGCACTCTTCTTCAGCGCGCAAAGCATGCTGAGGGTCGCGATCGGCCTTTTCCATCTGGCGGTAGTGTATTAAGCAGACCTTTTCCTGAGCCTCGGCCGACTCCTCAAGAGTCGGGTAGAACAGAATGAAGTCTTTGTATTCTGCCTCAGCCTGCGCGAGTCCGTGGGTTCCCCCTTCGCGGAACCAACTGTCGGCGTAGGCCAGCTTGGCCTTCGCCAGATACTCACTGGTGTCGTACGTGTTCATCAGCGTCTGTAACGTAAGTCGCGCGACTTCATACCGTCCGCGTTCCATGTCACCGATCGCCTTATCGAACAGAACCTTATCCGGTTGCTGAGTGTCCGAAGTGATGGGATTCTCATACTTCTTCCTCCGCATCCCGCACGAAGTCAGCAGTGCCAGCGCTAAGAACAGCGCGACAAAGCGTACCCACTTTTCAGAACTGAACTTCATATATGAATCCTGAATAACGACTCTTGGCATCAATTTAGACGTGAACCATGTTAGACGTGAACCATGCGGGCCTCGCGGGCCAACTGTTGCATCTGGTTCACAGTAGCGGCCGGATCGGCACTCCCAAAGACACTTGACCCGGCGACAAGCCAATCGCAACCTGCTCGAACGGCATCCGTTACATTCTCCGGAGAAATTCCGCCGTCAATCTCAATTGCGAATTGCACGCCGAGTTCCTTACGGCGCAAATCGAGAGCACGAACTTTTCTGAGCGCATTCGGAAGGAACCGTTGGGCTCCGAAACCGGGGTTCACGCTCATGACCAATACATAATCGACGAACTCCAGCACCTCATCGAGTACGCTTACTGGCGTCGCAGGATTGATCACGACTCCTGCACGCGCCCCGTCGCTCTGAATCATGCGAAGTGTGCGATCCAGATGCGGGCAGGCTTCCTGGTGCACCGATACCTGATCTGCCCCGGCCTCGATAAAAACCGGCGCGTACTGGTCGGGATCCGTGATCATCAAGTGGACATCGAGGGTTAGTTTCGTCACTTTGCGGATCGATTTGACCACGGGCGGTCCCAGCGTCAAGTTCGGCACGAAGTGACCATCCATTACGTCAACATGAAGCATGGAGATGCCGGTGCTCTCAACCTTAGCGATTTCGTCTGCCAGCCGCGCAAAGTCGGCCGACAGTATGGAAGGGAGAATCTCGACCATTCGTTGAGCTTTTACTAGGGTAACAAAGAAGTTGCATCAGTAGGGACGTGAAATTCATCGAGAAACAACAGCCGCGAAAAAACCGTCCCCAGGGTCCCTTCCTGGAACTCGATACCGCGTTTCTAGGATCCGGTGGCCCGTTTCCGCCGTGATACGCTCGATAACTTCTTCGTTTTCAAGCTTCTCCAGGGAGCAGGTGGAGTAAACGAGACGCCCATCATCCGCTAGAGCTTCCAAGGCGTTCCTGAGTATACGAACTTGTTTCTCGTGCAGCTCTTCGACATCCCGCGGTCGGAGTTTCCATCGAATCTCGGGATTGCGCCCCAAAGTCCCAGTGCCGGAACAAGGCGCATCCACCAGCACACGATCGAACCGACTATGAAACGGCAACCCGACAGTCGCGTCGAGAACCACCCGGGAACAGCCGCTCACTGTTTGGAGACGACGGTGGTTGACATCGCAAGCGATACCGCGAATTCCCGATTCGAGCGCTTGGGCCGTCTTGTTTCCGGGAGCCGAACACAAATCGAGCAGAGTCTGGCCCGGGCGAAGATCCAAAAACGGGACGACCGATTGCGACCCTATGTCCTGGATGCGCAAACCCGTCGGATCTCCAGAGACTACCCGGAAAGCTCCCGGCACGTCTGTGGGCTCTAGGACAACTCCCGAGTCTTCGGCCGGATTCCGAACGTACGTCTCAGGAGCAGAAAGAAACGCCTCTGCAATCTTTTCGCTCGATCCTGCGCCAAACTGCTCGTCCCACCGGGCGAGCAGCCATTGCGGCATCGAAAGCGCGACCGAGCGGTCGGGCCATTCAATCCGCCCTCTAGGGGCTCGTCTAAGCACCGCATTCACCAACCCGGCCGCGCTCGTCTTTTTCGCCATTTTCACAAGCTCGACACTTTCATTGAGGCTTGCGTGCGCTGGTACGCGGTCGAGATGCCGAAGTTGGTAGAGTCCCATGCGCAGGGCGATGCGGACGGCGATGTCCATTCGGTCGGCATCCCTCCGCGCGACAGAGGCGATCAGCCAATCGAGCTGACCCTGTCGTCGCAGGCACCCGAATACGATCTCCGATGCAAGCCCCGCATCTCTCGAATCGAGGGTTGCGGCTTCCTTCAGCAGTAGATCGGATGCATAGCCGCCATCCTCAGTTGCCTGTAGAACCTTGAACGCGACCCTTCGGGCAGGGGATACCATAGTCTTCCTCTTAAACCTAGCAGTTGCATCGATCGAGAGCGCTTTTAATGGCGAATATGCTGTAATACTCTCGAAACGTCACGGCATAATCGAAACTCTTTCTATCCCTCAGAATCTAAAGGCTGTGAGCTGCGCGCTTATAGGTCCGACACGCGTTACAACTGTGTAAACACGCGCGGGTATCGCTTGGAGCCCCGGCGTAGCAGTTACGTCTGATAGAATCTCAGGAACGATCTTATAAGAGCGCTTTACGCCGATCCAGGCCAAAGGAGCCAACATGGAAAAGCTAACACAACAAAACATACAAGAGGCTTTTCTAAACAACGCCCGGAAAGATAAGACTTTCCTCACAATCTACCTGATGAGTGGGGTAAAGCTATCAGGCCGGATCAAGAGTTTCGATAAATACTCGGTCATTCTGGAAGCGAGCAACCAGGAACAACTGATTTTCAAGCACGCTATTTCAACGGTGGTCATCTCCAAGAGCGCACACTCGCCGATCTCCCACTCCGGGCCGATGTCACCGGGACCTGCGCCGCTGGCGCCGCCTCCCACCGCGGATACGAGCCAGGAGTAGCTCAACAGATTGGCTTCTTCAACGATCGAACGCGCCATCTTGGTCGGGTTGGACCTGAAATCGCGCGCGTCGCGGTCCGCAGGCTCCAAAATGGAGAACCTGACCTCATCGGAGGAGTCGGTTGAGGAACTGGCCGTTCTTGCCGAAGGCGCGGGCGCTTCGATCGTCGATCGCGTACTGCAGTCGAGAGATGCCCCGGAAGCCGCGACTCTTCTTGGCTCGGGTAAGGTGGAAGAACTCGCGACCCAGGTCAAGGCAGCAGACATTGACGTCGTGATCTTCGATCGCGACCTGACACCGACACAGCAAAGAAATCTCGAAAGAGAACTCGAGTGTAAGGTTGTCGATCGCACTCAACTGATTCTCGACATTTTCGCTCGCCGTGCTCGTACGCGCGAAGGTCAGTTGCAGGTAGAACTCGCGCAACTGAATTACCTGCTGCCACGGCTTGCGGGCCGCGGCATTCAGATGTCGCGGCTCGGTGGCGGAATCGGCACTCGCGGTCCTGGCGAAACCCAGCTCGAGATGGACCGGCGGAAGATCTCCCAACGGATCAGCAAGATCGAGAAAAGTCTCGAATCCGTGCGGGCGGGACGAGGGATTCAGCGGCGTCAACGCCAAGCTATTCCGCTCGCCACGGTTGGTCTGGTTGGATACACGAACGCGGGCAAGTCGACGTTGTTCAACCGATTGACCGGCGCCGGTGTGCTTGCCGATGCGCGTATGTTCGCGACGCTGGACCCTACCGTCCGGCAGTTCTCGCTTCCATCCAATCGACGAGTATTATTGAGCGACACCGTAGGATTCATTCGAAATCTGCCGACCACTCTGGTGAAAGCGTTTCGTGCGACGCTCGAAGAAGTTACTGAAGCAGCTCTGCTGCTTCACGTTGTGGATGCTTCCGCAGAGCAGGCTCCGGAATACACCCGGCACGTGATGGATGTTGTGCGGGAGATCGGAGCCGAGTCGACACCACAGATCCTGGTGCTCAATAAAGTCGACCGGACGCCTTTGGGAGAAAGTGATCCGGAAGCCGTTCGGCGCCGCGTTGTCGGAAGTCTGGGGGCAGATACCACCGTTCCGAGCGCGGTCGTTGTTTCTGCTCTGACTGGCGCAGGATTGCCGGATCTGCTGCGGCGAATTGATGCGCTGCTTCCGCTCGACTTGGTTACCACCGCCCGCTTTCGTATTCCTCATGCGGATGGCGCTGCTATGCACATTCTCCATGAGTACGCGCGCATCGTCAGCGAACGTGTTGAGGACGAGTATGCTGAGATCGTGGCAGAGACCCCGGAATCGGTCAAGCGCCGCCTGATACGTTTTCTGGCGCCTGAGCGATGAACGTTCCGAACGCCCTAACGCTGCTGCGAATCTTCTTCGTGCCCATGTTGGTCGCAGCCCTGGTACAGGGTCACGTGACGATTGATCTCGGGTTCATGGAAGTGACGAACGAGATGCTCGCCCTCAGTATCTTTCTTGCAGCGGCGGCGACGGACCTTCTTGATGGTTATATCGCGAGGCGCTGGGGACAGATTACGACTGTGGGCACGCTGCTCGATCCCATCGCCGACAAACTGCTGATTTCTTCCGCATTGGTGGCGCTGGTTCAAGTTCACGTCGTGCCTGCCTGGATGGCGATTGTCGTTGTCGGCCGCGAGTTCGCGATCTCAGGACTGCGCAGCATCGCAGCCGCAGAAGGGTACATCATTCAAGCCAGCGATTTCGGTAAGGCAAAGCTGGTGTCGCAAGTGATCGCGATCAGCCTGCTGCTGCTGAGTATGCGATGGATCGAGCTTCGCCCAACCGCGCTTTTCTCGATGTGGGTTGTCGTCGTGCTTGCCGTGGTTTCGGCAATATTGTATTTCCGGAAGTTCTGGCGGAAGGTTGACGATAAGGTCAAACATCGGCGGCGGCGCCAATTAATTCTGCAGCAGACACAGGAGCGCAAGGCTGCCAGGGCCGGCAGAAAAATCGAGCTATCCAACAATCGAACTGATATCGATTAAGTACATCTGACGTCCGCCATTATGTGGCGAGTCGATGCACACTTTCTTGCCATCGGGACTGAACCGCGGATGGTTGTCACAGCGCCACTCTCCCGTGTACTCCTTCGGCGACGGAAACGATCGGAGGGACGTGCGCTTGCCCGTCGCAATCTCGTACAAGTACGGATTCTGATTCCGCTCCTTGTCCGGATAGGTATCGTTGAGGATGAACTTGTTGCCCGGTAGGTACGTGCAATGGCCGTTCACCACCATCACGTCGCGGCCGACTACTTCGACCTTTTCTGTCTTGTCCTGATATAGGTAGAACTTGTCGCCTTCCGGGATCGAAGGGTGCCAGGCCCAGGCAAGAACGTGTCTCGGGTCGCGCCAAATGAAGTGCGATGTACGTCCGTGGGGATCGAGGATATAGAGATCTTTGCCGTCGCGATCGGCGGTGAACATGCGGGTCGAGAACCCTTTGCCTTCGGCTTCGCCGCGCCATCGATGGAGAAAGATGAAACGAGAGCTATCCGGTGAGTAAAGCAGATGATTGAACCAATGCTTCGCTCCGGCTGAGTAGCCCTTCGGATACGGAATCCGCTCGGCTTCCGAAAAGGGCAGGATAAGCTTCGTCTTCCCGCTCGCGATATCAAGTCGCCAGATGCCTGCGTCATCCGGCACACGAAGATCGAAGTTCGGATCGGGAATACCTTCATAGCCGTACCCTGGACGGCAATCGTTCAATCGGCGGAAATCGGGATAGACCGCCGATTTTCCGTCCGGACTCAGCGTGTAGATCGGAGCCGATAGTGTTCGTTGGGCTCCGGTTCTAAAATTCACCACCCTACTTATGAATTGCCCGTC
>DASQLD010000135.1:0-21136 GCA_035630195.1 Bryobacteraceae bacterium
ATGCCCACGCATTTCACTTGCGCTACTACTACTCGACGTTTAATTCCCCAGCGCTTCACAAAATAAGATTGGAGCGGAAGCAAGGCGCTCGAGATTTCTACCGCTTTGCTGCAAGCGCGCACTACGAAGTCGAACACGCGAACCCCCATCACGCGGACGTTGAGACGTGTCCCATCTGCGGACGCGCCGGAGAGTATGCGGCAATAAAAGGGAATCTAGTGGAGCAAGTTCATGATCCACTGGGTCTAGAGTTAGTTCTAAGAGGAACAATCCATGGTCAGCCGGTCAGGTTCGAGGATTGGGAACATCGGCCACTTGGCGGTATTACTGGTCTTTCAGATCAACTTCTTGTTTCAATTATCGAGTTTCCTGGTCAAACATCGGATCGCAATACGTATCGAATCGGAATAGTCATTCTCGAGCCCAAGAAGTGAACAAAATTTTAACACGAAAAGTCAGCGACTCTGTTAAAGCATCCACAACGCAATCGTCGAGTATGGCGCATTGTCCGCGTTGGGTACTTCAATCCTTAGTTCGCCCCCCGGCTGCAATGTCTCGTTTCGTTTCCTGCAGACCCTGAACGATGGTGTCGCGGCGAGATCCATCGATGTCCGGATGTACAGATCGAGCCGTACGCGGCTTCAATGCTTTGACCGTTCCTAGGAGATCTCGCCCCACGCCGCATATGCGAGGCTTCGAGGGATCCCCGTACAACGCAATCCCATTCCACGCCGGCGCGTTCCCGCGAGAAGGGCCATGATGCCAGACAAAGCACAGCGCCCGCTTAGCCCCTTTACTATCGTCCTACAATCGCTGGAGCTGCTATCGCAGTGACTATTTCCAGTGACACTTTCTCGTTCGAGTATCGAGCCCAGCACGATATGCAACTCCAGAAGTGAACTGTAGTAGGCTAGGTCAGTCAAACCGATACGGGGCTGCAGGTCCCGCATTCAACCCGTGACAGCATACCCCGCAGCGGTCCCCGGCTTCCGTGTCGTTTTGGAGAAACAAAGGGAATGCGAACACGCTTCAATCCGAGATGTTCGCGCCTAATGCGCGCCGGAAGAGCGGCCGTGACAACTCTTCCGGGCTGAGGTGAACGATCTCCAAATTGCTCCCGTTTCCGTTTCGGTGCGATCAATCCCGCCGTTGAATCGCGTCCACTTCTGTAGGACGGGCCTAGATACCTAGTAGCCACGGATATCGACCCTGCCTCCGCTTATCTTTCGTTCCTAAGGTGGCAGCCGGAAGTTTATGCACAGCTTTCAAGCTGTGCATCTTCAACATTCTCGCACTTCAGTCGCAACGAGATGAATGTCGTCGCCAATTCCTAATGATACAATCCGCGCATGGCAGCTTGGCGTGCCTTCGCGCTCCTACTCGGTGTTTTCCCATTGCTTGCGCAAGAGGATGGAGCCGCGTTTTTCGAGAAGAATATCCGGCCGATCCTCGTGAAACAGTGCCTGAGTTGCCACTCTGCCGAGAGCCAACCAGTTATGGGCGCGCTGCGGCTCGATAGTCGTGAAGCGGCCTTAAAAGGCGGCAGCCGCGGACCTTCAATTGTCCCTGGGAATGTTGGCGAGAGCCTTCTGATGAAGGCTGTTCGACACACCGCCGGCGCATTGAAGATGCCGCCTGGTCCGAAAATGAAAGATACCGATACTGCTCTCATCGCGAAGTGGATTCAGATGGGCGCGCCCTGGGGGTCGGACGTGACCTCCAAGTTTGGTGGCGAGAAGTTCTGGGCGTTTGTGCCGCCGAGAGAGCCGGCGATTCCCGCGGTAAACGACAAGGCTTGGGTTCGTTCTGCAATCGACTCGTTCGTGCTTAATGCACTAGAGTTTAAAGGGCTTAATCCCACAAGGCAGGCCGATAAGCGCACCTTGATTCGCCGTGCTTCTTACGACCTGACAGGTCTGCCGCCAACCATCACGGAAGTCAGCGATTTTCTTGCGGACGAGTCGCCGGATGCCTTCAGCCGAGTGGTCGAACGGCTGCTTGCGTCGCCCAGATACGGGGAGCGCTGGGGACGCCACTGGCTGGATGTCGCCCGCTATGCCGATTCGAACGGTCTCGATGAGAATCTTGTATATAAGAATGCTTATCGGTATCGCGATTATGTGATCGCTGCTTTCAACAAAGACAAGCCGTTCGATCAGTTTCTCCACGAGCAGCTTGCGGGCGACCTTTTGCCTCAGGGCGGTGATGAGCAGGCACGATACGAGCGGCTAACTGCTACCGGCTTTCTAAGCCTCGGAGCGAAGATGCTCGCCGAGGATGATCCGGTCAAGATGGAGATGGACATCGTCGACGAACAGCTAGATACGACCGCCCGGGCATTCATGGGGCTGACGGTAGGCTGCGCTCGGTGTCACGACCACAAGTTCGATCCGATCAGCCATGCCGACTATTACGCGCTGGCGGGTATCTTCAAAAGCTCGAAGACGATGGAGAATTTCAAAGTCGTCGCGAAGTGGCATGAGCATGTTCTGGCGCCCAAGGAAGACCGAGATAAGCTGATCGCGCACGAAGCGAAGGTGGAAGCCAAGCGCAAAGAGATCGGCAAGATTACAAGCGCCAATAATGAGAAGCTGGCCAGTGAAGGCATCAATCGAATGGGCGCTTATCTGCTTGCTGCGGCGCATGTGCAGCGCGATCAGCAGATCCAGGTCTCCCCGGTAGAATCGGCGACGAATGCTGTCGTTCTCCAAGCCGGCTCATTCAGTGCCGGGAACATTCAACGCCTTCTTGAAAAGAAGAAGTCTAACGTACCTAAAGACAAGCAAGGGCCGTTCTTCGCCGAATACGAAGTTACTGCTCCAGCGACGGGCGATTATCAAATCGACATCTTCGATGAGGAGAAGGGCTCGGGGACCGCGGACCTCTGGGTGAACGGCGTGTGGGTGAGGCAGGGCTCAGGGCCGGTTCAGAACCGAGCGGCTTCGTCGGACGCAGGCGGTTGGTCATATCTTGCAATCGTCCCTCTCAAGCAGGGTTGGAATACAATTCGGTTAGAGCATGCAACACGCTTCCCGTATTTCGAGAAGCTGTTGGTTGCGCCGAACTCGACTGATCGAAGGCCGTTGACAACGGTTCAGATTGCGAATCGCTATGAAGTTAATCCCACTTACCTGAATCAACTTGTTGAGTATCTCGAGCGCTCAAATGGCGCGATCGCTTCGGTGCTGCATGAGTGGGAGATTCAGGGAAAGGACGGCGCTCTTGCAGAGTCCCCGGAAGCACTGGCGGCGAAGTACGAAACACTCTTCCAGCACGCTGCCAGGGAAGGCAAGGATGCCTCGGACGCCAAAGTCAAGGCAGTGTACGGCTTCATCACCGAGAAGTTCGGGCCATTTCGCGCGCCTGCCAATTTCCGGCGCTACTATCCGGCTGAGACTCGCGAGGAACTTGCTCGTCTTGATGCTGAATTGAAGATGCTGGAAACGGCGACTCCCAAGTATCCCCAAGCAATGGGAGTGACCGAGAACGCTACGATCGGCGATCTTGCGATCCACCTTCGAGGAAGTCATTGGACGCTTGGTGAGAAAGTCCCCCGGCGTTTTCTAAAGGTGATCTCCGGCGAACAGTCTTCGATTCCTGCTACCGAGAGCGGGCGGCTGCAATTGGCGCGCTGGATGACACAGAAGGACCATCCGCTGACCAGCCGAGTAATGGTTAACCGGATCTGGCGCGGCCACTTCGGAAGAGGCATCGTGCCGAGCGTCGACAACTTTGGCCGACTGGGTGAGAAGCCTGCGAATCAGCCTTTGCTCGACTGGCTTGCGTTGCGCTTCGTCGAGAACGGCTGGTCAATCAAGGCGATGCATCGCATGGTCATGCTGTCGAATACCTATCAAATGAGCAGTGAGTACAACGCGAAGGCTTCGGACATCGATCCGGAGAATGTTCTTCTTTGGCGTATGCCCCGCAGACGCTTAGAAGCTGAGGCCATCCGCGATGGCATTATGAGCGTTTCGGGCGGACTGAACACGGAAGGTGGTGGCAGTCTGCTTCCCTACAAAGACCGCGAGTATGTCGCCGACACAGCGCGTGGCGGAACGGTGGACTATGATCGACCGATTCGAGCCGTCTATATTCCGGTTGTTCGCAGCTCGATGTATGACGTCTTCACTGCATTCGATTTACCTGACCCGTCCAGCTCGAACGGAGACCGGGATTCGACCGTCGTTGCGCCACAGGCGTTGTTTATGATGAACAGCTCCGTCATGCTTAAGCACAGCCGCAAGATGGCGGAGGGTCTGCTCGCTCGCGACGACTTGGATGATGCCGGGCGAATACGGGAGGCGTATCAGAGAGCGCTGACCCGGCCGGCGACTCCGGTGGAGATAGACAACGCTTTGTCCTTCATTTCTCGGATCGGAAGAGAGTGGCAAGGCGCTAAGACAAATGCATGGCAGAGCTTCTGTAAAGCACTGCTCTCTTCGAGCGAATTCATCTACGTGAACTGACATGAACCGGCACTGGAATTCCTATCTGAATCAAAGCTTATCGAGGCGCGACTTGCTTAGGATGTCGAGCGCGGGATTCGGCGGCTTGGCGCTGGCTGGTTTACTGGGCGAGGAGCAGGTCCGGGCAGCGAGCACATCGACGGATCCACTTGCGGTCAAGGCTCCGCATTTTGCAGCTCGCGCAAAGCGGGTTATTTTTCTTTTCATGCATGGCGGTCCTTCCCAGATGGACACGTTCGACTACAAGCCATTACTGAAACGAGACCACGGCAAGCCACTTCCGTTTGCGCGGCCCAAAGTCGTCTCGAGCGAAACATTCAATCTTCTGCAATCACCCTGGGCGTTCCGCCAGTACGGACAAAGCGGCGCATGGGTCAGCGATCTGTTTCCAGAGGTGGCCAAATGCGTTGACGATCTGTGCATTATTAAGTCGATGCACGGTTCGAATTCACGTCATGGCGGCGCTTTGCTCGAGTTGCATACCGGTTCCGATACGTTCATTCGCCCGAGCATGGGTTCTTGGGTAACGTATGGTCTTGGCAGTGAGAACTCTTCGATGCCTGGCTTCGTCACCATTTGTCCGACTCAATCGCATGGAGGGGCCAATAATTTCGGTTCGGCATTTCTGCCTGCTCCTTACGCCGGTACTGCAATCGGATCAGTGGGTATTCCGGCGCGCGACGCTAAGATTCCTTTTATTACAAATCATGAAACGCCCCGATCCATTCAGCGAATGGAGATCGACTACAGCCAGGAACTGAATCGCAGGCAACTCGAGCTTACGGGTCCGGATCGAGCGCTGGAAGGCCGGATTGAATCTTTCGAATTGGCTTTTCGAATGCAAACGGAAGGCCCGGATCTGCAGGATCTGGGCAAGGAATCAGAGGCGACGAAAAAGCTGTACGGGCTGGATCATCCAATTACGGAGGATTTCGGTAGGCAGTGCTTAATGGCTCGGAGGTTCTCTGAGAGAGGCGTGCGCTTCGTCCAGGTGAGTCACACTTACAAGTGGGACCAGCACGAGAATCTGAAGCGGGATCACCAACAGAACGCAGCCGAGGTGGACAAACCCATCGCAGGGTTGTTGCGAGATCTGAAATCACGCGGATTATTAGAAGACACGCTCGTTCTTTGGGGTGGCGAGTTCGGGCGCACGCCCACGGCGCAGGGATCGGATGGCCGAGATCACAATCCAGAAGCATTCACGATGTGGATGGCGGGTGGCGGGGTAAAGGCTGGCTTGTCATTCGGAGCCACTGATGACTACAGCTACTACTCAGTCGTCGACAAAGTTCACTTTCACGACTTGCATGCCACGATCCTTCACCTGCTGGGTTTAGACCATAAACGACTGACGTATCGCTATGCTGGACGTGACTTCCGTTTAACAGACGTACACGGGGAAGTGGTCAAGGGTATTTTGGCCTAGACGAGCTATTGCCTTTCCGGAGTTCGGTTTCTTTTGCGTCAACCCTTGAAGCAGTCCCCGAAGCTTCCTGAATCCCCTAATTTGTTGTGCGGCCTGGCAACGGCAAGAAATGGCGGGGACCACATTGATACTTCCGCATTCACATTGATATTGGTAAGCATCTTTTCCTCGGTAGTAGTTGTTGTGTTTTGTGTGAGCTCGGTTCCGTTCCGAAGATCCTGAACGCCACATCCTGCCTCTCTTTTCACAGGTGAGTCACGCTCCTTTGTTTAACGGCGCCGACTTCTGCAAAACCATTTTGCAACGCAGAGCTGCATTGCCGGGAAAGAGCAAATTCGGCTCCGGTTGACATCCGACCAAGAAGATCTAGCTATAGCTAGGCTCAGGTAGAATGGCGACACGAAAGCCGGACGACGAACGGATTGGTTTGTTGCAGGGAACTCTGGACTTGCTTATCCTGCGGACCTTATTGTTCGGTAGGGAGCACGGGCAGGGAATCGCGCGCGCGATCCAAGCAATGAGTGGAGAAATACTCCTTGTCCGTCATGGGGGGAATGTGGTACGAGCGGTAACAACCGAAAAGTCCGATTTTATCGGCTCACGCCTGGGGGTAGGAAGCAACTCAATACCGAGACCAGGCAATGGGACCGCATTACAGCTGCGGTAGGACGGTACTAGCGGCGGAAGACCCAGCCAGCTGAGGAACTGAGCATGTGGTTTCGCAGGCTTCAGTACAGTGACTTTCAAACCGAGTTTGAATCGTATATTGAGCTTGAAGGCAGGCGGACGATCCTATCGAATAGTGGGAGTCGTTGGGGATACAAAACAAGAATCTACGCGAACCGGCTCCGAGTTTCGTTTATCTCTCGATCCCACAATCGAGAGGCCTACGACCCCCGCTCACATTGACTGTCGCCTCCGGGATGCCAAGCAGCCAGATAGAACTTACCGAACCAATGCGCAGGAACTCTCGGGTCTTTATCCGGATTTGCTGATTTCGGAGGTGATCACGATGCGACGCCAAATGGATAGTACCTTGCCGACCGAACGTCTGCTGTCAGCGCTCTCCAGTATGTTCGGAGTGCTGGCGTTGATTCTAGCTTCAATTGAGCTATATGGCGTCCTTAGCGATCGAATCGAACAACACCGCCATTCAATCGGCATACGGATGGCATTGGGCACGTCGGCCCTCTCCGTTGTCTTTAGTGTCGTGCGGCAAAGCGGTCGGGTGATTGTGGCTGGCTTAGTCGTGGGTATACCTGTCGCGTTTGGCGCCTCTCGCGCAGCCGAGTCCATGCTATGGGGATTGAAGCCGAGCGATCCCACGAGCTACCTGATGGAGCAGCCATGCTGTGTGTGGTAGGCATCGTAAGCGCCCTTGTTCCGGCGTGCCGCGCAGCGACCATACCGCCTGCGGAGGCGTTGCGGCACAGTTGACTATCGTTCCTGCTTTGTCTCTCCTTGTCAGACTAGGAAAGTCCTGATATACTCCTAGCAATACTAGGAGGCGGCAGTTCACATGCCTAAAACCGCGGATCTACTTCCCGGGACGCTCGACATGCTCATCCTGAAGGCTGTGTCGTTAAAGCCACTTCATGGGTATGGTGTCTTGCTGCGAATCCGCCAGATTTCGGGAGACGCTTTGGAGATACCGCAGGGATCGTTATATCCGGCGCTTTACCGATTGGAACAGCAGGAGCTAATTTCGGCCGAATGGGCGCAAAGCGATAACAACCGGCGGGCGAAATACTATACGCTGACGGCGGCCGGAAGGCGGCGACTTAAGGATGAAACCGCCGGCTGGAACCGGCTTGCGGCAGCGATTGCCGCCGCCTTGAATACTAAGCCGGAGGAGGTGTGAGATGGTTAGAAGTCTCCGGTCGTTTTTTCGGAGCCTCACATCCAGTCTTACGTCCCGCCACTCTTTCGAAGCGGCAATGAGTGACGAGTTGCGATTCCATCTCGAGCAGTACACCGCTGATCTTGTTCGTTCTGGTGTGACACCGGAAGAAGCGGCTCGCCGGGCTCGCATCGAATTCGGCGCGTTGAGCAGTGTGAAAGAAGAGTGCCGCGAGGCCAAGGGCATGCATTTCATTGAAGCGCTGTACCGACAGTGGCGCTATGCCATTCGTATGATGCGAAAATCGCCCGGCTTCGCGGCAACCGCAATATTGACCCTCGCCATCTGCCTCGGCGCGAATCTGATGATTTTCGCGGTGATTGACTCGATCTTACTGCGTCCGCTTCCATTGCCGGAAGCGGAGCGTTTGGTGACGATCTTCAATACGTACCCTAAGGCTGGGGTTGATCGCGACGGATCGTCGCTAACCAATTACTATGAGCGACGTGGCCGAATCAAGGCCTTCGCATCGCTAGCACTTTACCGTCCGGGCACAGCGATTGTCGGCGGACCAGGCGCAACAGAGCGCGAGGCTATCACGCGAATCACGCCGGACTTCTTTTCCGCGATAGGTGTAAGGCCGGCGATTGGGCGGGCGTTCACAGAGGAAGAAACGACATTTCGAACCGACAGCGTCGCCATCATTACGGATAGCTACTGGAAGCAGCGTTTTAACGCTGATCCAAATGTGGTCGGCAGGCGAGTACGGGTGGATGGTTTATCCAAACTGGTGGTCGGTGTACTTCCTCCCGAGTTCCGCTTTCTCTCCTCACAAGCTGGGATTTATTTGCCTCTTTCTTCGCGCCTGCAGGACCGTTCGCAAGATCGTAGACACTCGGGCGGGAACTCCACGCACATGATTGCCCGGCTCACACCGGAAGCGACGGTCGCGGTCGCGCAGTCCCAGATTGATGCGCACAATGCGAGCGTAGAAGGGGAAAGCGAGAATGCAAAAAGAATGGCCGACGCAGGATTCCGCTCATTGGTGGTATCGCTGCATACCGATCACGTCGCGACGATTCGTCCCGCCCTGCTGCTGCTTCAGGCCGGAGTGTTTGTTCTTCTCCTGATTGGAGTCGTCAATCTCATCAATCTACTGCTGATCCGCGCCAACGGACGCGGCAAAGAGTTGGCGGTACGCCAGTCCTTGGGAGCGACCCAAAGCCAACTGGTGAGTGAAGTAGTGATTGAGACGACCGTACTTGCGTTGGTTGCAGGAGTTCTCGGGTTTGTGGGAGCTGCCGGCGCAACGGAACTGCTAGGTATTCTCGGGGCAGATCGTCTTCCCTTGGGCTCCAATATCGCGTTCGATGCTCGTGTAGGATTAGTCGCGATGGCTGGCGCCGTTGTCATCGGAATCGTTCTGGCTGCCCCGATCGCCTGGTTCAACATTCACAGACCCATGGGCTTGGCTCTTCAATCGGAAACGCGCAGTGGCACAGCCAGCCACGGCGTCCAACGACTGCGCTATGCCTTCCTTGTGACGCAGATCGCAATGGCTTTCGTTCTATTGGCAGGAACCGGTCTGCTGGCGCTCAGTCTTAAACAGGCGATGGCAATTTCTCCTGGATTTCGCTCAGAGAACATTTTGACCGGACAAGTGTCGATGCCGTGGGGAAGCTACGCAAATGTCTTCCAACGTCTTGCCTTTGTCGAAAACGTAATGCGGGAAATTGCCAAGCAACCGGGCGTTGCGTCGGCGGGGCTAATCACCAACGTGCCGCTCAGTGGCAATGCCGGGAAGAGTGCGGCCACAATAGAAGGCCATGTCCTGAAGCCAGGCGAACCCCCGCATGGAATCTATTCTTACGGTGTTGGAGGCGATTATTTCGACACCATGGGCTTCTCGCTGAGGTCGGGCAGATTTCTCACGGACGCCGATTCGCGGCGCGCTGAACGAGTTTGTGTGGTCGATGAAGATATCGCTAAGCGCTACTGGCCGAACGCTGATCCCATTGGACGTCGGCTGTGGCAAGGCTTTCAACGCCCAGGAGAAGCCAGCGAAGCCGACTTGTTCACCGTCGTCGGAGTCGTCGGGCGGGTGAAGCAGGCGGGGCTTACGGAAGACTCGGATCAGGGCGCGATTTATTATCCTTATGCCCACAGGAGCGACAGCGAGGCGTATCTGGTCGTCCGAACCGCGCAGGCTCCGGAGTCGTTGGCGTTGACCATGCAAAAGGTGGTCCGGCAGGTCGACCGCGATCTTCCCGTCACGGACATCCGCTCGATGGAAGCACGCATTGCAAGCAGCCTCAGTACCCGCCGCTCGCCTGCGCTACTCTCCGGAATCTTCTCTTTGGTCGCTATCTTACTCACGGCGATTGGTACCTATGGAGTGTTGAGCTATGCCGTGGCGCAGCGCCGTCGCGAGATTGGAGTGCGGATGGCATTGGGCGCTCAGCCACAACAGATTCGCATCCAGTTTCTCCGGCTCGCCTTAAGCCTGATTATTCCGGGCGCTATTCTTGGCCTTATTGGCGCTATTATGACGGGTCAGGCGATGCAGAGTATCTTATTTCAACTACCAGCGCTGAACTGGGATGTTCTTGGCGGAGCCGGCAGTGTCATAGCACTGGTGACTCTCATCGCTTGTTTATTACCTTCTCACCGCGCGGCCAGGATATCGCCGCTGGAGGCGCTTGCGGACCAGTAAAGAATTGCGATGAAGTCCGGTGTCGTTCTAGTCGGAATTTACTTCGTTTACGCCACCTTTCATTGGACTGCGAGGCCGCAGTCGGAATCCACGCGGCCTCGGTATGTGGACGTAACGGGAAGATCGAAATTCTCCTACATAACGAATAACGGCTTTACCGATCGCAAGTATTTCCCGCAGCCACTGTGTGGGGGCGTAGCCGCTTTCGATTTCGATAACGATGGCTGGCTGGACATCTTCTTTAGCAACGGCGCCAAATTTCCAGAGTTGAAGAAGGTGAATTCGTCCTTTTACAATGCCTTGCTTCGCAATAAGCGAGACGGGACATTTGAAGATGTAACCCAGCCCGCGGGTTTGGCGGGCGATCATCTTGGATATAGCTTAGGTGTTGCCGCCGGTGACTTCGACAACGATGGATGGGTTGATTTGTTCATCGCGAATGCGGGGGCGAATGCGCTCTATCGCAATAACGGCAACGGATCGTTTCAGGATGTGTCAGCATCTTCAGGGCTGACTAAACCGGACGGTGTCCTGAGCGTCCAAGGCGCCTGGTTGGATTTCGACAACGATGGTCTGTTGGATCTGGCGCTTTCCAACTACACGGTCTGGACTGTGGAGACGGATCGCCGGTGCGTTCGCGAAGACGGTGTCGAGTTCTACTGTCATCCTAAAACCTATCCGGCCGTAGCTCAACGTCTTTATCGGAATCTGGGCAAGGGCAAGTTCGTCGATGTTAGCGATGCATCCGGCTTTGCGAGCGTTCATGGCAAAGGCATGGGAATCGGAATTGCGGATGTGAACAACGACGGTTGGACGGACGTTTTCGTTGCGAACGACACGGAGCGCAATTTCCTGTACGTCAACCAGAAGAACGGCACATTCAAAGAGCAAGGTCTGCTACTCAGTGTTGCCTACAACGAGGACGCGATGACTGTTTCAGCGATGGGCGTTGACGTCAAAGACTTTGACAACGATGGCTGGCCGGATATTTTCTACAACGATCTGATGGGCCAGATCTGGGGACTGTTCCGCAATGTTTCCGGGAGAACGTTTCGCTATGTTTCTGCAACCACGCGCCTGCTTTCCTTGAGCGCTTCCTATTCGGGGTGGAGCGGCGGCTTTATCGATTACGACAACGATGGTTGGAAAGATTTGTTTTCGGCTAACGGCGATGTTGATAGTCTTCGAAAGAACGCCGAACAGAGCGAAACAATGTTTCAGAATATCGGGGGGAAATCGTTTCTGGATGTATCGAGACAAATGGGCGCCGACTTTTTGAATACCGGCTACAAACGCGGCTCCGCGTTTGGAGATTTCAATAACGACGGATACCTCGATATTGTAGTCACTGCATTGAATCGCAAACCTCGCATCCTGGTGAATTCAGGGAAGGGCGGCGGACATTGGCTGATGATCGAAGCTACTGGCAGCAGGTCGAGTCGGGATGCGATTGGCGCACGAATTAAGGTAATGACCGCCTCAGGTCGCACTCTTTATAACCATGTAACGACGAGCGTCGGGTTTCTATCCTCGAGTGATCGTCGCGTTCACTTCGGGCTCGGGGCAGACACTTCTGCTGCATCCGTTGAAATTACGTGGCCCAGCGGTGAGATCGATAGTTTTCGGAATGTTGCTGCAAATCAAACTCTTCGGATAAAAGAGCGCCCCCAAGAAGCAAATTAATATCCGCGATTCAAACGTGATAGTATTCTCCGCAAGTTCGGGTGTGAGGAGGAAATATGCGATCTATCCGTTTAGCCATAGTCTCGCGTTTTGCCATTACCATCTTTTTGACGGCCGGCTTATACGCTCAGGAGTACCGGGGAAGAGTGCAAGGAGCCGTACTCGATAGCACGGATTCCGCGATTCCCGGCGCCCGCGTCACTCTCTTGAACGTCGGAACGGGTGTGGCGAGTACGCGCGAAGCCGATGAACGCGGCCGTTACATCTTCGATCTCGTCCTTCCGGGGACATACTCGGTGACGGTCGAATCGCAGGGCTTCAACAAGTATGTGCAGACGGACATCGTGCTGCAGTCGCGCGCGGACGTTACGGTCGATATCCGGCTGAAGCCCGGAGACGTTGTCGAAACTGTGACGGTAACAGGGCAGGCAAGCACCGTCCAGTTCAATACTAGCCGACTTGAGACAACGATTGACAGCTCCCTGGTAAGCAATCTGCCGCAGGCTTCCCGTAATCCGTTGTTGCTCGCAAGGCTCGATCCGTCAGTGGTACATAGTGACACGGCTCGCGAAGTGGAGCCCTATATGACTTGGGCCGGCAACCGGCAGGAGATCGGCGGTGGAAGGAATTATTCGAATGACCTGCAGATCGATGGGAGTCCGATTGGGATCGGCTACAAGACCAGCTATATGCCCTCGCCCGACGCAGTGCAGGAAGTCAACGTTCAGCAGAATGCGGTGGATGCTGAGTTTGGCCACAGTTCCGGGTCTGCGGTCAGCCTGGTGATGAAATCCGGCAGTAACGACTGGCATGGAAACGCCTTCTATCAGGGCCAGTATCCTTGGGCGAACGCACTGGAGAATCGTGTGGTCCGCACTGTCAACAAGGGCCGGACGCACATGTTCGGCGGTACGCTTGGCAATCCGATTTTGAAGGGAAAGCTCTTTAATTTCTTTTCGTATGAGCAGTGGAAGAAGGCCGATCCCAATGATCTGATTCAGACGCTGCCGACCGATCTCGAGCGCCAAGGGGATTTTTCGCAATCGTTGAACGCGTTGGGGGGCCTTCGCACAATATACGATCCATGGTCGACCGTGACTTCAGAGGATGGCCGCACGGTGACACGTACTGCCTTTCCTGGTAATGTTATCCCGGCTTCGAGGATTGACCCCGTGGCGGCGAAGTACATGGCGAACCTGTGGAAACCGAACCGCCCTGGTGACGGACCGTATCACATCAATAACTACTATGCTCCGCTGCCGATCGAGTATGACTATCACAATATTTTGGATCGGGTCGACTACGTTCACAACGAGAAGCTTCGCCTTTACGGCCGTTACAGCAAGTTATGGACTCCTGTGACGACCTCAAATCCGACGGGATCGGAATTCTTCCTTTCCGATCGCGGCAGCCAGCGCGACGCTACCTCCTATAGTGGCGACGCAGTTTACATGCTCAGTCCCAGCACGGTGATCAATATTAATGGGACGTACCACTCGTTTGTGGATGCATCGAGTTTCGATTCGAACTACGCCGAGGGTGGGGGATGGGCGCAGATCTGGCCGAATTCGGACTTTTACAAACCAATCTTCGAAGATCCTCGGATTCCGGTCCTTATGCCACGCATGTCGATCATGGGTGTGAACAACAGCGAGTATTGGTCGAACATGGGCCCCCGAGGTGGGTACTGGGATCAGCGGCCCGATGCCGATAGCGTCAGTGTCAAGATCACTCAACAGCACGGCAAGCATTATTTCAAGATGGGCGCCGACACGCGCGGAACGCGAACGACCAGTTTGATCATCAACAATAACCCTGGGTTCGGGTTCCAGGCGGATGGCACAGCTGCGACGTACGTCAATCCGGATTTGCGGACGTCGGGTGATGGTTACGCGACGTTCCTACTGGGGGCGGTACAACCCGCGGGCGGCGGCGCCGATAGCTGGGACAGCGGCGCGACATCGATGACCGTGCAGAGCTTGCCGACAGCGCAGAACCGGTTCTATGGAGCATTCATCAATGATGATTGGAAGATCACCAAGAATCTTACCCTGAATCTCGGTCTGCGATATGAGTTTGAAACGGCATACTCGGATCCGGAAAACCGAGTAACTCGTCCGCTGGATCTCGACTCGCCGATTCCCGAAATGCAGGGAGCCACCGCGCCGCAGATGCCGGCGGAACTGCGTCAGTATTATAACGGGCCGACGATCTTCAACGGCGCGTTCCAGTTTGCTGATGACGACAATCGTGGGCAATGGAACCCCGGCAAGGGTGGCTTCTCGCCCAGAATCGGCATGGCGTATCGATTGAATGACCTTACCTCGCTGCGTGCGGGCTATGGCCGTTATCTCACGCCGTGGACAGGAGGTACGCTCGACATTTTTGGGACGTACTACAACGGGTTCCGAAACGTTACTGCCGCTTATCCGGCGGTGCAGGGCGTGCCACAGATGACTTTGAGCAATCCATTCCCGTCGTCGGCGCCCGTTGTCCCTGCGTATGAGAAGAGCCTGGGTCGATATACGAATCTGGGAGACACTATCAACTACGTGGTCGGGGACAGACCGAGAAGCTACAGTGACCGATTCAACCTGTCGCTGCAACGTCAACTGCCACAAGGAATCGTCCTGGATTTGACGTATTACTTCAACATGACGAGCCAGTTGATTGGAGCGTTTAACGTTAATCAAATCGATCCTCGTGTGGCTTATCAGTATAAGGACGCGACCAACCGGTCGGTGCCCAATCCGTTCTACAACTATCTGACAGTGGATAAGTTCCCGGGCGCTCTTCGATACCAGCAGAACGTTGCGCTGACGTCGCTGATGCGGCCGTATCCGCAGTATGGCAATCTCAACGTGATTGACGGAATCGAAGGCGGCGATATGAGCTATCACTCGTTCCAACTCCGTCTGAATCGCAGATTCGCCAACGGCTACTCGGTACTGACGGGATATAACTATAGCCGCCAGAAAGACGAAGTATTTTTCAACGACATCGACAGCTATCTGCAGACCTTTACGTGGCAGGAGAATGATCGTCCACGCCACCGGTTGACTGTCGCCGGTACCTGGGAAATTCCGGTCGGCAAGGGGCGCCAGTTCATGACTGGGATGCCTCGCGCACTCGATGCGGTCATCGGCGGATGGGACGTGACCGGTCTGCTGACTTGGCGCTCCGGATTCTTCGTTCGTTTTGGCGGGATGGAGGTAGTAGGTGATCCGCATGTCGACAATCCCACACCGGATCGGTGGTTCAACACGGAGGCCTTTGTGCGGCTACCGAACTTCACTCCGCGGACCAATCCTTGGCAGTATGAGGGCATCACGAATCCAGGCCTATTGAATCTCGATAATTCGATCGTAAAGAGGATCCCGATGTTTGAGAACTACCGATTCGAACTTCGGGCGGACATCTTCAATACGCTGAACAACATGACATGGGCGAATCCCAATACAAACGTCCAGAGCAGCTTGTTTGGCAAGTCCAACAATCAGTTGGCCAATACCTACGGCCGACGTACACAACTTGGTCTTCGCATAGAGTTTTGAGAGTTGGAATCGTCTTCGGACTGATCCTGGTTGTCGAAGCGGCAGCCCAGCCAATAGACATGCGGGAAGCGGCGCGCCTCGATCGGCAAGGCCGGTGCAAAGAGTCGGCAGCGTTTTACGAGAAAGCGCTCGCGGACGCTTCTGCGTCTGCTGCTCTTTTAAATAACGCCGGCAATCACTATTTACTTTGTGCAGAGCCTTCGAAGGCTCGCGCGCAGTTCGAACGATTAGTGAAACTGCAGTCATCCCATACGAATGCGAATCTGCAACTTGCGATCATGGCGGTCAATGCTAAGCGGGATGACGAGGCGCGAGACTATTTGTCACGGGTGAGAAGCGATGATCCACAGGTACTGTTCGCTGCGGGCAATTTGTTTGCCAGGCTCGGTATGTTCGACCGTGCCGAGCAGGCGTTTCAACGCCTTTTGGTTGCAATGCCGAGCGATTTCGATGTCTTGTACCAACTCGGTCGGGCGGCGGCGCGCGCTCAACACTACGATCGCGCTCAAAGTGTACTGACTACGGCTTTGAAGCTCCGGCCCGGCGATGTCGATGTGCTGCTGGAGCTTGGCCTGGCGCATGCCGCATCGAAAGATTACAGCCGCGCGGTCTATTTGCTGGCTCAGGCGCAGCAGAAAGCTCCAGATCGTGCGGACATCGTATTGGCTCTTGCACGGGCCGCGGAGGACGCGCAGTTTTATGGCGATTCGGCAATTGCATACGACCAGTATGTACAGTTGAAGCCTCAGGACGTCGCTGCTCGTCGAGATCGCGGTCGTGTCCTCGCCCACACAGGTGTTCGATTGGAAGAGGGTCTCAAGGAGATGCGCGCATATATAAAGACGCATCCGGAAGATTCGGTTGGCCACTACAATCTGGCGCAGTTTCTGTGGCGGGATGACGCCGAAGGCTCACTCGACGAACTGGCGATGGCGTTGCGAATCGATAGCAGGTTTACTCCAGCGTATGTTTCCCGCGCGTGGTTGCTTCACAGGTTGGGGCGAAGCGCTGAGGCGGCGAAGGATCTCGAAGCGGCTCTTGCGATCACGCCAGATAACCCACAGGCGCTCGACCAACTTGGCTCGGTGTACCTGGCGCTCGACCGGCCCGAGGATGCGGAGAAAGCTCTGCGACGAGCGTCGGCGCTGAATGCCAACGATCCTGACGTTCTGATGCATCTCGGACGCGCGTTGATGGTGTTGGATCGTACGGAGGAAGCGCAAAAATACCTGGATCAGTATCAGAGCGCGCGTCCGAAGCGGCAGCGTGACGCGCGGCGTGAACCCGGCATGATCGGCTTGGCGACCCTGCCAGAGACTGAACGCCGGAATCGAGAGGTCGAGCGATTACGACGGCTTGCGAAGTCGCGTCCAGACGATCCGACGCTCCAGCGCAATCTAGCGGAGTTGCTGCTTTCCGGGGGCCAAGTAGAGGAAGCCGAGAAGGAGTTCGATCGGCTGCTCGCGATGAATGTGGACGCGCAGACTGTGGAAGAATGCGGGAGAGTTCTGGCGCGCGCGGGTCGGTACTCGCTTGCGCGGCGATTCTTCGAACGAGCATTATCTGAGAGACCAACGGCGCGTCTTGATCTCGCGATGACGGTGTTGCGTCTTGATGGTCCGGGTCCGGCGCTCGAAGCAATTGATTTGGTTCCGGCCGATTCTCGGACGAATGAGTTTCTTCTGGTGAGGGCGCGTATTCTCGAAGCGGCGGAACGTCGTGAGGAAGCGGCAACGCTCTTGACTGACGGGCTGCGGGAGGCGACGGTGCGGCGCGAGTTGGCGCCTGAAGTCGCGGTGCAGCTTCTGCGATTTTCTCGTGAGAAGGAGGCTGTCGCACTAATTGAGCGTTCGGTTGCAGTATCACCAGACGACAGCGATCTCTTGTTGACCCGTGCTATAGTTCTGGCGGTGTCCGGTCAATCGGAAGAAGCCGAGAAGCAGCTCAAGGCAATTGAATCGCGCTGGCCGGAATGGGATCGCCCATATCTGGTTCACGGAGTACTGCTCGAGGCAGAGAAGCGGAAAACTGAGGCGATGCAGAAGTTGAAGATCGCGCTCAGTTTGGGGTCAGAGGATCCGGCCGCGCGATGCGGAGTCGCGCGACTCTCCGGCGCTCCCGGCAAGGAGTGCGCATGCTTGGCCGGTCTTCGTGAGTTTGCGCTGCAGACTTGCACGAACTGAATTTACTTCAATGGCTGCAGCTTGATATTTCGAAACTCGATGCGCTGATCTTTTTGACATTGAAATCCAATCACGCCGCTTTTGTGTTTGGCGTCGCCTGCATCGAGGATCTTTTTCCCGTTGAGAACGACTGTGAAGTGGCCGCCTCTGGCGGTGACATCGTATTTGTTCCATTGACCGGGAAGGATCTTGACTGTGTCTGCTTTCAGCGAGCCCACGAGACTTCCTGTATGGAAGCCCGCGGGTTGGTAGTCCCAGATCTGCAGTTCGTACCCCGTGACATGAGGTTGTCCTTCTTTCTGAGAGCGCAGGAAAACACCGCTGTTGACTGTTTCAGCACCACGAAACTCGAGCGTCAGTCCGAAATCCGAGAAGGAATCATTGGTGTGAATCCAACTAGGCACAGTCCCGCCACAAACAAGAGCGCCATTCTGAACGGACCAATCGCCCTTGCTGTCGGGAACGGACGTGGGACGCGCTTCCCAGCCGTTGAGAGTCTTGCCGTCGAACAACACGCGCCCGCCGTCCTGGGCTGATGCGAGACACGCCGTGATGAAGAGGAATCGAATGATGTTTACCATATGCCCTGTCGTTTCGAGAATTGACGGCCTTTGTCTGCAGCGGGGGAGTCGCCACCGGTGCAGATCATCACGCCTTCTTTGAGCATATCGATAACGTTCTGCTCATTGCATGAGTTCAGGAAGAATATCTTGGCGGCCTTCGCGGCATTGAAGACTTTGGTACGGACTTTTTGCATGGCCGGGTGCGCTTCGCGTATTCCGCCGGGGGTGGGAGGACCGACAAGGAAGAAGCTCTGGTCACCCGGCCCCCACTCTGCGAAGCCGATACCGGGAATGCGTGTCGTTTTCTCAGCATTTTCCGCTGCCATTGGAGTTTCGATTTTCACCCCAAGCAGGACTTCGCCACTCTTATTCAATGGCCACACATCCGCTTTTAGCATGTAGTCCGTCGGCGACAAACCCCAGATCTGCGAAGCGAAGTTTTGACTGCCATTACCTCGGATGCCGGTATCGAGGCCCGGATGTTTTTCGGCGAATGGATAACGCAGGGACTCAACGAAGATCTTGACCGCTTCCGGGTTCTCAGCGTGGCAGAGAAGAATTCCGTGGACTCCCGCCGCCATCACTTGTTGCGCGACCCAATAGTTAGCCCGCATAGAGGCGGGGTCTTTTCCCAGAATCGGAAGAGTCACGATCACGGCAGGAGTGCGGTGACCTGTGCGCGTTGGGCCGGCATCGACGAGACCTCGCATGAAATCGCGCAGCTCTTTCATGTCGAAAGCGCCGTGCTCCATTTCATAGTTAATGTAGTCGGCCTTTGTCGCCGACATCTTCTTGCCTTCGTCGTAACCGCCGCGACCGCCGGTGTAGTAAATCGGCTGACCCGATTCGAGTAGCTCGATAGCACGATTGACGCGTTTAGGTTTGGGCGGCTCAGCATTTTGCGCCTGTAGCGCAATGACAGCCACTAGAAATATGGGAAGGTGCTTCATTGTTGATGATTCTCCTTAGGCTACTCTGGCCGCTGAGCTCAGTTCCTTAATGATGTCGCCGACGAATGCTTTCGCATCGCCGAAGAGCATGAGCGTGTTCTCCATGTAATACAAATCGTTGTCGATGCCCGCGAAGCCGGGATTCATGCTTCGCTTGATCACCATGACCGTGCGTGCACGATATGCATGCAAGATCGGCATGCCCGCGATCGGGCTGGTGCTGTCGTTCTTCGCCGCTGGGTTCACCACGTCATTGGCGCCAATCACTAACGCCACGTCCGTCATAGGGAAGTCAGGGTTGATCTCTTCCATCTCGACCAGCTTGTCGTAGGGTACGTCGGCCTCGGCCAGTAGTACGTTCATGTGCCCTGGCATTCGGCCTGCTACCGGGTGGATTGCGAAACGCACATCGACGCCGCGCTTGGCGAGCGCGTCCGCTAGTTCTCGAAGCTTGTGCTGAGCTTGGGCGACTGCCATCCCATAACCCGGAATGATGATGACGCTGCGAGCCGATTCGAGCAAGTAAGCGGCTTCTTCCGCCACGGCCGAGCGCACAGGACGTTCGGTCGCCTTCGCGGTTGTCGTCTGCAATTGTCCAAAGGCGCCGAACAGAACATTGGAGAACGACCGGTTCATTGCCTTGCACATAATCACTGCAAGAATGAATCCCGACGATCCATCAAGAGCGCCGGCGACGATCAGCAGTTTGTTGTTCAAAGCAAAACCCATCGCGCATGCAGACAATCCTGCGTAAGAGTTCAGCAGCGCGATAACCGTAGGCATATCGGCTCCGCCAATAGGGACGATGAGCAGTATGCCAAACAGCAACGAAAGTCCCGCGAATATGGGAAACAACCAAGTGTGCTCCGGAGAGACGATAAGCGCTATCGCCGATACAAAGGCTAGGGCGAACACGAAAAGGTTGACGATGTTCTGTCCCTTATACGTGATCGGACGGGTAGGCAGGATTTCCTGGAGCTTTCCGAACGCCATGAGACTAGCGGTGAAGGTTAGAAATCCGAGAAGGATCTCGAGCGCTAGCGCGACCATCGTGATTTGGTCGGGCGTGTGCCTGTAATATTCCGCTGTCCCTATGAGCGCCGAGGCGAGGGCTCCGAATGCATGTGAGATAGCGGTACGTTGAGGCACCGCCGTCATCGGCATAAGATACGCGAGCGGAACACCGATGGCCGATCCAAGGAAGAATGCTATGAGAATCCATTGGTATTCGACCACCTCAAAACGCAGTAGGGTTCCCACTACTGCGAGCAGCATTCCGATCTCACCGGCGAATACACCCCGCCGCGCGGTTGCGGGCGAACTCATCCACTTGAGCGCCAGAATGAATCCAGCCGCGGCGAGAAGGTATAGGAGCGGAAGAAGGAGCTCTCTCATGTCTGCCTCTCGCCGCCACGCTTTTTAAACATCTTCAGCATGCGATCTGTAATGAGATAGCCGCTGACAAGATTGATTGTCGATGCTGTCACCGCTATAAAGCCCAGCGCCTTCGATAACGGAGGGGCGTCTTTTTCACCGGTGATCAGAATCGCGCCGACGACCGCGATGGCTGAAATCGCATTCGTCAGCGACATCAGAGGCGTGTGCAAAAGGGGCGAAACGCCGCGGATTAACTGGAAGCCGAGGAAAGCTGCCAGCATAAAGATCCACAATCCCGATTCGTATTCCTTCATTGCGTCACCACCTGTGAGTGGGCTTTCGCGTATAGCTCGATTACTCTTGCATGGACGATCT
>DASQLD010000136.1:0-6377 GCA_035630195.1 Bryobacteraceae bacterium
CCGAGGTGCGTCAACCTAACGGGCTGTCAAATCATTCGCCGCAACTCGTAATCCGCTGGGATGCGGGGAAGATCGGCATTACCGGCCGTGAAGTAGAGAAGCATGTCTACGACACAGAGCCGCGCATCGTATTAGGGAATGCTTCCGGCGACCGACGCTCCGGTACACCGAGTTCGGTGACGATTATGCCGTATATGATGCAGCCCGAAGATCACAAGGTAGTTGCGGAACGTCTGCGCGCAGTCCTTTCGAATCCTCCCGCGATTCCACAGCCGCCAAAGCCCCAAGGACCGCTCGCAAATATCGACGGTCAGTGGAAGCTGAATATCAGATATTTCGCCGGCGCATCCGATCATCAAATCGCGTTCGAACAAAAAGGCCAAGACTTGTTCGGGACGCATCGCGGTGAGGTGATTGCGGGAGAAGTGCGCGGTTCCGTTGAGGGCAATGAGGTCCGATTCGGAAGCCGTCATCGGTATGAAGGGACGGTTCTCGATTATGAATTCGTGGGCAAGCTTGAAAATGACCGTTTAACGGGGACGGTGCAGATGGGAGAGTACGGATCTGCTGAGTGGACTGCCGAGCGCTTCCGCTATCGCGCATAGTTAAAGGTTGAGGTGATTTCTATCGAGTCACCTATGACACCGACCGAAATGTGCGTAGGCGGAACGCGCTCTGTTGATGAATCGACGTAGGCGCCGCTGAGATCGCGCAGAAGTACGTCGTCCGTGTCTTGGCGCAACTGCACGCTGCTAGGCGCGCTCCGGGCGGTAGGTGACCATCTACCGTCTCAGCCTCTAGCCATTTCTCCGACTCCGATAATGCCGTTGCAGTTTCTAACTCGCATCGCGAAGCGAAGCCTCGAGACGCGCCGTTATGGTTGTGGCGTGTGTATCGGTGATCTTGACGGAAAGCTCGCTTAAGCTAGGATGAATGGCCGCCCGCACACCTCCTGAAATATTCCAGCCGCCACCGGTGTTGCGAGTCACCACAGGAGCCGGAGCACCGGAATTTCAGGATCGACGCTTCACTACAACCTTTCGCATCGGGCGCGCGGAAGACTGCGAACTACGGGTTCAAAACGAGTACGTCAGCCGCTACCAAGCGCAAGTCTTGTTCGAAGGCGGACAATGGCGCGTTCGTGATCTCGGAAGCAGCAACGGTATCTATGTTGGCGATAGCCGCGTGCAGGAAATACCAATCACGCCGACATTGACCATTCGCCTCGGCATCGCGGGGCCCGAAGTCGCCTTCGAAGTCGAGCAATCCGCCTCAGTTGCACTTGATTCGACCGCAGTCTATGCGGCCCGTTATTTCAAAGAACCCGCAGCAGGCGAGGCGGTTGGCGAACACACGCAGATGGTTCGTCGAGCGTTCCAACAGGTTCAGAAGAAGCAAAAGCGCAAGTATCACGGTATCGTGGCAGGCTTGATCTTGATCGTTGCGGCCATCGGCGGATATGCGTTCTACCAGCACCAGCACATCGCCAAACAGACTGCCATGGCGAAAGAAATCTTTTACGCGATGAAGTCGCTTGATGTCGATATTGCGAGCCTTGAGAAGCTCGTTCAAGAGAACCAGAACCAGCAGGGCGCAGCCCAGGTAACCAAATATCGAACCCGCCAGAAGGAAATGGAGAAGAGTTATGATCGCTTTCTGACGTCTTTACGCGTCTACGATCCGAAGATGACGGAAGACCAACGGCTTATCCTACGTATGGCGCGCGTCTTCGGCGAATGTGAACTCGATATGCCAAAAGGTTTTGTCGAGGAAGTGCAGAACTATATCAAGAAATGGCAATCATCCGGTAGGCTTGCCAACGCTATTCAGAAGGCCGAAGTAAATGGCTACACGACGCGCATTGCAAACGAATTACTAGCGCAAAATCTGCCGCCGCAGTTCTTCTATCTCGCGCTTCAGGAAAGTGATTTCGATCCATTCATCAGCGGTCCTCCCACCTATAAAGGCATCGCGAAAGGGATGTGGCAATTCATCCCTGAGACCGCAGCAAAGTATGGGCTCCGCATCGGACCTCTCGCTGATTTTCGCCGTCCGGACGTCGCGGACGATCGACATAATTGGGAGAAAGCAACCAGCGCGGCGTCTCGCTATTTGAAGGACATTTACAGCACCGATGCGCAGGCTTCAGGGCTACTGGTAATCGCTTCCTACAACTGGGGCGAACACCGCATTGTCAAGCTTCTGCAAAGCATGCCCGCCAATCCGAGGGATCGCAACTTTTGGAAAGTCTTGACCGACCATCGTGACAAGTGGCCGCAGGAAACGTACGATTATGTCTATTACATTTTCTCGGCGGCAGTGATTGGAGAGAACCCAAAGCTATTTGGCTTCAAGTTCGGAAATCCTCTGGCCCACCTCGAAGCGCATTAGCGCGTGCAATAGGATCGCGAAGAGGAGTGTATCGGGGCGATAGGGCTTAAGCGGACGCATCTATTATCGAGTAGCGACGGGTTACAATCAGACCGCGTAGCAATCCAGACCTACTTCGATCGAGGTGGAAGCTACGACATGTCTCGGAGGAATGGAATGGCCATGGACACTTCACAAGATTCGACCAGCCGTCGTGAATTCATCAAGACCAGCGGTAAAACGGCTGCAGTTTCGGCTTTGGCTAATGTTGCGATTCCCCCGGTCCACGCAGCGGGCAGCGACCTCATCCAGATAGCGCTTGTCGGCTGCGGCGGGCGCGGCGGTGGCGCGGCGGCGAACGCACTAGGTGTCAAGCGCGGTCCACTCAAACTGGTCGCTATGGCCGACCTGTTCCCGGAACGCCTCACGAGCGACCTGAATAGATTGCAACAACGTTTCCCAAGTCAGGTGGACGTACCGCCAGATCGCCAGTTTCTCGGCTTCGACGCCTATAAGAAGGCGATGGATCGTTTGAAGCCGGGCGATATCGTCATCTTTGCAACGCCTCCGGCCTTTCGGTGGGTGCACTTCACCTACGCTATCCAGAAAGGTTTGAATGTCTTTATGGAAAAACCGCTTACGGTCGATGGCCCCACCAGTAAGCGGATGTTCGCGCTCGCCCAGGACGCCTCAGCTAAGAACCTCAAGGTAGCGGTAGGGCTCATGTCGCGCCACAGCCGCGCTATGCAGGAACTAGCTGACCGTGTCCACAACGGTGAGATCGGTGAAATTATTCTCCAGCGTGGTTACCGCATGCATGGCCCGGTCGGATACTTCCTTTCCCCGCCCAAACCGGCTGGTATCACAGACCTGCTCTACCAGGTAAAGCGCTTCCACAGCTTCATTTGGGCGAGCGGGGGCTGCTTCAACGACTTTTACATCCACCACATCGATCATCTGGGATGGATGAAGAACCAATGGCCGGTGAAGGCGCAAGGGGTGGGCGGCCGACACTACAAAGTCAGTCCCGAAGGAGTCGCCTACGTGGATCAGAATTTTGACGTTTACTCGGTGGAATATACGTATGCAGATGGCGCCAAGTTCTTCTTTGACGGGCGATGCATGAAGGGATGCGAGGAGATCTACACGAGTACTCTGCACGGGACTAAGGGCATGGGGATCGCTGCCAAGAAGGGCGATTGCGGCCTGCCATCAAGCCTGTACAAGAGTCAGACAGCGGCGGCTGCAGACTTGATCTGGGAATCCAAGGTGAGTCCGGACGAGAAGGATCCTTACCAAAACGAGTGGAACGATTTTATGGACGCCATTCGATACGATAAACCTTACAACGAGGTCAAACGTGGCGTTGAGGCGAGCCTGGTTTCCAGTATGGGCCGCATGGCCGCCCACACTGGTCGTGAAATCACGTTTGACGAGATGCTCAACTGCGAGCACGATATGGCCCCAAACATAGAAAAGTTCACAATGGACTCGGCGGCGCCTCTTCTCGCCGATACCCATGGCAAATATCCGGCGCCACAACCTGGCATCGTAACCAAGAGGGAATACTGACAAGTCCCCGCCGAAGCGGCGGATACTATTCGCACAGCGCGCTGGCGCAATGTCAGCGCAGAGTCGTCATCAGTTGTTGCAAATTGGCGTGTCGGCATTGCACTAACACTACACACGGGCGAGCGTCGGATTACGCCACACTGGAACCGCGACTATTTTCCACCCGTGCCGGAGCGTAAGGGGGCGGTTCTTAAAGGAACGTCCGATTCAGGAAGCTGCACTTCATACCAGGATTCATCCGGGTTGTATTCAGTAATGCGCAGCGCCAAAGTTGCAGTCTGCGACCCCAAATCTTTCTCATACACGACATTGTTCTGGTTAACTGCGAAAGTCATCACCCCGCTGGTCGCATACTTTGCGGGAAATGCAAGAATGGCAAATCCACCCGACATATCACCCTTGTCGATATAGCTCCGGCGGCCTCCCGGAGCGGCGTCTCCCTGGGCGGTCAAAACCCGGAATTGGTAACCCCAGAACGGGGCAGATGTTTGTTTGTTCTCGTCATACCCCTCGGCTGCCGCCTGGGCGACAAGATCACCCAAAGGACTGCGCATCTTTCCCGGTATACGGGGCCAATAGAGACCGTCCTGACGCCCGGGACTGCTTCGAAGTCGTTGCGCGAACAGGCCTGCGGGCTTGCCATCATGAGACTGACGGGCATACTCCCGTTGCATGCTCACCAACGCATGGCAAAGACCAATCACGTCCAGTTCATTGCGACCTATTCGACGGGCTAAGATTTCCCCCTTCGCGGCGTTCCCGTCGAACTGCCATTCCGTTCCTGTTTTGACCAATGGGGCCGGAAATGGCCACTGGTCATCACCGATGATGAGTTCTGACGTTTGTGCATTCACTGGAACCCACTTCCAGGATTGGCCCATTGCAAGCCCGATCAATTCGCGATCGCGGCGATCGGACGCCGGATCACCGGAAGCGAGGTCCCGAATGACTTCACGGCCGAACATGCCTTCGATTTTTGCGGTGTCATTGTTCTTGAAAGCCTGTAAAAGGGCAGCCGCGGCTGCTTCCGGTGTTGCAAACTTCGTTTGAACCGGAGCTTTGGCGCAAGACATTCCGAATAGGATGGTGAGGCTCAGTGCTGCCACGGAGACATCACGTTTCTGTAATCGCATCCGGTTCTCCTGTTGATTGCACAACTCCATTCCTTATCGCCGCCGCCCGCCGCCACCACCACCGCCGCGCCCACCGCCACCACCGCGACTAGAGGATAAGCTTTGACTGCCTCGGGAACTTTGAGCCCGGGTAGCCGATCCGGATTGGTAGCCTGCGAACCCACCAGACTGCGAGTTGCTTCGCTGCGATGCGCCCTGCCCGCCGTAACTCGAACTGGCTCCCGCAGTGCTTCGCTGACTTTGCCACTGTGTGTTGTTTTGGGACGCAGAGGGAGAGTTCATTTGCCGCTGGCCCTGACTCGCCTGGGGCTGCGCCTGCCGGTCTTGAACCGAGGCTTGACGCTGACCCTGATTTGCCTGGGCCTGTGTCTGCCGGTCCTGCACGGAGGCTTGACGCTCAGCCTGATTGGCCTGCGTAGTGGACTGCCGCTCTGCCTGATTCGCCTGCGCAGTAGACTTACGCTCTGCCTGATTCGCCTGCGCAGTAGACTTGCGCTCTGCCTGATTCGCCTGCGCGGTAGACTTGCGCTCTGCCTGATTCGCCTGGCGCTCCGGCGCGTTCTCCTGGAAGTTCTCCTGGCGGTCCTCCCGGTAGTCGAGCCGGTTCTCCTGACGATCCTCCAGGTAGTCGTACCGATCCTCCCAAGCCTCGTTGTACATGGCGGCGCCGTGCCAGCCGTATGGTCCGTAATAATGGTTGCTGCTAGCGCCGATAATGATTCCCGCGGTGAAGCCCACAGCAGCGGCCACTCCTACTGACGTCGCCGAGTACACCGGAGCAGGCTGCGTAACGTACACCGTTTGTGTGTTGTACTGCGGTACGTAAACCACCTGCGGATTCGATGGCTGGATGACAATAACCTGCTGGCCACTCGATGTGGTCTGGGTCTCAACTTGCTGCTCTGGAGTGGTCTTGAGATTCCCGGCCGCCTGCGCTTTCAGCCGCAGGCGCTGAATGGAAGAGAAAACACCCTCTTTGTCATTCGTGAAGGCTTGGCCCAACTGGGTGGTCCAGTCCGGTTTCTGAACCATCATCTGGACCACTTGCGGAAATGGCGCCAGCGCTACGCAAGACAGGCTGAACCCAGCCTGCTCGGCGGCCTTTTGGAGGTCACTCCCTTTCAGGTTGCTGTTGGTTGACAGCCACCCGGAGAAAGACTGCAGTTCCTTCACATTTGTCGCGGCCATCAGAATTTGCGCCAACAGGGCGTCCGGGTACAGCGCTATGGGAGCCGTAAGGCTGTCGAGCGTGTCCGCTGGCATGGACTGCTTTGGAGCTGCTTTCTGCTGCTGCGCGAACGA
>DASQLD010000137.1:0-5103 GCA_035630195.1 Bryobacteraceae bacterium
GTATCGATCGCAAAGGATGCTTCACCGGTACGCGCTCCTCCGGTGACAGGTAGCTGAACATCGAACCCTGTTGGGTGTCAGATCCTCGCATGAGCTGAAACATAAAGACGCTCTGTTGTTTCAATAGGTAACGGAACTTCAAGCTTTTTCAGCACCCTGCTAGGCTTCTATGCTTCTTGAAGCGCTCCGGGAGAGCCCCGGAAGTCCGCAGCCTTAGATCATTCACGGCGGCGAAGCACAATCTTCACGGGACCGGTTCGCCTCCTTGAGCGCTATGGAGCGGATCGATGTTCTCGAGTTCTTAGGTTCTCTGGTCCTGTTTCCGCCTGACGATACGGCATCGAATCTGGACCCTGGAGACCGATTAGCGCCGGGGTTTCCGCAGGTCAAGCACGGCTCCATAAAGCTGACGGTGCTATTCAACGATCCCGAAGACATAGAGTAGCGAATCGCATACCGTCTTAGGATCGTTCGTGGCTTTTTGAGGAATAACGCGATCAGCTCCGGAGTTCCAATCTGAACCTATCATTCACTACGCGATCGTCCGGGCAGAGGCCCTTCATGTGCAAACACGCCTCTCGCCGACAAATTACCATCTATGGAGCGGTTCTAAAGATCTGCTTCCAGTCGTTCTTCATGCTGACAACCGTCCAATTACCCGCCTTCGCGGCATTCAGAGAAGCGTTGTCCTTTTCCTGGTAGGCGAATTCCCGGCCCGCGTCGTCGTGATTGATCAACAACTGAAATGACGGACCGGATCGACCCTGGCTATAGCTGAGTTGTCCAATATCTCCGCCGGAGCGCACGTTTCCGGCAACAAAGGAAGGGCGTTTACCCACGTTGAGAGCAATGTTCACCGGCTTTTCGTACTTATCGTTGATGGACTCTATCTGCGGCAGACGCCAGATCGCCAAGCGCCCATTGATCTCTTTGTATTGCTGCTTGAATCGAGTGCCCATCACTTGCTGTGTGGGAATTCCATAGTATTCCTGAGAAATGGTTCGCATGAAGTCGGTGGTCCCCCCGGAACACAGCCAGGTTTCAAAACCATTGGCCCGAAGATATTCGAGGAGTTCGATCATAGGCTGATATGTGGCCTTCTTCACCGGCATGGGTGCAGGTTTGGGGTAAGTCGCAGTCTTCATGAATTCGGCGGCAGAAGCCTGAAATTCTTCGCGGCTGGTGTTAGCTTCCGCCACCATGATTAGCTGAAGAAGCGCGTTCAGCAGTTCGTCGTGATCAAGCGAGCCCAGGTACTTCTTGTCATCTTCGAGAAAAGCCTTGAAGGATTGCTTGGACTTCAGAGACGGTGTCTTTTCGGCAGCGGTTTTAAGGCGATGCATCGCGAAAAGGCTCTCGATAATAGGCTGCTCTGCCCATAACGTTCCATCGTTATCAAATGTCGCAATGCGATCTTCAGGAGTGACGAAGTCCGGACCGCTGGCTGTTGTCACTTTCTCAACGAAAGCCATGATGGTCTTTTTGGTTGCGGTATCGCTCCAGGATGGCAGCGGGTCCGACACGGCCTTGTTAGCCGATTCAGTGGCAGGCGGGCCGGAGGGACCGCAGGACCCAAATACTAGAAGAATTCCGGGTAGGGTCATATACCTCATGCGACAAGTCGGCAATGGAGGCAAACCTCTCTTTGACAAACCGGCAGTACTATTCGCTTGTGCACTCATCTTGTTCCCACATGACGGAGTAAGGTATGGAGCCTGGACGCTGGGGCGTCAGCCTTGGAAGTTGGCAAGCACATGTCGGCGCTCAAACACCCCCACATTCACGGGACAGACGGCATCAGCTAAACAGATGATTCATATTTTTTGGAGGTTGCTCAAACGCCATCAATTGCGTTGAATTAGAAATTTGGAGCTTTTAGCCCGGAACTGCTGCGGCAGCCGAACACATACAGGCGCACAATCTTGTCATAAATCGCGAGATCGCCTTGGTTACACTGGATTCTGGCTGCCGGACATCGTTACTCTTCATGGATGATCAAGCTGAATCACGCGACGAGGCCCGGTACCGAACCCTATTCGAAGGTGCTCCAGTTGGAATTTGGGACGAAGATTTTTCGGCGGTGAAAGAGCTTCTCGCTGATCTCATTTCTTCTGGCGCTGAGCACGTCCGAACGGGTCTCGAATCGAATGCCGAGCTCTTGTCTGAAGCGATCCGGCGAGTTCGAGTCCGGCACGTCAACCGCGTCGCGCGCTAATTTTATGGTGCTGACTCGGAAGAGGACCTAATCCGTGCGCTTCCCAAGTTGTTCGACTCGGCGGCGGCAAAGGTTTTCATTGACGAGATCGTGGCACTAGCCGGGGGAGCGTCGACCTTCGTCGCGGAGTTGGGCGCATACACTCTGGATGGCGATCGACGCCTGGTACAGATGAACGTCTCGCTGCTGCCAACGGAGCGCGATGACTGGTCGCAGGTCATCGTAGCGTTCACTGACCTCACCGAGCCCAGGAGGCTGGAACAGTCATTACAACGTGCAAATGAAATGTTGCATCGTGTTAGCGCGGATCTGGAGCAATTTGCTTACGCTGCTGCTCACGACATGCGCGAACCGCTTCGCACAATTGCGCTCTATACACAGCTCTTACAGAAACTTCAACCGGAGAAGCTCGGCCCAGCAGCTGAGACCGCCCTCACGTATATTCTGCAGAACGCGGGGCGTATGGAAACGCTCGTAGGCGACCTGCTCACGTTTGCCCAGACGATCGAGCCACAGGATTTGACGCAATGTCCGCTAGTAGATCCTGATACCGTAGCCGCCGAGGTACTCACGAGCATTGCCGGCGCAATCGAACAGGCCTGTGCGCGTGTTGATGTCACGCGAAATCTTCCTGCTGTTGCTGTCCAAGCTGGACATTTACGCCAGCTACTTCAGAATCTGCTTGGGAACGCGCTCAAATACCGGAGCCCGCATCGCCTGGCAGAGGTCAGCCTCACTGGTGTCGAACGTGATGACGAGGCCGTATTCTGCGTGTCGGACAACGGTATTGGCATCCCCCGAATATCACGACCGCATTTTCGGGATCTTCAAGCGTCTTCACAGCGCGGAAATACAGGGAAATGGAATAGGACTCGCGCTCTGCAAGAAAATTGTTGAACAGTATGGAGGTCGAATCTGGGTAGAATCGGAAGTCGATATCGGCTCAAGATTCTATTTCGCGATCCCAACAGCGTGATCTGGTTCAAGCGCGGCCAATTTTGATCGCAAGTTCGCCATCGATGTAGAGCTGCGCGCGGCCGGGAGCCCCGAGGCCCTTGGGCACATCGGCTTGCCTGCCGTCTCAACTCGTATGCCTGTCGGCACGTTCTTTTCGACTCCAGATGATCCTGGTGTCCGCCACATAGTCGTACGCGAAGTGCAGCTTGCCTCCCTGCAAGTACAGCGATAAGCGCCTGTCGTTTGCCTCCATAAGATAGCAACACTCCTTCTGCGCCGCGATCCGGAATTTCCAGGTCAGCCGTGACGCTGTAGGACCGGTTCAACGTTCTCACGGCGGCGTTGCCCGCACTGTCTCCGTACCGGGGGGAGACGTGAAGCTCTTCCGTTCCATCGCAATCTGGTGACGCGGTTCGCCGAGCCTGAGCTGATCTCCGTACAGTTCTGCTTCTTCGGCAGATGGGTTTGCAGAAGATAGGTCAAGCGAATGAGTTTGTGCTGTGCAGCATCAGGGTCAACCCTCATAGCTCTAGTCACCGAATTGAACTTAGGGATCACTGCTTCGAATCGATGTTTACGTTGCGCTAATGTATCGGGCTCGACCGCGCAGTAGTATTCATAGGCGACTAGTTTCCTGTCTCTGGATCGCACTCGCAATGCTGCTAAAACGGCTGGACTACTGCAGCGCCATAGCTCTCGATGTGGTTATGGTTCAAGTTCGCGGCCCAGTTGAATCTGCTTAGGTTATGAGTGAGCTAATCGGGGCACCGATCCTGGCAGCGTAGCCTAGACAACGGATCACGTTTTCACGCTTGGATGAACCCCCTCATCCGTTAGACCGGATCGCAAGCACACACCCCCGCCTAAGCCGCCGGATCGCTTCCTCAATAAGCCATCCAGTTCGATACTGACTGTCGTAGGGCGTCCCCCGTGCGCCAGATATCTCGCCGTCGCCCAGGTTCGAAGAATTGCTTTGCGAGACCGGGCATTATCACTCGTAATGTTCCAGAAGCGCACGTTAGGAGCACCTCGGTTGGGGCAGGGACGCGCCGGAACCGGTTCCGGTCTGCTCATTTCAGCACATTGGCTTCGGTGTCGCATATTTCAAATCACCAACTTGGTTGTTTACTACCCGCTAGTGTGAACATCACGGTCAGTGTCCTTCCCAACGTTCTAGTCCGTGCCGATCTGAGTATCTGCGAACGAGAAGCCATCTATATTCCCGGTTGTGTCGAGCCGAACGGCACTCCTCTCGTTGAACGGAAGCCGGTCGTCAAGGCGTAAGGTCTAGAAGGCTTCATTGGACATCACCCAATACTTGCAGCAGTGTACGAGAAACAGTCGATTCACTATGTTCCATTAACTAACCGTCAGATCTCTTTGCCGATGAGATCAACTGAAGTGTGCGGTAGTCCATGCACTTAGCGGTTGCACGCTTAATTGTATTCACGAGCGCTAGGGAAGCAGTGAGGGGTAGTCGAAGGCATATTCCAGCGTATGTAAAGATATTTCGCTTAAGCAGTAGTGTCGCAGTGGGTGGATACCAGGTGATTGCAGACCAGCGCGCCGCTGTACCTGAAGCCTAAGCTTGATAGGGCTCGGGGTTGCCAGCCTTGCAGTGCGGCGAGGCCTTCAACCGCGTGGCCGGAAGGGGAGACAAATATGAACGCAAACGCAAGAAAGTTAGCAATCGTCACGGGCGCGTCCAGCGGTATAGGCTACGAACTCGCAAAACGGTGTGCCGCAGAAGGCTTCGACCTGCTGATTGCTGCTGATCAGCCTGCAATAGAGCAAGCAGCCCATGAATTCCGCGAGTCTGGTGTCTCGGTGGATGCAGTCCAGACCGATCTCGCGACACTAGAGGGCGTGGATGAACTCTATGCGGCTATACGGAGCCGGCCTGTTGATGCGTTACTCGCCAACGCCGGCCA
>DASQLD010000138.1:0-3261 GCA_035630195.1 Bryobacteraceae bacterium
AATCGGATCGTCCGGTACTCGATTCATAGCTCCGCAGGAGGAACAACGGATCATTTGCTGGTTCTTGGTCATCGCCGCGCGCCCGTCACCCACAACGATACCAAGAAGGACGATACTAATATAAGTAGCGTGTACCGGCCAAAGGCCTTTAAACTGACCAAGTAGCTCTAATGAATCGCTGGATGTCCGTAGTTCTCCTTACGGGCGGCTGCGTTGCCGCCGTGACCGCTCAGACCGCAGCCTCGCCCGAACGGACCGCAATCACTCGCTATTGCGTCGCCTGTCATAACAGCAAAGTGAAAACAGGCGGCCTCTCGCTTGATGCGGCGGACGTACACAACCCTGTCCCCCAGTCGCAAGCCTGGGAAAAAGTAGTTCGGAAGCTCCGAACCCGCTCGATGCCACCCGCAGGTTTGCCGCGACCGGATGAGAAGACATACACAACCCTGTTGTCATCCCTCGAATCGTCTCTCGACAAAGGATCGACCGCCAAGCCGAACCCGGGCCGAACCGACACGTTCCGCCGGCTCAACCGGACCGAATATCAGAATGCGATTCGCGACCTCCTGTCCATCGAACTCGATGTAACATCTCTCCTTCCCAGCGACGAATCGAGTCATGGCTTCGATAACGTGACCGTTGGCGATCTCTCCCCCACACTCCTCGAACGATACTTATCGGCCGCTCGTAAAATCAGCCGTCTCGCGATGGGTAGCCCCGCCCGCTCTCCAGGCGGCGACACCGTCACTCTGCCTCCCGACCTCACCCAGGAGGAGCATTTTGAAGGGCTGCCGATCGGCACCCGCGGCGGAAGCACGGTCAAGTACAATTTCCCGCTCGAAGCCAAGTACGACATCCAGATCCGGTTGGCGCGCGATCGTAATGAGCATGTCGAGGGTCTTCGCGAGCCGGCCGATGTCGAGCTGATGCTCGATGGCGCCCGCGTCAAGTTGTTCACCGTTCTCCCGCCTCCGCCCGGCAAGGATCACTCGCTCGTAGATAAAGATTTGAGCATCCGAATCCCGGTAAAGGCCGGACCGCACGTCTTGGCCGTCGCCTTCCCGAAGAAAGCGGCTCCCTTACTTGAGACCGAGCGTCAGCCATGGCACGCGCATTTCAACATGGACCGGCATCCGCGCATTCAACCTGCCCTGTACTCAATCTCTATAAACGGACCCTACGAGGCGAAGGGCCCGGGAGACACGCCGAGCCGTGGAAGGATTCTTGTCTGCAAAGAGCAGACGGACGCCTGCGCCAAACGCATCCTGTCTACTCTCATGCGTCGAGCATACCGCCGGCCGGTCACAGACGCCGACGTTCAGACGCCGTTCAAGTTCTACCAGGAAGCGCGAGCGGAGAGCGGCTTCGAAGCGGGCATCGAGATGGGATTGAGCGCCGTCCTCGTAAGTCCCGAGTTTCTGTTTCGAGTCGAGCAGGACCCAGCAGGAATCGCGCCCGGTTCGCCATATCGTATTAGCGACCTCGAATTGGCGTCACGTTTGTCCTTCTTCCTTTGGAGCAGCATCCCGGACGATGAACTACTCGACGCAGCCATTCAGGGCAAACTAAAGACCCCGACGGTTCTCGAGCAGCAGACCCGACGTATGCTCGCCGATTCCCGGTCGCGAGCTTTAGTGAATAACTTTGCCGAACAGTGGCTGTATCTTCGCAATCTAGCGTCGACAACACCGGACATGCGCCTGTTCCCCGATTTCGACGACAATTTGCGCCGCTCGTTCCGCAAAGAAACCGAGCTGTTCTTTGAAAGCATCATGCGTGAGGATCGCAGCGTGCTAGATTTGCTGAGCGCTGACTATACGTTTGTCGACGAACGACTGGCGAAGCACTACGGCATCCCGAACGTATATGGAAGTCGGTTCCGACGGATCACATTCCCCGAAGGCAGCGTCAGGGGCGGCCTGCTGCGTCATGGAAGCGTGCTCACCGTTACCTCTTACGCGACACGCACATCGCCCGTTATTCGCGGCAAGTGGATCCTCGATAACGTCCTGGGAGTCCCGCCCCCGCCGCCCCCGCCCGACGTCCCCGCTTTGAAAGAGAACGCTGGCGGTGGAGGCAAGAATCTTTCGATTCGCGAGCGCATGGCTGAACATCGCAAGAATCCGGCCTGCTCCGGCTGTCATCAATTAATGGACCCCGTCGGCTTCTCGCTCGAAAACTACGATGCCGTAGGGCGCTGGCGAACCGTCGAGGATGGCAAGCCCATCGATGTCGCCGGGAGTCTGCCGGACGGTTCGAAGTTTGAGGGCGCGACAGGTCTTCAAAAAGCATTGCTAAGCCGCCCCGAAAATTTCGCCACGACTCTCACCGAGAAGCTTCTTACTTACGGCTTGGGTCGCGGCGTTGAATACTACGATTCGCCGGCCGTCCGCAAGATTGTCCGGGACGCCCGGACTAGCAATTTTCGTTTTTCGTCGTTCATTTTGGGTATCGTAAATAGCGCACCGTTTCAAATGAGGAGATCACAATGATCATCACGAAAAAGGCTTTGCCTCGGCGGACGTTTCTCCGGGGAATGGGGGCAACGATTGCCCTCCCATTACTCGATGCCATGGTCCCCTCAATGACGGCGCTGGCGGCGACACCGGCGAATCCCGTACGGCGATTGGGCTTCGTGTACATGCCGATGGGAGCCCACATCGCTGAGTGGACGCCTCCAGGCGAAGGAAAGCTCGAAGCTCTCTCGCCGACTCTGCAATCCCTCTCTTCGGTTGTCGATCACCTCACCGTGGTGACGAACCTCGAGCTAAGAAACGCCTACCCTGGCACCCACGCAACCTCGAATGCCGCCTTCCTGAGCGCGGCCAAGGCTAAGTGGACGGAGAGCACGGACTACCATCTCGGCACGACGGTGGATCAGATCGCCGCCAAACACCTGGGAAAGGAAACACGCCTGCCGTCCCTGGAACTCGCCATGGACCTGCTCACCACGGTCGGCCAGTGCGACAACGGGTATGCCTGCGTTTACCAAAACAATCTCTCCTGGTCCTCGCCAACCACACCTCTGCCCGCGGAGGCACATCCGAGGGTAGCGTTTGAGCGTCTCTTCGGCGACGGAGGCAGCGCGGCCGACCGTCAGGCCGAGCTGCGTAAAAGCTCGAGTCTCCTCGATTGGGTTCGTTCTGACATTTCGCGCCTGCAGAAAAAGCTTGGACCCTCGGACAGATCCAAGGTCAGCAATTACCTTGATTCGGTTCGTGAAGTCGAGCGGCGCATTCAAAAGGCCGAATCCGAGACTGC
>DASQLD010000139.1:0-3215 GCA_035630195.1 Bryobacteraceae bacterium
GACCAGCCGGAATCGGGCGCTCTCGGCAAGGTCACCCGAATCGTGCGAATGATCGAGAACCACACAGATGCGCCCTTGGATCTTCACACCCTCGCGCGGGTAGCGAGGTTAAGTCCCTACCATTTTCTCCGCACATTCCACGGAATCACCGGCGTAACTCCGCATCAGTATTTACTGCGAACGAGACTTCGAGCCGCCGCTGTCCACCTCCGTACCGATTCCCGCAAGGTGGTCGACATTGCGTTCGATTGCGGTTTCGGAGACGTCTCTAACTTCAATCGTACATTTCGGATGGAGTTCGGAATAAGCCCGCGAATGTACCGGTTACAAACACGACGTCACTAACAATCTGCGCGTTCGAAACTAACTTTTAACGTAACTCGTAACATCCGAGGGCCGTTTCGTATCCAACTAACAGCTGACATGCAGACGTCGCTAGCCGTAGTACATCATGCGAATCAGTACCTGATCACGACTGGTTATGACAATCGCGAAGGAATTGAGGCAATTGTGGGTTCAGAGGAATCCAGATCTGGGTTTACTTTCATCCTACGGCTGCACGAACGTGCCGAGATCCCGCTCAATCTGCATCTTAGCGGCACTCTTATCGAGGCGCTCGCATGGCATGAGCCCGAGTTTCTTCACTACGTACGCGAACTCGTCACCGGCGGTCTGGTGGAGATTGTGGGTAGCAGCTATGGCCAGAACATCATGCGATTTTTCGGCCTCGATTACAACCGCAAGCAGCTCAATGAAGAGCTGATGCTTTTCGAACAACACCTCGGCGTCGATCCGCGCGAAGTGAAAACGTTTTGGCCGCCGGAACGTGTGTGGGATACAAGGCGAATGGCGCCGGTATTGAGGGACGCTCGTCTACGCAACGGCGGTTATGAGTATGTGATTCTTGACGATCGACTGCTGTTGGGCCGCAATGGTGGAGGCCGCACTCTTTATGACGAGACCAACCGGTGGGACCCCGATCTTTATGGTATGCACGAGATCACCGACGGGATCGGTTTAGTAGCATTTCCGATCGCGACACGTCTGAGGCGTAGCATTCCCCCAAAAAAGGATGAGGACTGGCGGCAAGTGCAAGAAGAACTGGAAGGTCTTCTTGTTCATGCGTCCGGAGGCGAAGAAGACTCGATGCTTGCACTGTATGCCGACGATATGGAGAAGGTCGCGGGCGTAGGCGAGTGGGGAGGAGACGGTCCTGATCGGTATCGGGAATTCCTACAATGGCTCGGTTCCAGCAATTGGATTAAGCCCGTTCGACTGACTGCTCACGCGCGGCAATCAGACGTTGCCACGAAGCGTGACATTGAATTGGGGACTTTCCAGGAACTGGCGACCGACTTCGAAGCCGGGGAAGGCTACGAGAAGTGGTATCTTGCGCCGGACTGGGCGCCATATCGTGGATTCTTCACTTGGGCTGATACCAAAGTAAAGGAGCGTGCCGCTGATCAGGCTGACGCATCATTAATCGACCTTGCGGAAAAGCAGTTATTGGTCGGCAATTGGGAGACAGCGTGGCACACACCTGCTGCCGGACCGCACGGCGACGCCACCCAGCACGGACATGCAAGCCCATGGGCTCGAGCGTTGACGAGTCATTGCCGGCACGCAGCGGTAACAGCAGAAGCGGCGCACTGGATGACGCACAAGACGATCGGAGCCAGCGTCGAGCTTGTAGATATTGACAATGACGGCGAACTGGAATGGGTGATGAAGAATCACAACCTCTATGCCGTCATTTCGCCGAGATGGGGAGCAAGGCTAGTCGCGTTGTATGGCGTCGGGGGAAAAAGCGGCGCGATGGTCGTCGGCAACCCTTGCGATGACTGGAACTGGATGGAGGAGCTCAATCGCTACATGGATGTGCCTAGGAATCATCCCGGGGCGTTCGCAGACACGGGATTCGAACACGACTCTTATGAGGTCGAAGCCGTCGACGAAGGACCGCAAAAAGTCTGTCTCCGTCTCACCAATTGCGAGCACGGTAGCAAGGCATTTGGAATGGTGAAAGAGTATGAAATGACGGATCGGGCGTCTTCCCTGCTTGTGAGGTACGAGTTGCCGGAGAGGCTTAAGGAAATATCCGTTGAATGTGGGCTTTCCCCGGATTATCTTAACTTGCTACGGAATGGCGCGGATGAGTTGAGACCGATACGAACTCCACGGATTCGAGGATGGAAAGCTCCGCGAGTAGCGGTTTGGCTGAAACCTGTCAGCGGGATCTGTTGGGATGACTCGCACAGCAGACGTTTTGGGCATGGCTGTGTCCTGCGATTCGCCGCACTTGCACATAAGTGTGAAATCGCTCTAGGCGTGACTCCGCGAGGTTCTCGGATCTCCGCCGGCAGGGAATCGCGCCGGAATTTGAGGATGGTCACCATATGACAGCAAACCTGTTTGCTTGGGACCAAACCGAACCAAACGAAAAGATCTCCGCGCCCAACATTGAGGAGCTAATCGATGTCGTCACAGAACGCGTTGGCGGCGACTGGAATGTTATCCGCTCCGTGATGAAACTCCGAAAGGTCTTGTTTGAAGCCGAATGGAATGGGAGGCGAGTTATCGGAAAAGTCTCGAAGTCCGATCGGGCGAAAACAGCATACGAGAGTTTTCGGGCAGTATGGGGATGCGGGTTACGACCTCCTGCGCGTTACACGGTCGTCGAGCCTATCGCCTGGATCCCTGAACGAAGTCTTCTCCTACTCGAGAAGGCTCCAGGAATTTCGTTTCTGGATGCCATGCAAACAAGTACGCAAGCGGAAGCTGCGGCCCGTCACGCAGCCGTGTGGCTTAAGGCTATGTGGGAGTGCGATGCTCCGGGACCAGAGAAATTATTCGATCCTGCCGCAGCCGTTGAGCGCGCCGAGACACTATCCCTAGCCTTGGGGAGCGCTCTACCGAACGATCTAACCAAGATGATTATCGATATTCTGGCCAAACGTCCAACGTCGATGCGCCCCAGTCACGGCGACTTCCATCCCATGAATTTGTTTGTGTCCGATGACCGAGTCACAGCCATCGACCTTGATACGTTTGCTTGGCAAGAGCGAGAAGCAGATATTGGATACTGCCTGGCGCAAACGGCGAACTTCGGGTTGATGCTGTTTGATTCTTTCGCAGATACTGAGCACCTACGGAGCGCGTTCTTGGAAGAGTGTGGGCCAGTTGAAATTGAGCGTGTGGCCGCGCATATGGCATGG